>DDST01000144.1:6311-8059 GCA_002343485.1 Proteobacteria bacterium UBA2383
TTTAATGATTTGGGATGGAGTCTCTTATCAATCATGGCGAAGAAGTTCAAGCCTATCTGAGTCACGACCCGCCGCAGGATTGGCGGATTGCCGCTTCACTCCTTCAGGTCTTTCAATACCCGCTGCAGAGCCTGATACTCTTCGTGGCATTCGGCGCAAAGGGTTAAGTGATGCGCCACGGCCTTGAGCCCATCTGGAATCGACTTGCCCGCCAGTTCCCGCTCAGCGAATTCAGCCACCAGCGACAGGCATTGCTCGCAGTCGATTTCATCGTCTTTCGTGAGACCGATGAGTTGCATCAGTTTATTAATTTCATGCGTTGAGAGTGACATGGCCGGGTGTCCTCATTCGACAAAGGCAGCGTGGATGTCAGCAGCAACATAACCGGCCGCTTCCAGCCCTCGTTTCAAACGTTTGCGGGCATCGTGGGTCAGTTTGTAAACCGCATTGCGATTACTGCCGATGTGCCGGGCGATTTCTTCTTGAGGCATCCCCTTTAGCTCGGCTACCAGCGCCGTTCGTTGTTTATCCGTCAATTCGTTCTGCATCACGTCATGGAGAGTGTCGAGAATCGCTTGCTGTTCCCACTGCACGGCTGGACCAATTTCTTCATCGCTGGCCCATGCTTGGGCAAAATGGGGGTCTTCACTCAATGTATCGAGTGACACATCCTGCCAGCGCCGTCGCCGTAGTTCGGTCATCGCAACACGAATCGCGATCGCGGTCGCCCAGGTTAGGAAACGGCTGCGCCCCTCAAACTGCTGAAGGCGGTCGAGAATGCGCACCAATCCATCCTGTACGGCGTCTTCGAGAAATGCTTCATCGACCAGACCCCATTTCCAAAAAGCCCGCCGCAGACTGCGCAGCAACTCTGCCCGCAGAGCCGACAAGGCTGCCTGCTGATCTGGATGGCCTTTACCGAGATGCATCAACCAGGTTTCGTTGTTTCGGCTCATGTTGTCCGGTGCCGGTCAGGCCGTTCGCTTGTTGAATTTACCACGCCACACCCGGCCGGTAGTTGAGAGTCTGGCCGGGTGCGCCGTGGAGCGTCGTCACGCGGCCGCGAGGCTGGGCGCCGCGGGGAAATCTACGGTTGTCCCGGCGACGTGGTTGAAGTAGTTGGTGAAGATGTTCAATGCTACATGGGCTACGATCTCGGCGATTTCACCATCCGTGTATCCAGCCTGCCGGACCCGTCCTAGCTGGGTCTCAGCGATCATACCCCGGTCCTGCACGATTTTGCGGGCAAGTTCCAGTGCTACTTGCTCCTTTTCAACCGGCGAATGGGCACGGCGCGCGGCGCGGGTTTCCTGCTCGCTGAGACCGGCGGCTTTGCCAAGCGCCGTATGGGCAGCCAAGCAATAGTCGCAGCGATTGGTCTCACCGACCACTAGAGCGATTTGCTCCCGCAAGCGGGGTGGCAGAAAGCCGCTGGATAACGTCTGGCTGAAGCCAAGATAAGCCTTCGCCACAGCGGGCGAATGGGCCATCGTCGCAATCAGGTTCGGTACCGAACCCATTTTCTTTTTGACCGTGTGCAGCAGGTCAGCCGCGGCAGAATCAGCGGTGTTGTGATCAATCGGCTGGATACGAGTCATTGCTGTGCTCCTCAAGGTTTGAAGTGAATTACTTAACGCCAGGACTGGCTGCTATTTGGACGAGGCAAGACCTCAAGGTCTTACCCTGCTTTCCTGAAAAAACTGCATTTCCAGGATTTCTGGGCAGCGGGGTAAGACCAGAAGGGGCCA
>DDST01000020.1 GCA_002343485.1 Proteobacteria bacterium UBA2383
ACCCGCACGGTGCGGAGCATTACCCGAAAGGAGGCGAAGAGTCCGCTGGATTTATCGATATAGCCATCCTGCTGAAGTTGTAGAATCGCCATCGGTTGCTTCAAATCTCTCTGCCGCTGGCGCGGCTTCTCCTCTTTACCAAAGAGAGGGTAGGGGAGGTTGTTGCCGGCAACAACAATTCATTGAGAAGCGCTATAACTATCATGGCAGGCTGGCAAAGTATGGACGGGGGTCATTAAGCAAACAGGGCAGCACCGGTTCCCTCCACATGAACAGTGGCGTTTTCTCAGCCGGTCTTCATCCTTTTGTCAATCCCTGGCATAGCGTGATTGCCCTGCTTTCAATATCAGGTGTGTCGAGAAGTTACCGCAATCACGGCACTCAAGCGAAGGAGCAGTTATGGTAGAGGTGGTTAGCCATCATTCGGTTCAAAAGGTTGTACGAATCACGGCAAAGGCGGGGCAGGAGCAGGAGTTGCGTGATGCCTTGAAAATCCTTGAGGCAGATACAAGAGAGGAGCCAGGTTGCGTGGAGTTTGCTTTCTTTCAGGCAATTTCCGACGAAGCTTCCTTCGTTCTACTGGAACACTTCGCTAACGAAGAGGCTTTTATGATCCATATACAATTGCCGCACACTCAAGCCTTCTTTAAAGCTCAACTTGTTGCAGTCGTTCACGCCGTAGACGTGCCATCCCTCGGGGACAAATAGATCTGCTGTAACCGTTCAGTCCCACCGCCCGCTTGCGGGAGAGGGGCTGAGGGCGAGGGGACTGAAGGTGACGATCCGCTGTCCAGATGACGGCTAGCCGCTCTATCGTTGCATGGCGCTGGTTGCTGCCGCCTCATGTAACCGATATTGTAATGATTTGTTACATTTGCCAATCAAGATCAATTTGACCATCGACGATGCCAATACGCCGGTCAGCAGCACCCGCAAAATTCAGATCGTGAGTGACGGCAACCACGGTTTTACCCATCTGCCGGGTCAGGTTGTGCAAAATTTCCTGGACATTGGCCGAAGCATGGCTGTCCAGATTGCCCGTCGGTTCGTCGGCCAGGATCATCATGGGATCATTAGCCAGCGCCCGGGCGATAGCGACACGCTGGCGCTGGCCACCGGAGAGCTGGTGAGGATGCTTATGCGCATGGTCGCGCAAACCGAATTGATCAAGCAGATCCTTAGCGCGATGCCGGGCTGTTTCCTCATCGAGCGCGCCCAGGCGGCGCATCGGCAACCGCACGTTCTCCAGTACGGTAAATTCAGCCAGCAGAAAGTGGAACTGGAATACAAAGCCCAACCGGCGCAATCGAGTGTTCGCCAATTGGTCTTCACCGTAACCGGAGGTGTCCTGCCCATCCAGCAGCACCCGGCCTGAGGTTGGGGTATCCAGCAGGCCCAGCAAATACAGCAGCGAAGATTTGCCGGAACCGGATGGCCCCATAATGACCAGGAACTCGCCCCGTTCAACCTCCAGATCGATATCGCGGACCAGGGTCACGGGTATCTCGCCCGGCAGAATCCGTCCGAGCCGCTCGGCGGCCAATACCGGATTCACGCCATGCCCCGCAGAATTGTCACGGGCTGTACCTGTCCCGCCTTTCGCGCTGGCAAATAGGCAGCGCCGGCCGCCGACGCCAGTGCGAAACCGGCTGCCATTAGATACTGCTCCCAGCCCCAATAGATCGGCAGGTGAACGATTTCGGTGGCGCCCGGCGGTTTGATCTGAACCTGTGCCAGCAGCCACATCAGCCCTATGCCGAGCGTGACGCCTATCAGGCTGCCAAGCGCTCCGAGAATCAGTCCTTCAGCCAGAAAAATCCGCCGGATATCGCGGGCGTGAAAGCCCATCGACTTGAGGATGGCAATATCCTGAATCTTCTCCATGACGATCGTGGAGATGGTGTTGTAAATGCCGAACGATGCTACGACCAGGATCGCTGCCACCACACTGTACATGATCAGATTACGCACCAGCAGCACGCTCATCAGGTCCTCAGCCGATTCTTGCCAGGATAGCGATTTATAACCGATGCGCCGTTCGATCACGGCAGCGGCCTCGCGAGCAGCGTAGGGATCGTCAAGCTGGAGAATAAGGCGGTTGATCCGGTTGGCTCGATCCAATAATCCTTGCGCCCGCTTCAGCAGCACGAAGGTTTGGGAATCATCATAATTAACGTTGCCGGTATGGAAGATGCCGGTCACTTTTAGTGTACGCACCTCGCCCGCCGGCGAGGACACATTGACCACGCTGCCCATTTCCAGGCCGAACTTTTTGGCCAGACCGTCGCCGATGGCGATACCGTTCGGGTTGGTCGCCAGTGCCTCCAAGGAGCCATGTATCAGCTTTTCCTCGATGGTCGAAACGCCTTTCATTTTCTCCGGGATGATGCCGTTCAGAGTGACGCCCTCGATGCGTCCGGCAAACGTCAGCACCACGGATCCCACCAAAACGGGCGCAGCGCGTAGTCCTGGCAACGATTCAATGAAGGCCAGTTTTTGGCCGTGACCGCGAATGCCACGTACCTCCGTCAATGGTTTGACCCGTAGCACCTCAATCGCGCCTTCAGGCCACCGTTCACGGACCGGCTGTTTCTGAGCGTGCCGGTACTCATCGGAGACCGTGATATGTGGACTGTTATCAATGAGCCGCTTGATGAAATCGCGCTCGGAACCGCGCATCAAAGAGGATACAGCCAGAAAGAACGCGACCCCGAGAGCGATCCCCGTTAATGAGACTAGAGTAGGCCGGCGGCGGCTGATCAACTGGGTCACAGCGATGGCAAGTTGGACAGACATCGAATTGCGTATTTAATTTTTTCAATCATCGATCGGCATCGTGCAATGCCGGTTCGAATGCGAAGCATGACGGATTGCCCATTCCGGTACGGTTAGCAGACAAACTTGGTCCGCTAAAGACGATGGTTTTAACCGCGATATTCCGCGATCTAGCCCGGTAATCGGGTTTTTCAATAGATTGTTTTTCATTCAACTGTTTGATAATAAATAAAAATAATCATGTGCCAGTTATTGGTTCTCAGTATGGC
>DDST01000062.1:0-19175 GCA_002343485.1 Proteobacteria bacterium UBA2383
AACTGCCGGTCTACGAGCGGCTCCGGTCGGCGCAGGATTTACTCGTTTGCCGCGCCAAGATCGGGATTAATTACCTGGCGCGCGGTGCGGCGGGAGACCGCCAGACCGCGTTGGAGTTTCTCAACCTGGCTTTACAAGACGCGCAACGCTTGAAACTGCCCGAAGCCCAGCAAATCGCCGAAATCATCCGCCAGGCGGTCAATCAGTGAGTAGCGTAAGCCGGGCAAAAGCGAGGCGTTNNCCCAGCAGGTAGAAAATCAACCTGAAAGATCATGCGATTGGGCTTCGCAAGCGCAGCCCAATCTGCAAGGTTTCGAGACATTCGGCCAAACATCAATTTATGGCTTCACACAAGTCCTTGACGTTAGTCGCCAAATCATTCGCCGTCGTGACGCCGGTCATTGCCCAGTCCAGCGCTGTCTTGGCGCCGACAAAGCCGATGGTATCACCCGTCGCCGAGAGACCTACATTGACCAGCAGCGCGAAATAACGATCAAATTTCTGCGTCCATCCAGGGCTCTTATGCTCCAGCTCGGTCAAGGCTTGCGCGGCGATCGTCTGTGCTTCGAGTCCACGTTCGGCACGCTGGTAATAATCGGCAATCTTGCTGCTTTCAAGCAGTTGTTTCACTTTAAGCGTCAGCGTGCTTCTCTGCGACTTGGTTTTTTCGAGCTTCTCAACGTATTTGCGCAATTTCCCGCTATTTCTGCTGGTACTAGAGACGTGCGCAAATTCCTGGATTTGGATATCCATCGCTAAGAGGAAATTGGTTAAGGCTTCCTGTTTTTCCAGTAAATCATTCAGAGAGATGGCAAGGTCATGCGCTGTGGTGCGAATACCCGCCANNCTTCCTGGCTGGCGACATTTCCCTTCGTTTTATTATCATATTTATTTTTAAGGGACTTGATCATTTCACTGGTTTCCTTGCCAACCTTTTCAGCTTCTTTGGCAAGGGCAATCAATGTCTTGAGGCCATCCACTAAGGATCGCCAGGCGACAACCACCGCTAATACCAGACTCGCCCCGCCGGTGGGTATTGCCAAAACAACGCCAGCAATACCCAAGCCCAGCCCCGTTGCACCAAACGCCACTTTAACGGCGACATCACGTTTATATTTACTATACTCGTGGCGTTGTTCAGCCAGCAGCTCCCATTGATGTTCAGCAGCGGATTGTGCATTGTACAATGCATGATCTATTTCAAAGCGATTAAACTTATTAAGAAATGTTTGATATGTTTCGGCAAAATCCGGAACCGCTATATCTTGCCTCAGCATCTGTAGGATTCTGACTTTGTGTTTATTCTTCTCGAAAAATGCCTCAGTATCCTGCTTAATAAGTTTATCGACCTCTTCCCGTACCTTATCAATTTTTGCCGCGGATTCCATGAATCGCTGCTTGCAAACACTCCCCATCTGCTCATGCAGCAATGGGTCGTGACTAATAATCTGCACGATCTCAGTTGGAACGGTTAGCTTTACTTGCACGGGCAATGCGGGTCGAGGCAGATAACGGGATTGATAATGCAGCGCATTCGCTATATTCCACTCAAAAATAACGATTTCTTGCATGATTTTATCCTCGGTGGCAAAACAGCAACGGGCTTAGATCATTCTAGATGAGCTTATTACACTCCATTGTTCTTCTTTTCAAAACAGCACCGATTCACCGGCATATAATTCGGCAACGGTTTCCCGCTGGCGCACCACCTGAAACCGGTCACCATCGACCATCACCTCAGCAGCGCGCGGCCGCGAGTTGTAATTAGAGCTCATGGCAAAGCCATAAGCGCCAGCAGAACGCACCGCCAGCAAGTCGCCGGGTTCGATGTTCAACATCCGATCCTTGCCAAGAAAATCGCCCGTCTCACAAATCGGCCCCACCACGTCGTAGCAGCGTGGCTCACCCTGAGTACGGAGCTTAACCGGGATAATCGCTTGCCAAGCAGAATACAGCGCCGGACGCAGCAGATCGTTCATCGCGGCATCCACGACGGCAAAACTCTTTTCATCGCCCTGTTTCAGTAATTCCACCTGGGTGACCAGAATACCGGCATTACCCGCAATGGCCCGGCCCGGTTCGATCAGGATTTCATAAGGCTGGCCGCGCAGGCATTTCATGAGCGCGGCAGCATGATCAGCGGGCAAGGGTGGTTCCTCGTCGCGGTAGCGAATGCCCAGCCCACCGCCAAGGTCAAGATGATGAAGGCGAATTCCTCGCTCTTCCATCCGGGTGACCAGCGCCAGTACCCGTTCCAGCGCATCGACAAACGGCGCAACCTGGGTCAGTTGCGAGCCGATGTGGCAATCCACGCCAACGATTTCGAGATGCGGCGAAGCAGCGGCTTGCTCATAGAGAGCCCATGCCCGTTCCGGGTCGATGCCAAACTTATTTTGCTTGAGTCCGGTGGAGATATAAGGATGCGTATTGGCGTCCACATCGGGATTGATGCGCAACGAGACCGGCGCCCGCTGGCCGCGTTCCGCCGCGACCTGTTCCAGCAATGCCAATTCCGCTTCCGATTCGACATTAAAGCAGCGAATGCCGGCCATCAACGCGCGTTCCAATTCGTCACGGCGCTTGCCGACTCCCGAAAACACGACCTTATTGGGATTACCACCGGCTGCCAGCACCCGCGCCAATTCGCCACCCGAAACGATATCGAAACCGGCTCCCAGCCGGGCCAGCACATTCAGCACTGCCAGATTACTGTTGGCCTTGACCGCGTAACACACCAGATGAGGATGCGTTCCGAACGCGTGGTCGAAAGCACGCCAGTGCCGTTCGATAGTAGCGCGGGAGTAGATATAGCAAGGGGTACCCACCGCTGAGGCGATGCTGGCAACCGGAACGGCTTCAGCGTAAAGCTGGCCCGCACGATATTCGAAATGGTCCATGATCAAGGCTTCTGTGGTGGATTCTGCCCGGAAGCGGCAGCTTGCGGTTGCGGAGTTTGCTGGGGAACGGAGGCTTGCGGTTCCGGCTTCGGGAGATACAAAGCGCCTTTCTGACCGCAGCCAGCCAGCAGGCCGGCAGCCAGCAGCCAAACCAGCATGAATCTAGGGTGAAGCGTCGGCATTCGCAGGTTCCTCAGGTTGGGAAGCAGGAAATAATGGTCAGTATAACGTGCCTTGCGTACCGGGGCGCGGCTTGACAAGCGGGAAAGCTTTGCGGCTAATGCGAACCATCTTTCATTGAGACAGGAATTTGACTGATGACTGACCAGCCATTGACCACAGTTGAAATCGAACCTGCGGGCCCGGTCCGCTCCAGCGTGATCTGGATGCATGGTCTGGGCGCTGACGCGCATGACTTCGAACCGATTGTCCCGGAGTTGCGCTTGCCAGCCGGGCTAGGCATCCGTTTCGTTTTCCCCAATGCACCGGTCCGTCCGGTGACCATCAACAATGGCATGCGGATGCGGGCCTGGTATGACGTGCTGAGCATGGATTTACCACGCCAGGAAGACCCGGATGGTGTTTATGCCTCGGAACGGGGGATTTATGCGCTGCTGGAGCGGGAGAAACAGCGTGGTGTCCCCGCTGAACGCATCGTCCTGGCGGGCTTCTCCCAGGGTGGAGCCATGGCGTTGCATACCGGGTTGCGCTATCCGGACCGGCTGGCCGGTATTCTGGCGCTGTCCTGTTATATCCCGCTGGCGGGTAAGCTGAGCAGCGAACGCCGGCCCGCAAACCAGACGACACCGGTTTTCATGGCGCACGGCGATTATGATGCAGTGATCCCGATGCGCTATGGCCAGCAGGGCGCTGAAGCCTTGAAGGGTCTGGGCTACCCGGTGGAATGGAGCGACTATGGCATGGGCCATGAAGTATGCTGGCAGGAAATTCGCGACATCGCCGAATGGTTGCAGCGGGTGTTGGCTGCGCCGGCCGCTTGATAGACCCGCTGCTGAGGAACACCTGTCATGCTGGATATCATCGCCCTGCTGATCACCCTGACGGCTTTGTTCAGTTACCTGAATCGCCGCTTCATCAAGCTGCCAACCACCATCGGCGTCATGGTGCTGGCCATGCTGCTCAGCCTCATATTAATGAGTCTAGGCGAATTGGGCTATGCGCCAATTGAGCAACGGGCCGAGGCAATCATCGCCAGCATCGATTTCAACCAGGTGCTCATGGAGAGCATGCTGTCCCTGCTGCTTTTCGCTGGGGCCTTACACGTTGATCTGGAGGAACTGGCTCGAAAAAAATGGCCGATTGGCGTTCTAGCAACGGCTGGAGTCGTTGCATCCACCTTTCTGATTGGGATCGCGTCCTGGATTGTGCTCAACCTCCTGTCCGGGATTTCGATTTCTCTGCTCTACTGCTTGCTATTCGGCGCGCTGATCTCGCCGACTGATCCCATCGCAGTACTGGGTATTCTGAAATCCGCCGGTGCGCCCAAAAGCCTGGAAATCAAAATCGCCGGTGAATCGCTGTTCAACGACGGTATTGCCGTGGTGGTCTTCACGATTCTGCTCAGCCTGGCGCTGGGCGGCGCGGACGTTACTACCGGCGGCATTTTGCTGTTGTTTGCTGAAGAGGCGCTGGGCGGCATCGCCTTTGGCCTGGTGATTGGTTATATCGCCTACCGGTTGTTGAGAAGCATCGATAGCTACGATGTCGAGATTCTGATAACCCTGGCGCTGGTGCTCGGCGGCTATGCCCTGGCGATCCATTTGCATGTTTCCGGCCCCATTGCCATGGTGGTAGCGGGTTTGATGATTGGCAATCATGGCCGGCGTCTGGCGATGTCGCAGACGACGCGGGAACATCTCGACACGTTCTGGGAGATGATTGATGAAATTCTCAATGCGGTGCTGTTTGTGCTGATTGGCCTGGAAGTGGTGATTCTGACCTTCGATCGCAGCCATTTGCTGGCGTCACTGTCCATCGTGCCGCTGGTGCTGTTAGCCCGGCTGGTTTGCGTCGGCATACCCGTAACGGTCATGCGGCGCTGGTTCGGTTTCGAATTTACGCCCCATGCCATCAAGATCATGACCTGGGGGGGGTTGCGCGGCGGGATTTCCGTAGCCCTGGCGCTGTCGCTCCCCGCGGGACCGGAGCGTCATATCGTACTGGCGCTAACCTATATCGTGGTGTTGTTCTCGATTCTGGTGCAAGGATTGACCATAGGGCCACTGATCAGAAAAACCGCTGCCCCTATAGAACAGCCAGGAGCCTGAACTATATTCGTTTTATCAGGGCGAGGTTTTCCAGTGGAATCAGGTCTCAGGCAAGCCCAATCATTGTTGCTAGCGGAACACTGCTAAAATAGCCGCGTCCTAATGGCTTCCAGGTACGTTTTTGCTCCCCTTTCTCACCCATGAGAGAACGAAATGAGTACTATTCGCCACGAAGACTTCACTCGCCTATGGGAACACGATATGACCACCATTCATCAAGACGATTTTATTCAATCCATCGCCGATGCCTTTCAGTACATCAGCTACTACCATCCGGTTGACTATATCAAGGCGCTGGCGGCCGCCTACGAACGTGAGCAGAGCCCGGCAGCCAAAGACGCCATCGCTCAAATTCTGATCAATTCACGGATGTGTGCCGAAGGTCACCGGCCAATCTGTCAAGATACCGGGATCGCGCTGGTGTTCTTGAAAGTCGGTATGGAGGTGCGCTGGGATGCGACGATGAGTGTTCAGGAGATGATTAACGAGGGCGTGCGCCGCGCCTATCTCGATCCGGATAACAAGCTACGCGCTTCGGTGTTGCACGATCCTGCAGGCAAGCGTCAGAACAGTAAGGATAATACGCCTGCCGTCGTGCATTACGAAATTGTTCCGGGCCATCATGTCGAGGTGATCTGCGCAGCCAAGGGTGGGGGTTCAGAGGCGAAGTCCAAGTTTGCCATGCTGAATCCTTCGGACGATCTGGTCGATTGGGTGCTCAAGACAGTTCCCACCATGGGTGCCGGCTGGTGTCCGCCGGGCATTTTGGGCGTCGGTATCGGCGGCACACCGGAGAAAGCGTTCCTGCTGGCGAAAGAATCGCTCATGGCGCCGGTCGACATTCAGGAATTAATTGCTCGCGGGCCAGCAAATCGCGCTGAGGAACTGCGCATCGAGCTTTATGAGAAGGTCAACGCGCTGGGTATCGGCGCGCAAGGCCTCGGCGGTTTGACCACAGTCCTTGACGTCAAGGTGCTCGATTACCCGACCCATGCCGCCAATTTGCCCATTGCCCTGGTTCCGAACTGCGCCGCGACCCGCCATGTGCATTTCCATCTTGACGGCAGCGGCCCAGCCAAACTGGAGCCGCCGAGTCTGGATGACTGGCCGAAGCTGACCTATGCGCCAGCGAATGCCCGCCGCGTGGATCTGGCCGCCGTCACCCGTGAAGAGGTCGCAACGTGGAAACCCGGCGAAGTATTGTTACTAAATGGCAAGTTGCTCACCGGTCGTGACGCGGCACACAAGCGGATGACCGATATGCTCAATCGAGGTGAGAAGCTACCGGTGGATTTCACTGGCCGGTTTATTTACTACGTTGGCCCGGTTGATCCGGTGCGTGATGAAGTGGTCGGTCCCGCAGGTCCAACGACGGCAACCCGCATGGATAAGTTTACCCGGCAAATGCTGGAGCAGACGGGTCTGCTGGGCATGGTCGGCAAATCCGAGCGCGGCCAGATTGCCATTGACGCGATTAAAGACAATAAGGCGGTTTATCTGATGGCGGTCGGCGGTGCTGCCTATCTGGTGTCCAAGGCGATCAAGGCGTCCAAGGTACTGGCTTTCGAAGATTTAGGCATGGAGGCGATCTACGAATTTGAAGTCAAGGACATGCCGGTCACCGTGGCCGTCGATACGCAGGGCAGCAGTGTCCATAAAACGGGGCCAAAGGAATGGCAGATGAAAATCGGAAAGATTCCAGTGGTGGAAACGGCTTGAGAGACGGTATTAAAACAAGTTTTAAGTAAGCTCTTGCTGTGGGAGCCTGCCTATCGGCAACGGCTTGCCAAACATTCTGGCAGCCTGGCTCCCGCAAAAATTCCTCCGGAGTCATAGACCGGGATCGGCATGTCTGGTCATGCTCGCCGAGCATTCCATCGGAAACCACTCCGGCTCACACCACAACGCGCACTGGCGTCCCATGCAACCAGCCCTGGATATTCTCCGCCAGTTGCTCGATCAGCCGTTGGCGGGATTCACGGCTGCCCCAGGCGCTATGCGGGGTGACGATCAGGTTAGGAATATCCAGAGCCAAGAGCGGATTGCCATCAACAGGCGGTTCCAGACTCAACACATCCACGCCCGCACCGCCCAGCGCGCCTTGGCGCAGGGCATTGGCTAAGAGCGTCTCATCCACCAGCCCGCCGCGAGCGGTATTAATCAGGATGGCACTTCGCTTCATCAGCGCCAGTTCCCAAGCACCAATGAATCCTTGAGTTTCAGGCGTCAGTGGACAATGTAAGCTCAGCACGTCCACTTGCGGCAGCAGAACCGGCAGAGGAACCCGCCCTTCTTGTTCTTCCACGACGCCAGGTCTTTGCGCCAGCAACACTCGCATGCCGAACGCTTCAGCAACTCGCGCCACCCCTCGTCCCAATTCGCCATAACCGACAATGCCCAGGGTTTTACCCGCTAATTCGCGAATGGGAAAATCCAGCAGACAGAACTGGCGTGCTTGCTGCCACCGCCCTTCACGCACCGCCTGACGGTACTCAGGTAAATGGGTCATTAAACTCAGTAAGAGGGTAAATACATGTTGAACCACCGCTGCGGTACCATAGCCGCGGCAATTACAGACCGTTATCCCTTGCCGGGCTGCTGCCCCCAAATCAACATTATTTATTCCGGTGGCGGCTATACAGATCAGTTTTAGATGCCGGGCATGTTTCAGTGCGGCAGCATCCAGCCGTGCTTTGTTGCTGATGACAATCTTAGCTTCGGCGATGCGTCCGGCGACTGCATCCGGGGCCGTCGCCGGGTAATAGCACAGATCCGGCAAGACCCGGTTCAAAGTGCCGAAATCGAGATCGCCGCAATCCAGTGAATCTTGGTCGAGAAATACACCCAGCATGGCGAGGGAACCTCCAGCTAAAGATGTGTTTCATTATAAGCACCCCGATCCCAAAACAGCGAGAAACCACGACGCCATTATGAAATCGATCGCTACCCCCGCTTTCGCCCACGACCGGCCTGCTTGTACCGGAATCTTATTGGCCAATCTCGGTACACCTGATGCACCCACTCCCCAAGCTTTACGCCGTTATCTGGCTGAATTTCTTTGGGATTCTCGTGTAGTGGAAATACCTCGATTGTTATGGTGGCTGATCCTGCATGGCATCATTCTCCGCATCCGTCCCGCCCGATCAGCGCGCAAATACGCCACTATCTGGACTGCAGACGGTTCGCCTCTGTTGGCGATCAGCCGCCGGCAGGCCACAGCATTGGCCAAGGTACTGGCTGCACGTTGCCCCGGGCCGGTGCGCGTCGCACTGGGTATGCGTTACGGCAATCCCTCGATCGCGTCTGCCTTGGCCGAATTACAAGCTGCCGGCGCTGAAAGGCTGCTGGTGTTACCGCTTTATCCGCAGTACTCCGCTGCAACCACGGCTTCGGCCTTCGATGCGGTTACTGCCGAGTTGCGGACTTGGCGCTGGTTGCCGGAACTGCGTTTTATCGCTCAATATCCTGATGATCCAGGCTATCTCGACGCGCTGGCTACGCATATTCGAGCCGGCCGGGCTGGCCAGCCCGGTGACCGGCTGCTGTTTTCCTTTCACGGATTGCCCAAACGCAACCTGTTAGCTGGCGATCCCTATTACTGCCAATGCCACAAGACAGCCCGTCTGGTTGCCGAGCGATTGGAACTGGCGCCGCAGCAGTGGGGCGTGGCTTTCCAATCCCGTTTTGGCCGCGCCGAGTGGCTGCAACCCTATACCAGTACCTTATTGACGGACTGGGCGAAAACTGGTGTAAAAAGCGTCGATGTGGTCTGCCCAGGTTTCGCCGCGGACTGCCTGGAAACGCTGGAAGAAATCGCTCTGGAAAACCGCCAGACCTTTCTGGACGCCGGTGGCGAGCATTACCGCTATCTACCCGCTCTGAATGATGCCGCCGACCATATGGCCGCACTGGCTGCACTGATCGAGCGGCATGCAGCCGGCTGGCTAGAATTCAGCCCCCTGTACGATTCTAATACTCTTACCGTCGAACGCACTGCCCGCTGCGACCGGGCGCGAGCCATGGGAGCAACCGCATAATCAGCGGCTCGACAATTCTATCTCCCCTGCAAAATCGCCTTCTATACTCATGGGAAGTAACCCCCGCTGTCCGTGCGGCGCGGTTCCGAACCCGATCCGTTGAGAGAGATATGATCCACGGTGCCCTGTTTGATTTAGAAGGTGTGTTATATATTGGTGACTACCCCCTGCCCGGCTCCCGTGAAGCCTTGCTCAGTCTGCAAGCAGCCGGCATTCCGATGCGTTTTGTCACCAACAGCACCCGGCTGACCCGCAACACCATCGTCGCGCGGCTGGCGCGTATGGGGCTGGAGGTACAGACTCAACATCTGTTTACGCCAGTCGTCGCAGCTCGCGACTATCTTATTGCCCGTCAATTGAGTCCACATCTGCTGGTCCATCCCAATATCGAGGGCGAATTTGCTGACTTGCGTGGGCCAACACCCGGTGCAGTGCTGCTAGGTGACGCGGGTCCTGGCTTTACTTATGAAGCGCTTAATCAATGCTTCCGGCTATTGCTCGATGGTTTGCCATTGCTGGCGATGGGTTCCAATCGTTATTTTCGGGAAGACCATGATTTAAGCTTGGATATCGGCCCCTTCATGGCCGCACTGGAATACGCTGCTGAATTAGAAGCTGTGGTGCTGGGCAAGCCATCGGTCGAGTTTTTCCTAGCAGCGGTCAATAGCCTTGGCGTGCCGCCGCACGACGTGTTGATGGTGGGCGACGACGCAGAAATGGATGTATGCGGCGCACTGGCTGCCGGGTTGCGAAGTGCGTTGGTGCGGACGGGCAAATACCGTCCAGGCGATGAATCCAAGGTCGAACCCTACGGTGGACGGGTGTTCGATGATTTGGATGCCGTGGTCGATTACCTTCTCTGAAACGCGCAAATTGCGGGTAAAATAGCCCTCAACTCAACCCTTCTCCCAGTCCGTAAGCGGGAGGAGGGCTTTCCGCACCGAACCGGAGTTCTCATGCGCGTCCTGTTTCCTGATATCAAGCCCTATGCCACTCAGCGTCTGGCGGTGGATGATCTTCATACTTTATACCTTGAAGAATGCGGCACTCCCGAGGGGCTTCCTATATTATTCCTGCATGGCGGCCCCGGTGCCGGTTGCGAACCGATGCACCGGCGATTCTTCGATCCGCAACGCTATCGCATCGTGCTGTTCGACCAACGCGGCAGCGGCCAGTCCAATCCGCATGCCGAATTGCACGGCAATACCATGGGGCAGTTGGTCGGCGATATCGAAAAACTGCGCGAACATCTGGGCATTGACCGCTGGCTGGTGTTCGGTGGTTCCTGGGGATCGACGCTGGCGCTGGCCTACGCTGAAACGCATCCTGAACGGGTGCTGGGGTTGATCCTGCGTGGCATCTTTCTGTGCCGGGACCAAGATATCCACTGGTTCTATCAGGAAGGAGCCAGCCGGTTGTTTCCTGATCTGTGGGAGCACTTTATCGCGCCAATCCCGGTTGCAGAGCGGGATCACCTGGTTCAAGCCTATTATCGGCGGCTCACCAGCACCGATGAATTGGAACGGCTGCGGGCGGCCAAGGCTTGGTCGATGTGGGAAGGTTCCACTCTGACGCTGGAAAGCAACCCGGCAGTGATCGAACAATTCGGTGAGACTCACCGCGCCTTGAGCCTGGCGCGGATCGAGTGCCACTACTTCACCCACCATTGCTTCATGGACGCCAATCAACTCCTGCGCAATGCTCACCGGTTGCATGGCATTCCTGGTTTCATTGTCCATGGCCGTTACGATGTCATTTGCCCGATGGACAATGCCTGGGCGTTGCACGAGGCCTGGCCGGAAGCGGAATTGCGGATCGTGCCAACCGCCGGGCATGCCGCCAGTGAGCCAGGCATTATTGATGCGCTGGTCGCGGCTACCGAGCATTTCGCGGATCGAATGACATGATCGGATTGCTGCAACGGGTCAGCGAGGCGCGGGTTGAGGTCGATGGACACGTCATCGGCGAAATCAACGCCGGATTGCTGGTGTTAATCGGGGTTGAACGCGGCGATGGCGAGAACCAAGCCGACCGTCTTCTGGAGCGGTTGCTTGGTTACCGGGTGTTTGCCGATGCGGGCGGCAAGATGAACCGAAGCCTTTGTGACACCGGCGGCGGCCTGCTATTGGTGCCGCAGTTCACTCTGGCAGCCGACACACGTAAGGGGATGCGTCCCAGCTTCACGCCCGCCGCGCCGCCAATGGAAGGTGAACGGCTGTTTGACTATCTGGTTGCCCAAGCCTGTCAACAGCATGCACCTGTCGCTACGGGCCGGTTCGGCGCCCACATGCGAGTTAGCCTGATGAACGATGGACCGGTGACTTTCTGCCTCCAAACCCCGCCGGCTGCCTCATCGCCCCGCTGCTTTCCCCCGCTCACCGGCTGACATGGGTAGCGCGGGCCTCTTACTGGACAGTGAACCAGATTTGATGCAGAATCGTGGCCTTTGATTGGCAAGGATCACTGCTTGACCCATGGCTAAATTGTTGCTGTTGAACGGTCCCAACTTAAATCTATTAGGAACTCGTGAGCCTGGACTTTACGGCTCTGATACGCTGGCTGACATCGAGCAGCGCTGTATGGAACTAGCCCGCAAGTTGGGACCGCATGAATTGAACTGTTTCCAGAGCAATGCCGAACATGCCTTGATTGATCGCATCCACGCTGCTCGTCAGGAGAGTGTCGCTTTCATCATCATCAATCCCGCTGCTTTCACTCACACCAGCGTGGCGCTGCGTGACGCCCTGCTGGGAGCCGGCATCCCCTTTATCGAGGTGCATCTATCTAATGTCTTTGCCCGTGAATCGTTTCGCCACCATTCCTATCTGTCCGGCATTGCAGTTGGCGTGATCAGCGGGTTGGGCGCACAAGGCTATGAACTCGCTTTGCAGGCCGCTAATCATCACCTTGCCACTTTCCGCCGGTAGCCGCCGCCATGCCCATGGATATTCGCAAGATCAAGAAGCTCATCGAATTGCTCGAAACATCGGGCATTGCCGAAATCGAAATCAAGGAAGGTGAGGATTCGGTGCGAATCAGCCGCTACCCGCACAGCAATACACCGATGGTCATGGCACCTCCGATGTGGGCCGGACCCAGTTATAATCCACCGCCTGCCGGACCGATGCCCGCCGCCGTGCCCATTGCGGCCCCTGCCGTGCCGGTCAGTGAACCAGAAACCCTCAAAGGCCATGTGCTGCGCGCGCCCATGGTCGGTACTTTCTACCGCTCGGCCTCGCCTGGCTCCAAACCGTTTATCGAGATCGGCCAACAGGTCAATGCCGGCGACCCGGTCTGCATCATTGAGGCGATGAAGATGTTTAATCAGATCGAAGCGGACCACGCCGGCGCTGTGACCCGCATCCTGGTCGAGAACGGCCAGCCGGTCGAATACGATCAACCGCTGCTGATCATCGAATAGCCTGGCCGCCATGCTTGAAAAAGTGGTCATCGCTAATCGAGGTGAAATTGCTCTGCGCATCCTGCGCGCCTGCCGGGAACTGGGTATCCGCACGGTAGCGCTGCATTCCACGGTGGATCGCGATCTTAAGCACGTCCGTCTGGCTGACGAGACAGTGTGTATCGGTCCTCCGCCAGCGGCTGAAAGCTATCTGAACATGCCGGCCATCATCAGCGCCGCCGAAGTCACTGATGCGGTCGCAATCCATCCCGGCTACGGTTTTCTGTCTGAGAATGCCGACTTCGCCGAGCGGGTTGAGCAAAGCGGCTTCATTTTCATCGGCCCCCGCCCGGATACCATCCGGCTGATGGGCGACAAGGTATCCGCCATCCGGGCGATGAAGGATGCTGGCGTGCCCTGCGTACCGGGTTCCGGCGGATCGCTGGGTGACGATAACCAAAATACATTGCGTATCGCGCACGAGATCGGTTATCCGGTGATCATCAAGGCCGCCGGCGGGGGCGGCGGGCGCGGGATGCGTGTCGTGCATAGCGAGGCCGCACTGCTGACAACTCTGGACCTGACCCGCAGCGAAGCCAATGCGGCGTTCGGTAATCCGGTGGTGTACATGGAAAAGTACCTGGACCATCCCCGCCATATCGAGATTCAGGTGCTAGCCGACACTCATGGCCAGGCCATTTATCTGGGCGAGCGTGATTGCTCCATGCAGCGCCGTCATCAGAAAGTCATCGAGGAAGCACCCGCGCCCGGTATTAGCGCTGCGCAGCGCCGGCGGATTGGCGGAATCTGCGTCGATGCCTGCCAGCGAATTGGCTATCGGGGTGCCGGTACGTTCGAATTTCTGTACCAGGACGGTGAATTCTATTTCATCGAAATGAATACCCGGGTGCAGGTCGAGCATCCGATCACCGAGTTGATCACCGGGGTGGATATCGTCAAGGAGCAATTGCGCATTGCCGCCGGTCAGCCGCTGAGCTACCACCAGGACGATATCCATATCCGGGGACATGCTTTGGAATGCCGGCTCAATGCGGAAGATCCGGACACGTTCATGCCCTCACCCGGCACCATCACCCAGTACCATGCGCCGGGTGGGCCGGGTATCCGGGTGGATTCCCATATTTACAATGGTTATCGGGTGCCGCCGAATTATGACTCGATGATCGGTAAGCTGATTGCTCACGGTGAAACCCGCGAGGCGGCTATTTCCCGGATGCGTGGAGCGCTGGCCGAACTGGTGGTGGATGGCATCAAGACCAATGCGCCTCTGCACCGGCGGATTCTCGGCGACGCCCGCTTTCTGGATGGCGGCACCGATATTCACTATCTGGAAAAGCAGTTGCTCAGCATGCGCTGATCTGCCGCCGCCACGGCTTCGTGATCTGGTAGCCCGGACACGGGGCTACTACTTTAAGATACTACCTATCATGTATTGCTTTATAAATTAGTCCTATATTCTGTGCATTTTTAGCCGCTTGGCATTGTCCGCGTCCAATACTGGGACGCATAGAGTGCTCGATTTTCCAAGTATCCTATTGCTTCTGCGTAAAGCCCGGTGCGCCTTGCTCTCGCACAAATTGCTTGAGCAAATCGAGGATTTCTTGCTCCGGTAACTGTTCACGCCCCTCGCCCGCTTGCGGGCGAGGGGCTGGGGGCGAGGGCAGGAGGTCAAGGGACTGAATGATTACTTGCTTCGTACAAACTGTACCTTTTCGAAGCCTGCCCGTGAAATTGTAGTTCTGTTGTTTCATGATCGCATGATTGTCCGAGCGCTGATGCGCTAAGCTTTAAGTCCTTACCCAGTCTATGAACCGAGCCCCCGCCATGAGCGATGACATGACCGCCCCCTGGCTACAACTAAGCCTCGAAGCCCTTAATCATACGCCCGAGCAACTGGAAGACGCTTTGCTGCAAGTTGGCGCACTGGCAGTCACACTCGCGGATGCCGGCGATCAGCCCGTTCTGGAACCGGCGCCAGGTGAAACCCCGCTCTGGGCGCACACGTGCGTAACCGGTTTGTTCGACGCGCAAACCGACATCGAGGTAGTGAAGCGTCAGTTACAGTGTTTTTTACATGCGCCGATCCTGCCGGAATGCCGGCTCAGCCAGCTAGAGGAACGCGACTGGGTGCGGGCGTGGATGGATGATTTTCATCCGATGCGTTTCGGTGAGCGGTTGTGGATCTGCCCAACCACGCAGAACCCGCCCGATCCGGCCGCGATCAATATTCGCCTGGACCCTGGGCTGGCCTTTGGCACCGGTACCCATCCGACCACCGCACTCTGCCTGGAATGGCTGGATGGGGCGGCTTTGGCCGGCCAGACGGTCCTGGATTACGGGTGCGGGTCAGGAATCTTGGCCATCGCTGCCGCCAAGCTCGGGGCACAGCGGGTCTGGGCAGTGGATATCGACCCGCAGGCGTTACTGGCCAGTGATGATAACGCCGACGAAAACGGCGTCGAAAATTGTGTCGAGCTGGCCCTGCCCGCTGAATTACCCGCAACGCTGCATGTAGATGTGCTAGTAGCCAATATCCTAGCGGGAGTGCTGACGCGGCTGGCACCGGAATTTGCCCAGCGTGTCAAACCGGGAGGCCGTCTGGTGTTATCCGGCATTCTTGAACAACATGCGGACGCAGTGCAGGCGGCCTTTACCCACAGCTTCATTTTCGAACCAGTCCGGCGGCGGGAAGATTGGGTATTGCTGGAAGGCGTGAGGAGGTAAAGACAGCATGATTTCAGAAATCAGTTACTTAGGCGGGGTCTGTCCGGCTGGCCCTCTGGGCGTGCAAAGCGGTTTACCCTCGTACCCCAAGGTCGATCCGCGTGGTTGGGATCTCGGCGATATCGAGATGGCGATAGCCCTCAAGCGCGCTGAATTGAACCAGGTCATGGGATACCGGAAAGACTACGATGCCGAGGAACACAATCTTTGTCTGGCCCTGATTCGTTTTCAGGACGGCTCTTCGGAGATCCTGGTTGCCTACTCGAATGACAGCGCCATTCCTGAATCAACCCGTCTGGGATTGCATCTGATCCCGAACGTATATGACAAGCTCCCTCCCAACGAGCGCTTTGGCTGCGATGGCATGGCGCAATACCATACCGAGCCGAAGCTGTTGAATTATCTGCTTGCAACCCTAGAAGTACGCCAGACTGCTTATCGGCGGCAATTCCTACCGCGCGATCCGCTTTATCGCTTTATTCTCCAGCGCCAGCGCCAACAGGCCCGTGCACAGGCCGTCCTATCAAGCGATATCAAAAAGGTGGCCGCAGTGGTCATCGTAACGGAAATCGATTGCTGCTCGACGTGTACCGCCTACTCCATCGCGCGATTCCGGGAACGGTTTCCCGGTATTCCCCTGCGCACCATTGAATTGGGTAAGCAGGTCAAAGGGGGGGTCAAGCCTCAATACCGGCAAGTCACCGTCAACCGCAAGTAAGAGGCGGGGAAGCATTCAAAACTCCCTTACCCCCTGCCAAGAAGGAGGTAAGGGTTGTTTAGCGGGCTTAGGCGATGGTTTGCACCGTACCGTCGAGATTCATCAGCAGCGTCTCCACTTCCAGCTTCGGGTAGTTTTTGTGGACAGCCTTTTCCAAATCGCGCAGGTACTTACCGTGGACATTTTGTTCCAGCACCGGGTCTTTCGCAAAATCCGCTTTTAGAATTACCTTGTAAGCGCCACAGTCTCGATGATCCATCAGGATCACCCGGTTGATATGATGAAGATCAATGGCAATCTTGAGGTGTTCCCAGAACGTCTTATTCCAGCTCTTGAATTCGCTGGTGACTGCGCCCAGTGAAGCGCCAGCCAGGATAATATGGTCATATTGATTCGTCAGGCCACGGCCATCCATATATGTAACGATATCATCAATCAACCGGTAATCCATGCAGCTCAGCAACAACGCCTCGGTGCCATGCGCGGCCGGCGCGGCGCTAGGCTTTGCGCTGTGTCCGGTTTCGGCCTGGGCTAACCGCCAAGGTGTTGCCAGCCCCAGCAGGGTAACGCCACCGCCCAAAGCAGCCAGTTGGATAAAGCGGCGGCGGTTGAGTCCAGTGAACGAGTCATCGTGCAGATGATGGCACGAGTTGAATGAAGAAATCCGGGTCGTCATGGGAAGCCTCTCTTTGTCGTCAGGTCGTTTTTATCAATCATGGCTTGAAGCATGGAATCGGGGGGCAATATAGCCAGGATGACCCGATTAACGATTTCCATTGTTCAAGAGTAGCTGAACGATCAAATTTTTTTGTTGAAACAGGCGATGATCGACGAAGACTGCTTATCTGGAGTCTCCCACGCGGCCAGCAGGTACTGATGTTAGAATGACATTCCCTTTCATGCGCATCACTCGAAATCCATGCCGGTCACTGTTCAGAACTCAACCCTGTCATCACCATTACAAGCCGTTCTCCCTCCCGATAACCGTCAACCGCTGCTTTGGAGCCACCTGCACGGTGCGGGACCCGCCCTGCTGATTGCCGCTGCTACCCGCTTTCGCGGCTTGGTGCTGGTCATCGTGCCAGACAGCCAGACAGCCCTGCGGCTGGAAACTGAACTGCAGGTCTTCGGCGGAGCGGATCTGGAAATTTTGGCGTTCCCGGACTGGGAAACCTTGCCCTACGATGGATTTTCCCCACATCAAGACATCCTCTCGCAACGATTGGCAACCTTGTATCAATTGCCGCAGCGGCGGCGTGGCGTGCTGGTAACGCCGGTAGCGACTTTGATGCAACGGCTGGCGCCGCGCGATTATCTGGATCGCTACGCTTTGTTGCTCACAGTTGGGGAACGGCTGGCGCTGGACCTGTTTCGCCAGCGCCTGGAAGCGGCGGGTTATAGCTGCGTGTCGCAGGTAGTAGAGCACGGTGAATTTGCAGTACGCGGATCGATTCTTGATTTGTTTCCAATGGGTGCTGAGCGGCCCTACCGGATCGAACTGTTCGATGACGAAGTGGAAAGCATCCGCGATTTCGACCCCGACACCCAGTTGTCGGTGGATAAGGTGGAATGCATCAAATTGCTGCCAGCGCGTGAGCTGGCGCTGGATAAAGAGTCCATTACCCGCTTCCGCCAAGCCTGGCGCCGCCAGTTTGAGGGTGATCCACAACGGAGCCTGATCTACCGCGAAGTGAGCGCTGGCCATGCACCCGGCGGTATCGAGTATTACCTGCCGCTGTTTTTCGAACAGGCGGCGACGCTGTTTGATCATTTGCCGGAGAGTACTCTAGCGATCCGGCTGGAAGGCGTGGATGCTGCAATGGCGGCTTTCCAGGAACAGATCATGGACCGCTATGAACAGTACCGGTATGACGCCGAGCGGCCGCTGTTGCCACCGCCATTGCTGTTTCTGGAAGCCGCCCAGGTAGACCGGGCGCTAGCCCGTTGGCCACGGGTTGAATTGGCGCTGGCTCAGCCCTCCTTCCCCAACCTTCCTCCACCAGAAAGGCAGGATTCTGGCATCAATTACCCGACCCTGCCACCGCCGGCCTTGCCCTTTGAACCCCGCCATGAGCGGCCAGCTCATGCACTGGAACAGTTCTTAGCCGGATTTCCCGGACGGGTGCTCATCGCTGTCGAATCTGCCGGTCGTCGTGAAGTGCTGTTGGAGATGCTGCGCGGCTACGGTTTGCGGCCGGTCATTTGCACAGACTGGGCAGAGTTTCTGACGCGAGAGGAGTTGCGGCTGGCGCTAACCGTGGCACCGCTGGAGCAGGGGCTGCTGCTCACCGAACCGCCGCTGGCGATCATCGCTGAGCCGCAGTTATACGGCGAACGGGTGCGGCAGGCGCGGCGGCGTGTCCAGAGCCGTGATCCCGACGCGATCATCCGCAACCTGAGCGATCTCAGCTTGGGTGCGCCGATCGTGCATGAAGAGCATGGTATTGGCCGCTACACCGGGTTGCAGCGATTGGAAGCCGCCGGGATCGATGGTGAATTCGTGGTGGTCGAATACGCTGGCGGTGACCGGCTGTATGTTCCCGTCGCTGCGCTGCATCTGCTCAGCCGTTACACCGGGGCCGCCCCGGAGAACGCACCCTTGCATAAACTGGGCAGCGGTCAATGGGAAAGGGCCAAACGCAAAGCCGCGAAGCAAGTCAGTGATGCAGCGGCAGAGTTACTTGATCTCTATGCGCGCCGCGAGGCCCGGCCGGGTCACGCCTTTGGTCTTAGCGAAGCTGACTACATCGCTTTTTCTGCAGCTTTTCCCTTCGAGGAAACCGCAGATCAACAGGCCGCCATTGAAGCGGTGATTGCCGATCTGCGGTCGGCAAAACCGATGGATCGGGTCGTATGCGGCGATGTTGGCTTCGGCAAGACCGAGGTGGCGNNGATGCGCGGCAGGTGGCGGTTTTAACACCAACGACCTTGCTGGCTCAGCAGCATTACCAGAATTTTCTCGACCGCTTCGCGGACTGGCCCGTGCGGATTGAGCTCTTGTCCCGGTTCCGCTCACCCAAGCAGCAGGCAGAGACGCTCAAAGCGCTGGCTGAAGGCAAAGTCGACATTCTGATCGGCACCCACAAGCTG
>DDST01000062.1:19197-19513 GCA_002343485.1 Proteobacteria bacterium UBA2383
GAAAGCCCTGCGCGCCGAGGTGGATATCCTGACCCTGACCGCCACCCCAATTCCTCGCACGTTAAATATGGCAATGGCCGGGTTGCGTGATCTGTCGATTATCGCCACGCCGCCGGCGGGTCGCTTAGCGGTCAAGACCTTCGTTAGCCAGTGGAACCCGGCAACCATTCGCGAGGCCTGCCAGCGGGAATTAAAGCGCGGTGGGCAAATCTATTTCCTGCACAATGAAGTAGACACTATCCAGCGCATGGCGGCACAGATTGCGGAACTGGCCCCGCAGGCGCGGATCGCCGTGGCGCACGGCCAGATGCGCGAG
>DDST01000062.1:19581-22156 GCA_002343485.1 Proteobacteria bacterium UBA2383
GGCGCAATTGCATCAGTTGCGTGGACGGGTCGGGCGCTCGCACCATCGGGCCTATGCGTATCTGCTTGTTCCGCCAAAATCAGTGATGACCGCCGATGCGGTCAAACGGATCGAAGCGATTGAATCATTGGAAGATTTGGGCGCCGGTTTCCTGCTGGCTAGTCACGATCTCGAGATTCGCGGCGCAGGCGAATTGCTGGGCGAGGCGCAGAGCGGTCAGATTCATGAAGTGGGTTTCAGCCTGTATATGGATCTGCTGGAGCGAGCGGTGCAGGCGCTGAAAGCCGGGAAAGTTCCGGAACTGGACCGGCCACTGGATCACGGACCGGAAATTGATTTACAAAGTCCAGTGCTGATTCCCGACGACTATCTGCCGGATGTCCACAGCCGGCTGATCCTGTACAAGCGCATCGCGAACGCGCGTGATGATGGGGAACTGCGTGAGTTGCAGGTGGAGATGATTGACCGCTTCGGCTTGCTGCCGCAACCGGTTAAAAACCTGTTTCGAGTGACCGGGCTGAAACTGCTGGCGATGCCCATTGGGGTAAAGAAGATCGAAGCAGGACCGAAAGGGGGGCGAGTCGTATTCGGACCAGAGCCAAAACTGGACTCCGGCAAGCTAGTGCAACTGATTCAGCACCAGTCCAAGGTTTACAAGCTTGATGGCCGGGATAAACTTCGCTTCATCAAAGAGTTACCCAATGCTGAGGTGCGGGCGGCGGAAGTCGAGGGGTTGTTGAGTAAGATTAAACTTTGAGATTAAAAGCTTGCTTCTGGGGGATTCCGCTTGCGGGCGATTTTGCAATTATCACTGGCAAGCGGGTTCTCAGGAAAAGGCATTGCTTATTCATTCAATGGATGTTGACGCCGCACTAACAACCTTTCCATTGTGGTTTGCGTTTGCCAATAAAGGCGTCAATGCCTTCGCGGGCATCCTCGCTGTCCAAGTTGCAGGCCATGATTTCAGTGGCGCACGCATAAGCATCCTCCAGACTCAAATCCAACTGCCGGTAGAACAGTTCCTTGCCCATACGAATCGCCAATTGAGATTTATTGCAGATCGATTCGGCGAGTTGCCAAACGGCCGCATCCAATTGTTCGAGCGGAACCACCCGATTAATCAACCCTTGCTGTAACGCGGTCTGTGCGTCGATGAAATCACCGGTCAGCAACAATTCTAGTGCTTGCTTGCGACCGAGATTCCGGCTCAGCGCCACCCCAGGACTGGAGCAGAACAAGCCGACATTGATGCCGGAAGTAGCGAAACGGGCATTATCAGACGCGACTGCTAGATCGCAAGCCGCCACCAATTGGCAACCAGCAGCGGTAGCGATACCGTGGACCCGAGCGATCACAGGTTGCGGCAGGCGGTTAATGGTCAGCATCACCTGTCCGCACTGAGTGAACAGTGCTTGGTGGAAAGCGCGGCTATCCTGAGCACGCATCTCCTTGAGATCGTGGCCAGCGCAGAATGCGGGGCCGCTGCCGGCAATCACCACCACCTGAATTGATTCATCAGCAGCAATAGCATTCAGCGCCGCCTGCAACGCATCAAGCATCGCTGTTGACAGTGCGTTGTAATGCTTGGGCCGATTGAGGGTCAGGGTGGCAACACCGGCTTCATCCTGGCGTAGCACAAGAGTGTCTTGAGAGGCAGAGATAATAGTCATGGCGTTGATTCTCCAAGAATTGATAAGCTTTTAAGGAATCAGAAAATTGTAGCCAATTCCACTGATCGTGGTTGAATGTTTTATACTGTAATTCTTCCCTTTTCCGATGTGTTGGAAACCGTGAGCCATTGTCATACACCGATTGTCTACATTCTGGATCCTGAGGCTCGGCTGCGTGATTCTCTACGGCGGCTGGTAGAGTCAGTTGGCCTGTATGTCCGGACTTTCGGCGAAATTGAGGCGTTCCTAACGGCCTACCAGCCAGAGCAACCTGGCTGCCTGTTGCTTGACATCCGGATTGCGGGACGCGCCAAGGTGAGCGCCCAGCAGATTTTGCGCGAACAAGGGGTCGATCTGCCAGTCATCGTCATCGCTCCGCGGGGTGATGTTGCGACTGCAGTCAACGCCATGAAGCAAGGCGCGATAGATTTTCTTGAAAAACCACTTAATGATCAATGGTTTTTGGATTGCATTCATCACGCGGTGGCTGAGGATCAACATAGGCGGCGAACTCGGGCATGGCGACAAATATTGTTGAGCCGGTTTGAGACTTTAACCCCACGTGAGCAAGATATCTTGCGGCAGGTCGTCGATGGGTTATCCAATCGGGAAATCGCCGAGCAACTGGATCTGAGCCGCAAGACAGTGGAAGTTCACCGGGCCAAGGTCATGCAAAAGATGGAAGCACGCACTTTGTCACAATTGATCCGGATGGCGATGGCCTTAGGAATTCTCAAACTTTATGCCCCGGACGGGTAATCATGTGCCTGATTTTGATCGCATATCGTTGTCATCCCGGTTATGAGCTGATGGTCGCCGCCAATCGTGACGAGTTCCACGAACGGCCTACCGCACCCCTGGCGTTTTGGAATGAAGCACCGCAGGTGCTGGCTGGCCGTGATCTC
>DDST01000062.1:22191-23015 GCA_002343485.1 Proteobacteria bacterium UBA2383
CCGGCAGCTACAACGGTTTTAACCTACTATTGGGTGATAAAACAGGTCTCTACTATCACTCCAATCGCACCGGCGAAATTCAGACTTTGCTGCCAGGATGGTACGGTCTCAGCAATCACTTGCTGGATACGCCTTGGCCCAAGGTGCGGCGGGGCTTATTCTTGCTGCGCGGCCGGTTGGAACAACGGTCTGATCTGGCACCGGACGATCTCCTGGAAGTGCTGACTGATCGCAGCGTCGCCCCGGATGCTGAATTACCCAAAACCGGCGTTCCGCTTGAATGGGAGCGTTGGCTATCGTCAATTTTCATTGACACACCTGGCTACGGTACTCGTTCTTCAACTGCGCTACTGGTGAACAACAGCGGCAGTATCCACATGGTTGAAATAACTTGGGCAGATGCCCGCCGGCGTGAGTTCCAACTGGACTGGCGGTAACAGTTCCGCTTGTTTGCGAAAGTGATCATCGGCTATCCTTAAACCCATGCAAGCATCAACCCGGTTAAGGGTTGCCTGGTTTTTCCCTAGAATCGCCTGAAATTCCCGCCAATTTGCCCCGATAGCTCAGATGGATAGAGCGCACCCCTCCTAAGGGTGAGGCCACAGGTTCGAATCCTGTTCGGGGCACCATGTTTTCAATGGGTATAGTTCTTCTGTTTCAAAATAAAATTACATTTTGAAAAACCGTTTCAGATTGAAACATCATCCCGGCATTCCTGTACTCGTGATATCCCCACTTAATATCTATCTATTTGAATATAAGAAACTATTATTTTAAATAAAAGCAACCAAGTGATTGGTATGCCTCTTGATTATGACTAATAT
>DDST01000039.1 GCA_002343485.1 Proteobacteria bacterium UBA2383
GTGTGCGAGTCGCCACCGGTGCCGACCGTATCGGGTAATAACATCCGGTTTAACCAGCTATGGATGATGCCATCACCGGGACGCAATGCCACACCGCCGCGACTGGAAATGAAATCGGGTAGGGTATGATGGGTTTGCACATCCACTGGTTTGGGATAAGCCGCGGTGTGGCAGAACGACTGCATGACTAGATCCGCAGAGAAACCTAGACAGGCCAGATCCTTCAACTCGTCACGGGTCATTGGTCCGGTGGTGTCCTGGGAACCGACAGTGGTCATCTTGGGTTCGCAATAGGTACCGGGACGGACGCCCGCGACGCCGCAGGCTTTGCCGACCATCTTCTGCGCCAAGGTGAAGCCTTTGCTGGAATCCGTGCTTGGGACTGGGCGACGGAATACCGTGGATGGTTCCATGCCCTGTACTTCGCGTGCCCAATCGGTCAGGCCGCGCCCAATAATCAGGTTAATACGCCCGCCGGCTTGCACTTCGTCCAGCAGTACGTCGGATTTGAAGCTGAAACGGCTGAGTTCGGCACCGGTGTCATGATTTTTGACGATGCCTTGATAGGGATAAATGTCGATGACATCACCCATATTCATTTGGCTCACATCGCAATCAGTGATCGGTAGGGCGCCGGCATCTTCCTGAGTGTTGAAAAAAATCGGCGCGATCTTGCCACCCAGGCAGTAACCACCGAAGCGCTTGTTAGGGACATAGGGAATGTCCTCACCGGTCCACCACAACACCGAGTTGGTGGCGGATTTGCGGCTGGAGCCAGTGCCGACAACGTCGCCGACGTAAGCCACTGGATGACCCTTGCTCTTGAGTGATTCGATCAGTTTTAGCGGACCGATCTTACCGGGCTCATCAGGTTCGATGCCAGGGCGGGCCATCTTCAGCATCGCGAGTCCGTGCAACGGGATGTCCGGGCGGCTCCAGGCATCGGGGGCGGGAGACAGATCGTCGGTATTGGTTTCGCCAGTCACCTTGAACACCGTCACAGTGACTTTTTCCGGCACCTTGGGGCGATTAGTGAACCATTCGGCCTCAGCCCAAGCTCGCAAGACCTGCTTGGCGTGGCTGTTGCCAGCATCCGCTTTTTCTTTGACGCCATGCCGGTAGTCAAACATCAGCAGGGTATGTGACAGTTCCTTAGCGGCAGCTGGGGCGCATTCGGTGTCATCAAGCAGATCAATCAGCGGCTGGATGTTGTAGCCGCCCAGCATGGTACCCAGTAGCTCAGTAGCGCGGATCCGAGAGATCAGCGGTGACTGAGTCTCACCCTTGGCCACGGCAGCTAGGAAGGCCGCTTTGACATAGGCTGCCTGATCGACGCCAGCCGGCACCCGATGGGTGATCAGTTCTACCAGGAAATCTTCCTCGCCTTTCGGCGGATTTTTTAGTAATTCAACGAGATCAGCAGTTTGCTGGGCGCTCAGTGGCAGCGCGGGGATGCCCATGGCGGCGCGTTCGGCGGCTTGTTGGCGATAGGTATCGAGCACGGAAAAGCCCCTTTTAGTAGTATGGTTGCGGTGAACTCCCGCGATGCGGGGTAAAGCCCATAACGATTATACCGTCAAGTGGTGATGGCAGGGTAGAAGAGTCGTTTGGGTTGCCATCCTTTTGGCAACCCAAACACAAAAATCCCTCCAAAATTACTCCGCTTTCGCTGGAATGGTCAGTGCCAGGAATAGCGCGCCATTATCGCGTTTAACCAGTACTGGAACCGGCCGGCCGGCCGGTAGTTCTTTGACCAGGGCGGAAAACTGCTCCAGATTGGTAATTTCAGCATTGTTCAGGCGAGTAATGATGTCGCCAGGACGAATGCCGGCACTGGTGGCGGGACCTTCGTTTGCTTCCTTGACTAATACACCTTTAACCCCATCCTTCTGTTGATCAGCGGGTAGCTCGCTCACGACCAGCCCAAGCCGGCTGCTGGAGGGCGAAACGGCAATCGCTTGTTGCGACTTAGGATCTTCGGGCAGTTCTTCAAGCTTAATCGTTAGCATCTGCTCCTTACCTTCACGGATCAGGTTCAACGGTACGCTGGAACCAGGACGGATGCGCCCCACAAGGGGCGGTAGTTCGCTGGATTGATGCACCGGCTGGTCGTTGAAGGCAACAATAATATCACCGGCTTGTACCCCAGCAGCCTGCGCCGGGCTATCGGGCAGCACTTGGCCGACCAGAGCACCGCGCGGCTTGTCAAGGTTGAACGACTGCGCTAGTTCCGGGGTGACTTCCTGGATCATGACGCCCAACCAGCCACGGCTGACCTTGCCGCCTGTTTTCAGTTGGTCAACGACCTCCATGGCGACGTCGATCGGTACGGCGAAGGATAAGCCTTGATAACCGCCGGAGCGGCTGTAAATCTGCGAGTTGACGCCAATGACCTCGCCATCGAGATTGAACAGGGGGCCGCCGGAATTACCAGGATTAACCGCAGCGTCGGTTTGGATGAAAGGCACATAGTTATCTTTGGGCAAGCTGCGGCCTAGTGCGCTGATAATACCTTGGGTGGCGCTGCGTTCGAAGCCAAAAGGCGAGCCGATCGCCAGCACCCATTGCCCAACTTTGACCTTGCTAATGTCACCGATTTTAACTGTAGGCAGGACATTGCTGGTTTTAACCTTGAGCAGGGCAATGTCGCTGCGGCTATCCTTGCCCACAACTTCAGCAGGTAATTCGGTGCGGTCAGACAGACCGACGATAATGCTGTCCATGTCCTCGATAACGTGGGCGTTGGTGACTACATAACCGTCTGCGGAGAGGATAAAGCCGGAACCGACCGAGGAACGCGGCTGCGGGGTCAGATTGGGCATTTGATCGAAGAATTTCTTGAAGTAATCAAAGAATGGGCTGTCTTCGGGGATTGGCGGATGATTGCGCCAAGGCCGATCCTTTTCTTTGGGTTCTGATTTGGTGTTGATGCTAACGACCGCCGGGCTATATTTCTCAACCAAGGTAATAAAATCGGGATATTCGGCGGACTGGGCGGAGGCAGCCCAGAACAGGACCAGAGCGGTGGTTAGCCAGAAGGACTGCTTCAGTCGTGGCATGAAAATCCTCCCAGAGGATTGGGCTGATGAAAAGGAAAGTGGTTGAAAAAACCACGGGGTTAGCGGGGATTGACCATCAGAGGCGGGCTTGGTTCGGGATGATTTAAAGGGTTGTACGTTATGACGAGGCCGGCCGCCAGCGCAACCAAGCCTTGTAGCCGAGATGGCGGGCCAGTAATAGAGGCGGCATCCGCAGCCAGTGCGAGCGGATATAGAGCAGCCAGCGGGCTGTGGCGGGACCAGTGCGGCGTGGATGCTCAGCCAGCGCAGCCTGATCAATCAGTTGATCCATGATCGGGAGAATGGGCCAGATTGGCCTGACATTTTTCAGTGCTTGAGTGACGCTCTCCGGCACCGGGGTGTTGAGAATACGCTGGGTGTAGCGCAGGGCGTAGAACAGTGGGCGGCCCAAATTGAGCTGGCGGGCGCGTTGCAGCAGGGTTTCCCAAAAGTCCGGTTCGTGCTGATCGAAGCAGGTAAGCAATTCGTGCAGATCGAGGAGATCGCGCAAGGGGTTATTGAGTTCTTCCTGGAAGGCGTGGGCTGCGCTGTGCAGCACCATGTCAGCGGGGCAAAAGACATGGAAAGGGGTGTTGGGTACGGGGCGGGCGGCAGCGATCAGCAGGGCTGGGCCGGGCTTCAGACGGCTGGTTTCCGGTAGAATGGTATGGTGAACATCGAGGATGGTGCCGCGCAGCCGGTGGCGCATCGGAGGCAGTTCGTGCATCCATTGGCGATAATATTGCTGGTCATAGTCAGAATTTTTTACAGTTTCCCAGCCATGCTTTTGCAGGATTGCTTCGATGGTTTTTAGATTCGCTTTGGGAACCATGATGTCTACGTCTGACACTAAACGGCCATGGGCGCAGGGTAAACGAGCCATCACGTAAGCAGCGCCCTTGAGTAAAATTACTGGAAAATCAAACTCTGGTAAATCGAACAAAGCGCGTTGAACGCGATTACATTCCCAACGGATACGGCGTTCATGTTCGGCGGCGATGATGGTTGCGGCTTCGAGATGGGGTTGAACCTGGGCCGGAATGCGGTCAAGCTGGTCTTGCTGTTCAAGATAAGTGTAAAACTTAGCTACTACTCCAACCCGGCGCGCCCATGGCAGCAGGCGATCCCACTCACGCAGACTAACTTTCTTTAATATCTGTGGGTTAGAAAGAATATTGGGTAAAGTGCAGGGTGGCATGTTGGGAAAAATCCAGTTTGAAGTATCATCAAGATTATGGCAAATTTTACAGTTGGCGTGCTGGGCTCGGTTTAAGATTTTTTAAGATGTTTAAATAACAGTTGATTTTTATATTGGAATGCTATTTGTATCCCTTTGATGATCAACCTTGAGTCTGCCGTCTTGGAGCGGTACAAAGTTTAGGAGCGGAACAATGACCGAACATGATGACAAGCAAATGGCCCGTGTAGATACTGTGGCTAATGTGGAGCCTTCAAAGGGGCGGCGGCGGTTGGTGAAAGGAGTGTTATTGGCGACTCCTGCTATTGTGACCTTACGTACAGGATTTGCTAGACCACTTAGTGGCCCACCAACAGAAGAAGAAGCCTTACATTCTTTTTGTACGAACAATGGAGGAGGGGCAGGTTATGCTTCGTTTATGAATGCTAATCCTGGTCATCCTGGTTTCACGGAAGATGATTGTAATTCAGGTTAATGTGGAAACTTTTTGGCAAATTAACACGCCTTATTCTCTGAATTTGAAGCAATTTGATGCTGATTTTTTTATTTTGTTTAATGCGGCTTCCAGTCAAACCCACATATTGAATATGTTGTGTGCGGATCTGCTAGAGCTTCTGAAGGATTGTCCCGATAACTCGATAGCCTTGAGTGAAAAACTCGCTCAGCAATATGAGTTTTCTCTCGATGCAGATTTCTGTATTTATGTCGACAAGATGCTAGCTGACCTGGACTGTTTAGGGCTTATCGAGCCGGTTATTTTGTGAAAATTTCTGATTTAGCCTTATCTCAATTACCTTCGATGATGAAGCACGAAGGCCTGTCGTTTCGTACCGGGCCATTCGTTTTTTGTCTACACAGCCCGATTGCGAATTTACCGGTTTTGCTTCACAGCCTTTATGCCGATTACTTGTTGGTCAAAAGTGCTGCATTTGCTGATTTCCATATAAAGCTTTCCAGATGTGGTAGTTGGTGGCGTTTTTGGCAGTCCCGCTTAATGCTTTTTGAGGCGGATTTTGATACTCCTTATCGACCCTTTGCTAAAGATACTATTCTTCCATTCTTGGAATGGGGCATTAACTGGTGCGTTGCTACCCAAGCACATCAGTACTTAATGCTTCACGCAGGTATGTTGGAAAAGAATGGCAACACACTACTGTTGCCTGCCCATCCTGGTTCTGGTAAGAGTACCTTGTGTGTGGCGTTATGTCATCGTGGCTGGCGTTTGTTAACCGATGAAATTGCCTTGGTTCAGCCAGTCGATTTGGCGCTCGTTCCATTTCCAAGATTGATTGCCCTCAAGAACCAATCTATTGCTGTCTTTCATAATTTCGCACCTGACGCAGTATTAGGACCTGAGTATCCTAAGACTCCCAAAGGCACCGTTTGCCATGTGCGTCCACCAACGGATAGCATTGAGCGTTCTAATGAAGTCGGCCACGCCCGCTGGATTGTTTTGCCTCAATTTAAATCCGGTGCTTCACTGAGCTTGCAATCGTTGGATAAAACCCAAGCTTTTATTCAGCTCACCGACCACTCTTTCAATTATGAATTGATCGGCCTGCGTGGTTTTAAGGCCATGACCGCCTTAGTCGACGCCTGTGATTGCTACACCTTCGAGTACGGTGGCGACCTCGAACAAGCCGTTGCGCAACTGAATGCTTTGGCAGATGGTCTCATCTAGCGTTTAGGCGCGGGCCATCGGTCTGCGCTTATCTAGCCAAATGCAAAGGAGACTTCTCATGGCGCAAACCGCCTCCATCATGCTGCCACTTGGCACGCCTGCCCCCAGTTTCAGTCTTCCCGAGCCGGCTACCGGCAAGACCGTATCCCTCAGTGACTTCCAAAGCGCCCCGGCACTGCTGGTGATGGTCATTTGCAACCACTGTCCATTCGTCAAGCACATCCGCCAGGGGCTGGTTCAGTTCGCCCGCGACTATCAGGTCAAGGGGCTGGCTATCATCGCCATTAGCGCCAACGATGTCGCCAACTACCCCGCCGACAGCCCGGAGAAAATGGCCGAGGAAGCCAAAACCTTCGGTTATCCCTTCCCGTACCTCTATGACGAGAGCCAGTCCGTGGCCAAGGCGTATCACGCTGCCTGCACCCCGGATTTCTTCCTCTTCGATGCGGACCGCAAACTAATCTATCGCGGTCAGTTTGACAGCAGCCGGCCTGGCAACACCATCCCTGTCACCGGCGCCGATCTGCGGGCAGCGGCGGATGCTGTACTGGCCGGCCGGCCGGCTACGGCAGACCAGAAACCCAGTATCGGTTGCAACATCAAGTGGAAAGCCGGCAACGAGCCAGATCGCTACCGCTAGCGCAACACTACCGTCTTGCTACCGTTCAGAAATACCCGGCGCTCCAGGTAATAATGGAGCGCCCGGGCCAGCACGATATTTTCAATGTCGCGACCGACTGCCGCTAACTGTTCCGGCGTCTGCGCATGATCGACCCGCTCTACCTCCTGCTCAATGATCGGACCTTCATCCAGGTTTGCGGTGACGAAATGAGCCGTCGCGCCAATCAGTTTCACCCCGCGCGCATAGGCCTGATGATAGGGCCGGGCACCCTTGAAACCGGGCAGAAAGGAATGATGGATGTTGATCGCTCGCCCTTCCAGCGCCTGGCACAATTCCGGCGACAGAATCTGCATGTAACGGGCGAGAATGACTAACTCAGTACCGGTTTTCTTGACCAGATTAAGGATTTGTTGTTCCTGCTCCGGTTTGGTCAATGGGGTGACCGGCAGATGGTGGTAGGGAATAGCATGCCACTCAGCCAGATGCGCCAGCTCACGATGATTGGAGACAATGGCGGCAATATCCATTGGCAATGCACCGGTGCGATGCCGGTATAACAGATCGTTCAGACAGTGATCAGCTGTGGAAACCAAGACCATGACGCGTAGCCGTCGGCGTGGATCGTATAAATGCCAATCCATGCGAAACTGAGTAGCTAGCGGTGAAAGATGCTTCAAAAGAGCCGGTTCAGTCGCTTCGTCCAGATCGAACACCAGCCGCATGAAAAACCGGCCCGGCTCGGTGTCGCTGAACTGGTCGGATTCAATGATATTCCCATGATGAGCCGCCAGCAGGCCAGACACAGCGGCAACGATGCCGACCTGATCCGGGCAGGTAATAGTCAGGATATAGCGAAGAATTTGCATGGTTGAAAGGGTCTTGGCAGGTTGCGCTGAAAAGGGGGCATTGTAGGCGAAAGCGCCGGCCATTTACTCATTGGCCACAGGAAGATTCAGCGCATCCCTCAGCATCGGCAGATTCCGCTGCACACAATCGATGCCGGCAGCGATCGCTTCGGCGGCATGGTCAAAATCCATCAGTCCCAGATGGGCCAGGCGCGGTATCAATACCACATCTGGTGGATCACCCGCCATGCGGGTCCGGGTAATACGGTCCTGCATGATGTTAATCGCGCTGGCCATGACATCAAACAAGCCCGGCGGCTCCTCTTCCGGCACCGCAGGCTGATGATTGCCTAGCACCGCCTGCCAGCCAGCGCTAAGCCGCGCCAGCAATGGATTCGGTAAAACGCGGCGCATCGTGCGCACGTTGAAATGCCGGCCGACAATATCACCGTTTAGATTGACTGCGATCACTTGCTCGGCACCCATTGCCCGGCAGAGCGATATCGGTAATGGGTCGACCAGCCCGCCATCTACCAGCCAACGGTCCTGGTAGCGTACCGGACTGAACAGACCCGGCAGGGCAATGGAAGCCCGTACCGCTTCCAGCAATGAACCCGTCTGAAACCAGACTTCACGACCGGTGCGCAAGTCAGTCGCCACAGCCCCAAATGGTTTAGGTAGCATCTCAATCAGGGCGTCCTCAACCCGTTCGCGGAAGGCTTGCATAAGCCGCTCGCCCTCGACGCCTCCCAACCGCAGATCCATATAGCGGATAATCTCCCACCAGTCGATCTGGGTCACCCAGTTCTCCAATGGTTCCAGCCGGCCGCTGGCGTAGGCGGCCCCGACAAGCGCGCCGATGGACGTACCGGCTATAACATCTGGGACGATACCGGCTTCTTCTAATGCGCGCAAAATGCCAATATGCGCCCAACCGCGTGCTGCGCCGCTGCCGAGAGCAATGCCAAGCCGGGGAGTGTGCGATTGCATTTTTCATTCTCCATCGGGATTATTCACCCGCCGGCGGCGCCAATGCCAGCACCCAGGCCGGCGGCTGATCTGTCATCAAAGGGCGGGTCAGCAAGGCGTTTGCTTTGTCCCGGGAAACTGATTTTTTTACAGTAGCCAGCGTACTCAGTACGTCGCGCGCCGCCGGTTCGCTAACGGCATACGGGGTATCCTCCAAAACCGTGCTCAGCTGGTCCAGGATGAGCGAGAGCTTGCGCGAGGGGAAGCCAGCAACGCCGCCACCGATGGCCCGTTCCAGCGCCAGCAGCACGGTCGCTGATCCCAGGGGGCCAGTCACGCGCAGTGAGGCCAATGCCTGGTTCAGGTGAGCAAAGCCTTGGCCGGTTTCCCGGATAAGAGTAGCTAGGGTTATCGCACCATCGACGGGCGTCATTCGGCCATCGTTCAACCATTGCGCCATTAAATCCACACACACTTCGCGTTGTGCCGGCTGGGCAACAGCTAAACCTCGCGCTGCACGAGCCAGATGAGGCCGGACATCCACCTGCGGTAATCGGCCCTGCATGAGCAATTTCAGTGTCAGATCCCGGTAATAGTCTTCTTTGCGGCCCTGTCGACACAGCCCCGCCTCAAATAACCGCTGCGCCAGTGGCGGGAATTGATAGGCCAGATCAGCAACCCGGCCCGGTGCCGCAAATTGCTGGGGATGCGCCAACAGATACGGCCACAGGAACGGATAAGGGGTATCGTAAATGAAGGAAACGCTAGCGGCGGCCGTGTGTACGGCATCGGCCAATGTTTCGGTGACTGGCCGGGGGGCGAATAGCAATTCTGCAAATGGCGAGGAATCCGCGCCGGGGTGTTGCAATACCCGGCTCAGCCATCCGGCGCGTGGCGCGAGCCGTTCTGCAAGGGCAGATGCCCGGCCGCCGATCTGGGCATCGTCCAGCCCAAACCGGCAACGCAGGGCCGCGTTGAATAACCGGAATGCGGTGTTTTCCGGAGTCTCAGGCGTGTGGTGGAGCACTTTGACGCGAAACGTCTCGACAAGGCCGCTACCGCCAATACTCGCCAGTGATTGAAACAACTGCTCGTTGGGGGGTTGCCGTGCAAAACGGTCGAGAAACCAATCCAGCGAGCGCCGAGCCCGGTCATCAGGCGCCAGCGCCAAGGCGACCGCTTCGTCAAGCGCCTCACTGCGGCTTTCAACCAGCGAGGCCAGCCGTGTCCAGGCGATGGCCCGTGGTTCCGGTAATGCCGGTAAACGGTACAAGGCTGCGCTAAGTTCATCGGCATCGAGCAGTGGGCGCGGTAGGCGTGCAAAGCGCTCGGCAAAGACTTCTGGCGTCAGCCAGCCGGTAGTGTGCGTGGGAACCGATAGCAACGTCTCCTGTCCGGCAGCACGCAAGGCCAGCACATGCTTCAACCGCCGCCGTAACGCTGGACCAAACTGGATGTTCAGTAATTGCTCACCCCGGCTGCCTTTGGGGAAGGCGATCCATTCACCCGTCTGCCAGGCATGGGCTAATATCAATCCGGCCAGCTCGCCTGACGGACCTGAACCTGCTTCGCTGATTGCTGTTTGCCGCCAATGATCGAGCCGGCTCAGCAGGGGTGCCAGGATAGCGCGGATGCGTCCAGTATCGTGGTCAGAGAGGGTAAAGCGCGCCATGCCGGCCAGGATGCGGTCATAATCCGCCTGGGTGAACACGCGACGCTGAGTCCGGACTACATCGGCCGCTAGTGCCTCGGCTGTTTCGTGCAAGGCAAAATCAGGCGCAGAAAGGGCGGAGGCATGACCGGCCACGGCGGGTTCCAGTGGCGGACACTGGCCGGTGGCAAGATAGCCTTCCAGTACGGCTAACCGTTGACGTAGTACACCATTATTGGGTTGTTCCTTGAGGCGCTGTTGCAGCAATGCTAGCCGTGCATCCAGATCGGCACGGTAATCAAGCGGTGTGGCATCATGCGTTACTGGCGGCTTGTTGTTCGCTACCGTCAGCAGGGAGGTGAGGGACGCCTGTTCTACAACCGGTAAGGCTATCGCTGCTTCCTGCAAGCGTTGCAGTGCTTCATCACCGAAGCTGGATACAGGGAATGCGCCGAACCAGCGCGCCAGTTCGTGGCGTAATGCGGCATGCGGGTTGCTCAGTCCGGCTATCGCTGCGTTCAGCGCCGGTCTAGTCAGTTCAGGATTGGATTTGACCAATTTCTTGAGCAGGCGCAGGCTGGATTTGGCGAGAACCTGCACTGGATTTTGTAATAAATAACCCAGCGCGCTGATCAATTCTTCGCCCTGGCGGGTATCCGTCAGAAAATACTTTTCAATAATCCTCAGCGCCCGCTTGCTGACGGCGGGTGCGGGGGCGTTGAGGAGATTGATGAATGCCTCAGCCTGTCCCTGAATTTCAGTATCGCTTAGGGCTAGCCGTTGCTGGCATTCGATCCAGGTTTTGGCAACGCCCGGCTGCAACGGGCCTTGTAATTTGCGCAAGGTTAAGGCGATGAGATCCGCGCGCGGCAGACGGCCATCGGCCATGCGCGTAAACAATGACTCGGCCACTTTGGGGTCCATCAGTGGCTCGAAACTGGCCATGGTTCCAGATGGCGGGTCGTATTCCAGGCCAGCCAGGATCATGCCGGCATCATACCCATTCAGCGTCCGGCTGAAAAAGCCATCGCGGCGCATCGCCCGGCCCAGATGCGGCGCCAGCGCCTCGGCCCAATCCGGATGCCGTTGCCGTGCCTCTTGCAACAAACGCGCTACGCCGAGATCAGCGCCAGTGAAGCGTGTCCGGTTTTCAAGGCCGGCGAACATGTGAGTCAGCGTATCTCGCACCCAGGGTTCCGGGCGGTCCAGCAAAATGCGCCCCGCGTGCAGCATAAATTGCGTGCACCACACTGGATATTGCGCACTGTAGCGAAAAACACTTGCTGTGCTGCCCTTGCCCGCCAAGCCCGCCTGCAACAATTGCAGGCGGTTGTAGAATTCCATTAGCTGGGTGTAGAACAGTTGCCGTATCAACTGGGCATTGTTGAGCGCCCCTTGTGCGGCCAGGGTATCGGCGCGTTCGCGCAGAAATGCTGTTGGATCGTCGCGGATCGCGTGGTAGAGCTCAGACAAACTCACGCCTTTAGCATCGGCCCGAAACCGGCAGGCGCGCTTTAACACTTTCAGCAGATCCTTGAATTCACTAAATAGTGCCCGGCGTTGTTCCGCCGTCAGGGGTTGCAGCAAGTGACGTAATTGGCGGCCATCTCCATGAAAGACCTCCTCCAGCAAAGTTGGAAAATCCGCGCCAGCATTCATCCGGTCTGCTCCGCAACAAAGCGCAACGCCAGCAGATGCTTGCACGGTCCACGCCGCAGTTCATGCTGATCAATCCACGGGCAGGTGCAGTGGCCTTCCTGCAAATAGCCTTGGGCGTCCACGCGCAACGTCACCGGGTAATAACCGCTTTCTCCACGCACCCAGCCATTGGCGATCAACTCACCGTTGCGCCATTCACAGTGTTCCACATCGACCGCCTGTTTCGCCAGCAATGCCTGAGAGCCTTTAAGCCGATCCGGCTGATAGCGATCGCCCAGCATAAACGGCAACTGTCGATAAAAATAAAGATCGCGGTCCCGGTCAAAGCCGAGAACGCCCTGTTGCGCCAGCCGGTCAACGATTTCGGTGGCGTAAGGCAGAGCAAGATCTTGATGCTGGGCTAGATCGGCGATGCTGAAATGATTGAGGCTGGCCACCGCGGCGCGGGCCAGTGCCAGATCCGCCTCGTCTGCATCCACTGCGCTTAACTGGCGCAGCGCATCGCCATCGCCGGAAAAACCATGCGCCGCCGCGCCCGACAGGCCGAGCGTGAACTGAGCGGTTCCGGTATCCGCTACCCACAGCGAAGCACCGGTGGCCTCGGTTTGATAAACGCGCAGGGTTTTCAAATCGGGCAGAACCGTGTGCAGCAGGCGCAACCGCTGACCGTCGTTGACCGCGATGAAGCCATCTTTCCCCACTGGTTGCCGATGCAAAATTTCCGGCTTGTGGCGTCTTGGCACCAGGAACAGCGGGGTCTTGCTGGCGCTGGCGGGTATTTGCATCAACAATTGCCCAGCGGTCAGACGATCCAGTTCAAAGCGCGGCTGCGCCTGACGATGCACCGCCTGCACCTGTAAAAAACCTTTGATCCAGCGCTCTGGCAGCTTGACTTTGTGCTCTACTGCTGCGCCCTGCGCTGTTTCCAATTTGATCGATTGCTCGCCCATCTCAAAATGCGCTGGTTTGCCGGGCCGCAGTTGTGCTAGATGGCTGAGAAAAGCACTGTTGAAATCGACGTTGGTCGTGCNNGCGGGCGTAGACGCTGGCGCAACTAGAGAAGCACTCCATGCGCAACAGCCGATGGCCGGAAGTAATGACCGGGTCGAGCAGCCGCCATAGATCAGGCCGGTAAAATCGCGATTCCACCGTCTGCCGCAGGCCAAGCAGTAAATTGCGAAAGACCAGCGGTTGAGCAATTTCCCCAGAGAAGATAGCCGGTAGCACCGCCGGTTGCGGCTCTCCTGCCAGTCCGGTTGAGGCTAGAAACACCAACATGAGGCCAGCCTGACTCTCGACCAGACTCGGCTGCCGGTAGCGGGTGATGAAATCCATGATGATGCCCTTTTGCCATGATTATCGTTCCCGCAACCGGGGCAATAATTCCACTAGATTGCAGGGGCGGGTGCGGGCGTCCAGTTGTGCCTGCAAAATACGATCCCAGCCAGTGCGGCAAGCGCCGGTCGAGCCGGGCAGACAGAAAATAAACGTCGCATTGGCCAGTCCGCCCAGCGCCCGCGATTGCAGCGTCGAGGTTCCGATTTCCTCCCAAGACAGCATACGGAACAGTTCACCGAAGCCGCCGATCTCCTTATCGAGTAACGGGCGCGCCGCCTCCGGAGTGCTATCACGGCCCGTCATACCGGTGCCGCCGGTCACCAGCACCACATGTACCTCTGGATCGGCGATCCAATGTGAGAGTATCGAGCGGATGCGGTAAATATCATCCGGGACGATCGCCTTTTCCGCCAGCCGGTGACCGGCTGCCGTCAACCGCTCTACCAGGGTCTGGCCCGAAGCGTCATCCGCTTCAGTACGGGTGTCGGAGACGGTTAATACCGCTATATTCAATGGCAGAAACTCTGTTGCGTTCATACTGGCCACTTATCAGTTAGGAAAAGAAAAAACGAATTGAATCTCTTGAAATCTGGCGTATTAGCCTTATTTAAAAAGTAACCATGATCTACTGAGAGAGGCCCTATCTATGAACCCGACCCACTATGAACCCTGGCAACAGGTACAACGCTTGCGCAGGGAGCTGGACCGGATGTTCCAGCCTTATAATACCGGTGACGATCAATCCAGCGTAGCCACCTGTGACTGGATTCCTCCAGTCGACATCAAGGAAGAGAAAGACCGCTATGTCTTGCACGCCGATATTCCGGGCGTCGATCCCAAGCATATTGAGATTATCGCCGAAAACGGTGTCTTGACCATTCGCGGCAACCGTCCCGGCGAAACCCGGGAAACCCGCGCCGGTTACAGCCGGGTTGAGCGGCCTTGTGGCAGTTTTTATCGCCGCTTCAGTCTGCCGGATACTGCCGATTTGGCGCAAATTGTTGCGCGCAGTACCAATGGTGTGCTGGAAATCGGCATTCCCAAGCTGACTCACACCCTGTCGCGAACCATTCAGGTTGAAAGCTAAAATTTGACGCCCCATGGCTGGTGGAACCTCTCCGCCGGCCATGCCCTAACCCCCTGGAACCCGTATGCAATATAAGGATTATTACCAAATCCTCGGTGTGAGCCGTGATGCTTCAGAAGAGGCCATTAAGAAAGCCTACCGTCGACTGGCACGCAAATACCACCCTGATGTCAGCAAAGAATCAGGTGCCGAGGAACGCTTCAAGGAGGTCGCCGAGGCCTATGAGGTGTTGCGGGACTCGGAAAAGCGCGCTGCCTACAACCAGTTGGGCAATAATTGGCGAGCAGGCCAGGAATTCCGGCCACCACCAGGCTGGCAGGGGCGAGAGGGAGCGCGTCCTTATACCAGCGGTTTTAGTAGCCGTGACTTCAGTGATTTCTTCGAGTCGCTGTTTGGCGGAATGGGCGTGGGTGGACGCAGTGGTTTTGCGGGCATGGGGGGGATGGGTAGTGGCTTTGCAACTGCTGGGCAGGATCAGACGGTGGGACTGGAAATCAGCCTGGAGGAAGCCTATCACGGCGGTAGCCGTGCTCTGCAATTGCAAATGCCGGAGCGGGATGCTAGCGGTCAGGTGGTGAACCGGACACGCACCTTGAACGTCAAAATTCCCGCAGGTGTGACTAATGGGCAGAAAATCCGGTTGAGCGGCCAAGGCAGCGCGGGAATGGGAGGTGGACCCAGCGGTGATCTCTATCTGGAAGTGTCGCTTAAACCGCACCACCTCTATAAATTGCGCGAGCGTGATGTCAGTGTGGAATTGCCGTTGGCGCCTTGGGAAGCCGCTTTGGGTTGCAAAGTCGAAGTGCCGACCCTGGGTGGAACAGTGACGCTCAACATTCCGGCCAATGCCAAGAACGGCCAAAAACTGCGGCTGCGCGGCCGTGGTCTGCCTGGCGATCCGCCCGGTGATCAATTGGCGGTGCTGCGCATCGTTAATCCGCCCGCTGATACCGACGCTGCCCGCCAGATATTTGAACGCATGAAGAAAGAATTGCCGTTTAATCCGCGTTCACACTGGCATTGATGCGGGATGATGGATCAGGATATTCACTTCCTTCCGGCTAAAAAACCATTCGGGCTAGCCTGTCGAACCCCCGTGCTCTCCTGCGCACCCTGAAAGAGAGTTTTTTATCAATGAATAGACAATGCTCCCTGCTGTTGGCCGTGCTGGCGCTGAGCGTGACCGTTGCCATGCCGTTGCCGGTTTCTGCTGCACTGCCAGCGATGATAGACGGTCAAGCCATGCCTACCCTGGCGCCGATGCTGGAGCGGGCGACCCCTGCGGTCGTCAATATTGCTACTGAAAGCCGGGTGGCGCTGCGCAATAATCCGCTGTTGGACGACCCCTTTTTCCGGCACTTCTTCAACATTCCTGATCAGCCGCGCCAGCGCCGGACGCAAAGCGTCGGTTCGGGGGTCGTGGTGGATGCCCAACGCGGTTATGTAATTACGAATCATCACGTTGTTGAGGGTGCGGATACGATCACCGTAACCTTGAGTGACGGCCGTCAGCTTGACGCCAAGGTCATTGGCTCCGACCCGGAAAGCGATGTCGCAGTGATCCGCATTCCCAACGGGAACCTGATTGCCTTGCCATTGGCCAATTCCGACCGTTTGCGGGTTGGTGATTTTGTCGTGGCCATCGGTAATCCCTTCGGCCTTGGTCAAACGGTGACCTCTGGAATCGTGAGCGCTCTGGGCCGCACGGGTCTGGGTATTCAGGGTTATGAGGATTTTATTCAGACTGACGCTTCGATCAATCCAGGCAATTCTGGCGGGGCACTGGTCAACTTGAACGGTGAATTGGTTGGCGTCAATACAGCGATCATCGCACCGGGCGGCGGCAATGTCGGTATTGGGTTTGCCATTCCGTCCAATATGGTGTCACGGTTGATGAACCAAATTATTGCGCATGGTTCAGTGCAACGTGGACAACTGGGCGTATCTGTGCAGGATCTCACCCCGGAATTGGCGCGGGCGTTCAATATACCGGCCAATCAAGGCGCGGTCATTGCCCAGGTTGTTTCCCGCTCTGCGGCCGACAAGGCGGGCTTGCGGGAAGGCGATGTGGTGTTGCGTGTCAATGATCGGCCGATCCGCGATGGGAGCGGCCTACGCAACGCGATCGGCTTGCTTGAGGTTGGCGCGTCTGTTCAATTAGAGATCTTGCGTGATGGCCGCCCGCTGACGATCAAAGCCAAGGTCGGCGAGTATGTGCCGGTCAAGACGGAAGGCGATGATCTGAATCCTCGGCTGGCCGGGGCCATTTTTGAGGACATTGGACCCAGTTCGCCACTGGCCGGAAAGGTGCAAGGTATCCTGGTCGCCCGTGTTGAATCGGGCAGTCCGGCAGCGCAAGCGGGATTGCGCTCGAATGATGTGATTACCGCCATCAACCGTCAACGGGTGTCCAGTACTAACGAGTTACGGCGAATTGCCGCCCGCAGCAATTCCCTGGTCATCAATCTGATCCGTGGCCGGGGGGAACTGCTGCTGGTGTTGCGGTAGAGCCTCTCAACGCCCTGGTGCGCCTGCCTGTAACTCGACCCGGTTCTGTTTCTGGTTATAACCCATGCGAGCGATGATCTCGTAGTCCAGTCTGGCTTTTTCACCGGCATCAATATCGGTCTCGAATTGTACAGTCCGGAAGTCATGCAGGCTTGGCTTGAGCGGGCTGCGAAACACGATATCGCCTGGATATTCGCGGCGGATTTGCACATGAATCGGCTTATCGCTGTAATTACGGATTTTCTGTTGATAAACCGTGTGTTCATCCCAACCGGCTACCGGGCTGTCCAATTCCAGTTTGAACCCGTCATCGCCCAGCTTGCGGTAGAGATTGCCACCTTTGATCTGGAACCAAAGGTTGTCGCGGAAAACCTTTTGTTTGACCAGTTCGAAAATGACCACTGGATCGGTGCCTAGATTCAGCTCAATCTTGTCGCCGATCGGGATATATTTCAGATTTTGGGTCGCCAGGTAGCTCAGTCCCTCGTGGCCACGAGTGCGAAAGACGCGTATGACCCCATCCGGAAGCGGGGTGCTGCCCAATTTCGATGTTGTGTCATTCTTCAGGAGATATAGCCGTACCAGTTGATCGCCATATTCACGGGGCCGGTAACGATATTCGACCGTCATGGGCACAGCGTCCGCCTCAAAGCTGCGCAACCGCTTGGCCCAACCGTTGGGAACGGTTTCTGTACCTTCAATGGTGTAGATGAAATACTCGCTCAATCCTTCCTTGATGATCTCCTTGGGCGCCTCCTTTTCTGCCGCGTCAGCGGCCATCGCTCCGCTCATCATTAACGCGGGCGCAGGCGCCATCATCCTGCGTGCCGCTTTTTGCCGTAGCTCCCCGTATTCCTCACGTTTGAGTTCGCTCAACCGCCCGGCTGGCAGCTTGGCCAATTCAGCAATTTTCTCCACCAGGTTGATAGTCCCCACCACCAATCGCACTTGGGCATTTTCGTAATCCTCGCCGGAGAGGTTTTTCACCCGGACGAAGCTTTCCAGCCGCAAGGCGGTTTCATTGGGATTGGCGATCGCTAGATAATCGGCTGCCCAGGTGATGCCTGAGGTGAAATAACTGATTTCGATGATCGCCTCGTAACTGGCGTCGCTTTGCACATTCCAATACAGTGTTTGCGGCCGGTCATGGGGAAAGGTGGTGTCCAGCACCTCCAATCCGGCCCGAGGTTCACGGAACTTCAGCTCCACCGAGGTCGGGTCGATCAGCGTATTGGCCCAGGAGAATTGCAGCGGATTAATGCCTTTTTTAAAGGTCACCACCCGGCTTTCCCGCACCAGGGTCAAATCCTCTGAGTTATAGATAGTCAGTTGCACCGTACTCCGTTTGGGAACGGTGGCTAGATCGACATTACCCGCCAGCAATGTTAACGGCAGTAATAACCCCAACAGGCCTAACAGCCAGGTATTACGATTCTTTTTCATGACGTTCACCACTCATTGTTCAACGTCAGCCGCAGGGTATGTGTCTGCTTTTGCGCTTGGCCATCGGCAGCGCGGGCCGGCAGTTCGACGTGAAACACGAGCTTGTCAGCGTCACTCTTTTCCAGATCGGGATTGCGCAGGGTGCCATCGCCCAATTGCCATTCTGGATCGCGGTCCGCACTACCGTGCACTTGATCACGGATCTGGCGGACGCTTTCAGCGATATCCAGGATCGCTGGCGTATCCTTAAAATTCTCGATCTCGTATTTCAACGTGACGTCGTAGCGGTATAGATTGCCCGCGATGCGCTGCCGCTCGCTACGATCGAGGGTGCGTCGCACGGCAATGTCGCGAGCCAGGCCGAGGTACAATTCCAGTTCATCATCAGGCGGAGTGAATGTGCCGCGATCCTCCCCGAGAAAAGCCGTGCCGCCCTGACCATCATCCTGGAAGATACGGGCCTTGCCGGTAGGTAGTGGTTCCTGGCCGAGCGCCCCGCCAGCATTCCTAATGACGTAGTGCATGGGTACGTTAAGCTTGTCCTGAGCACGGTCAAGATAGCCGGATGCGACCGGATCACAGGTATAAGTTTTACGAATCGGGACGCTGGCGAAGCGGCTGAGCTGCACTTCTTTGGTTTCATTCAAGCCCAGTGGTTTGTCGAAGCGTTGGCCAACGCCGGCCCAAAACCCGGCGGTTTCGTAGGCTTCATTGGCATTGTTGTGTACCTGGAGGTATTGCGCCAGCTCCAACGTCGCTTCATCGCGGCCAGCCACCGCCCGGTAGTGAAAATTCTTGCTCAGTCCACCGAGTACGTAGCTGATCCTGACCCGTGCGGTACCCGAAACATTTGCGGCAACCGACCAAATTAGAGCATTCTCGTTCGGCGGATAGCTGACGGAGAGGACTTGAGCATTCAACGCTGGTTCGACAGATGCCGCCAGAATACGCAGCACCAAGGTGTCAGGATCGATACGGGTATTGGCCCAAGAGAAATCCACCTGGTTGATACCCTTGACCAACGGTACGATGCGTTCTTCCTCGACCAGAGCGATTTGCGGGTGGTCCAGTTGGATAGCGACCCGTTCGCGCACTGGCAAGGTGGTGAGTTTGATGCGGGCTATCGCTTCCAGCGATACGCTGCTGAGTAGCAACAGAATGCTCAGAGGGTAGAGCCATCGATTCCGGTTCACGGTTGCAATCTCCAAGGTGAGGGTGGTTTGCTATAACCATAAACGCTTGAAGGCGAAAGGTGGGGTTAGCGACGGTGAAAACCGGAGCCTGCCACGCTAAAGAGTCCTGCCGCAACCGGCAGGACTACTATTATTTTCTGTTGGATGTCAGCGGCTTGGTAGCGCTTGATTACAGACATCACCTGCTAGCGCGTGATCCATCTGAGCGATTCGCTCGCGCAATTGCTCGTTGGTGGCTTCCTGCCGGGCCAACAATGCAGTGCTATTGATGACCCCTGCATCCATCCAGACGGGAGGATGAGTGGCAAACAGACTGCCAAGCAACCAACCGGTCATCGCCCCGCAGAGCAGAACCGCCAGAGTTGCCGTTCCCCAAACCCAGGCGCGTTGATAGCGAGGGATAGCCGTTTCGGCATCGTAGAGGGTGAATTGTGAGTGTTCCTGGGCAATCATGGCAATTTAACGCTCCACGGTAAAACCAGTGACGGGTGCCGCCTTGCGGGGCTGGGCCGTACCCTTAAAGACTTTTTCTTGGTTATTGCGAATTAATCGGATTTGGAAGGGCGTTGGCTGGGGATGTTGTTCATCTTTGCGTGGCGCATAACGGACGGCAATCTGGTACGTTCCTGGTGCTGCCTGACCTGCCGGCCAGAACACATTTTCCACCGGACGATCGCTCAGGCTGTGGCGGGCGGTATTGGCATCCACATCCAGGGTACCGCCACATTCCTTGGGATTCTGATAGTCCAGCATTTGACCGGATGGACAATACACGACCAGATCCAGATCAGCGTTGCCATTCCACAGTAACGTTGCGGTGATCTCGCCTGTTGTTGCACCGGTGGCCGACAGGCGGTTGGTAAATTCCTGACGTTCCTCCGGCGTCGGCTCAGCTTGCATGGGCAATTCGACAGGTGGTTGTGACGCTGGTGCGTTTAAAGCGGTTCGAGAATCTTTTTGTAACGCTTTTTCCAACGTCTGTGCTAGGGATTCTTCCGGCGCTTGCGGAGGCGAAGCCGTGTTCGCGGGTGACCGGTCCTTGTCTAGTGGATGGCTTGTGTTGACCGGTATTGGCAGATCCGGCGGCGTAGGTGGCGTTTCACGATCGGGTGAGACAGGCGTGATCATGGTTGTCTGATCGGATGCGCCGCCTGATTCTAGAGCAGTTGCAACATCCCCCATTGGAGCAGGTTGCTTGACCCCAGTATCTGGGTGAGCTGGCCGGAGTGCGGACGGTGTCTTGTCATGGATTGCTTCCTCAGCAGCGGCTGCTACGGTGGCCTTATTGTCGCTTGGCACTGGAACAGTGGACGCCGGAGAAGCTTTCTCCTCCATTTCAACCGGCAGCGGACACCGGCCACGCTGTGCAGCGAGTTGGGTCAATCGTTGTTCAAGTTTGGTTCGCAACGCTTGTTCAATTCGCCAAGCCTCCCTCAAGGAAGCATCGGAGGTTACATTCGGCGATGTTTGGATTGATCTATTAACCAGTGGATGCATGGAAGTCCGGGTCAAACTCCAGAGGAAAGTCCCCAGCGCCAGCAGCACGGCTAGCACGGCTACACTCCAGAAATACCGGGAACCCACGACGACATAGCGCAGTAACGCGCCCGGACGGTCCACGACCGAAGGCGGACTCGACTTGAGCAGCAAAGGTATCGGCGTTTCAGTTTCCATTGACCCGGCCGGTTCCGAAGGTGGCAACGGAGAAGGAGGGGGTGGAGGAAGAGGAGGAGGGGCGATGGTATCTGCAAACGCCGCTGCTGGTTTTTCGGATGACGGCCCGGATGATGGTTCCAAAGATGGTTCGGATTGCTCTGGTGATTCGGCAGCCGGTGCTGGCGGTACGGCGCTGGAAGCCAGTTCGGGCATCGTGATGTCCGGTATTGCTACATCCTGCGATGCCTCGGATGGAAGCGGCGGCGGTACGGGTGAATGGTGAATGGGTCCACCGGTCTCCCACGGCCGGTCAGTGGCAAAACCCCAGTGTGCTAACACGGGCTGATCTTTAATTAAAAAGATATTTGTTTCTGTAGGTGACCCAAGTGCTGCCTTAAGCATCGCCCCCAATTGCATCCGCTGCGGATCGCCAGAAGCAGCATACTGCTCTGCCAGTTCCCGGCCACGTTGCAGTTGTGATTGAATTTGGGCGAGGACCGGTTGACGCTGCTCCTCGGGTAATTCGCTCAACACGATTGGTTTGCAGTCAGGATCACCCTCGGTATACCAGTCGATACGATTATGGGCGCGATCCACCACGGGTTCTGCTAATAAATTTGCGGCGTCAGCGCCTAGTTCATTAGCGAGCACCGCCTGGATTTGCGGGTAAAGCGTATGCAGCGGTTGGCCGAAACCACCGATTTCCCGTACTCTGTCAAAAGAACCGCTGCTGAGAAGAATTTGCTCGACCATGGGCTGTTGCGCCTCACGATTCTGGTTTGTTTATGTTTGTGTTTGCTTATGCCCGTAGGCTGCTTAAGGCGTAGAGGCCTTCTCCATCACGGCTGGAGAAGATTCAGCAGCCGGTTCTGGCTCATCCAGAGTGATCGAGATCCCGCCGCCACCCAAGGTCAGATCGAGACCATATTGCAGGTTCTGCAGGTAGAGGGTTACACCTTTTCCGTTGCGTAAGAGGGTGCTGCCGCCGCCTTGAACCAAGGTCAAACCGCCTTCGATCACGGCATAGTTTCCAGCAAAATCGGTGACTTCTTGCAACCGGTACACCTGACCAAGCGCGTTGGCCTGGCTAACGCCCAAAGTCGCTACCTTAATGCCTGAAACTGAGAAGGGATATTGCCGCCCCTGGAAGAGTAATGTTCCTCTTCCTTGGCTGTAACCGAATAAGAGGCCGAACGAGGTGCTGGAAAATTCCAGGCGGCCAGCCGGCGGGCTATCCTGGGCCAGCGCCGTATTGGCTCCTATCGCTAACATCAGGGTCAAAACTACCGGTGCGAATCGCATCCATTTTCTCCCCAAGCAACAAACTGATGATTTAGGCCGCAGGGGTTGTAAATTGCGGCCATTCCTGTTGGTTCAGCAATATTTTTTCCAGCTCGCGGGTGAGATCAACCTTTGAACCACCGCGCTTGACCGGGTTCCGCGAACAGTGGTCCAATGACCAGATCCCTACTTTTTCATCCAGATTAACCTCTTTCCACTTAGGATGACCGGTTTGCCGCAGCGAGTCGAGATTCGCGCGGATGGCGTGGCCTAATGTCGCTAACTGCTGGCAGCGTTGCGCAAAATAGGCGCTTTGCTTACCGGAAAAGTCAAAGCTCATCAGCACCGCCTTGACCGCAATCGTCGGTGTTTCGCTATCCAGCCATTCGTAATCCGTTGGACCAATCTGGGCAGAGGCATATTCACGCAGCATTTTTGGATCATCGAGCGGTACAAAATGGACATTTGCCAGCATCGCCGCAAATTCCGGTTTGTTGATTAAATTGCCGACCTTGGTGAATAAACTGACCGGTTTGCCCGCTACGTAAAACATCGCATCCGCCTCGCCTTTGAGGACAGCCGTCACGCCCGGTAATGGGGCTATTTTCAGCAGCTCTGCTGGCTTGATGCCAGTCAATTGCAATAAATTGATTGCGGTTAGCCAGTTCCCGCTACCTTCCTCGCCGACGACGACGCGCTTACCCTGGAGATCGCTAAAGGATTGAATGGATTTGTTGGCAAATAAATGGACTTCTTCATTGTAAAAAGGAAAGATCAAGCGTAACCGGCCAGCGACCTGGCGCATTTCCGGACTCTCAGACCGGTTTAGGAAGCCGAGTACATCGGATTGCACAATCCCCAGGGCAGCGTTTTCCTTGCTGCTCATGCGTCTGATATTGTCGATGGAACCCTGAGAGTCCTTGACGAGGATATTCAGCCCTGCTGCTTTCGCAATTCCGGCGATGTCATTGCCAAACTGAATGTAGGTGCCGGTTTTCGATCCGGTCACCATGCCGATCGCTTGATCGTTAGTATCAACGGCCATAGCCGGTGTCCAGCCAGCCAGATTAAATAGAAGCATCAGACTGCCAATCAGCAAACGATTCATAAAAGAAAGGCTCCTGGGGATGAGAGTAGTAAATGGCGGACGGTAATCCCGGTTTGAACCTTGATTTTCTTGCAACGTCAAGGCGATTTTGGACGCAGTCTCTTCTCCAATTCTTGCACAGTCGGATCGAATTGCGATTTTAATTCTTCCTCCAAACTCTGTTTGGAGCCTGGTTGCGGTTTTGTAGCCGGTTCTGGTGGTGGAGCAAGGCGGTCGCGATGGGGTGACGTGGAGGGTGGCCGCGTTGAGACAGGCGGAATCCGTGGTTTGAGTGGTACCGGATCCAATGGCTTGGAAGCATCTGGCGAAGGCAATGGCACTGGTTCTGGCGCGGGTATTGGCTCTGGCGCGGGTATTGGCTCTGGCGCGGGTACGGGTTCTGGCGCGGGTACGGGTTCCAAGGAGTCTCTTGGGGTCTCTATTGAGCGTTCCGCGGGTTGGGGCACGAAGCCAGGCGCATCGGTAGTGGATCGCTGGTCAAGCCACCACCACCCTGCTATGCCCGCTGCCACCAGGACAGCCATGCCGCCCAAGCCAAGGAATAATCCAGCCTTGTTATGTCGCCCGCTATCCACTGTGCTGGGCGGCGTTGGAGCGGGTTGCAGTGTAGGCCGGGGAGCGGGTGGCTCGGATTTAGGTGCGGGTTGAGACGGCAAAACTGTGTGCGGCGATGGCTCTCTTTGGGGAAATTCTGATTCCAGAATTTTGGGCATACCGTCGTGCAGTGTTCCAAAGACCCGTTCCTCGCTTCTTAAAGGCGTTGAGGCAATCCGTCCATTCACCCGGCGGGTTGGCGCCACATCTCTGGTCACATCAGAATCTGAAGCAGAAGAATCTGAAGCAGAATGTTCCGGCTCATGCATCGCCGCATGGGCCGGCAATTCATTTTCTAGAGGTGTCGATGACGTTGGGCGAGCCGGTATATCCGCATTTTCATGCTCTAGGTTGTTGCCGATCTCGGGAATGGGCAGATCGGGAATAGGCAGATCGACATGCTGCACGTCTGGCAAATCCAGCTCAGGAGCAGGTTGCACAGGTGTTTTGGGCCGGGAACCCACACGGGCGCCGCTCACCACGACTCGCCGGGTCGTCGTCGCTGTATCCTCTTCAATCGCCAGCTCCAGTGGCCAGACAAAAGTTACAGAAGCAGTTCCGCTTAACCCCTGGCCGCGGATTGCTATTTGATACGGCATGTTTTCCAGTTGAAATGCCAAATCGGGGTCGATCACAAATTTTAAGGAGTCGCCGTCATACCAAGCTTCTTTCGGTTGTAGCCAGCATTCCGCGCCCTGCCAACCGTCTGATCCAAGATGGTTAGCGGTAAAACCATGGCGGTTAAGGGCAAATACGAAGGTCTCCAGAGTGTGTGGCAGGCCATCAATAGTCACGATGGCATGACCTAGCGGGCGATGGGGATCTTCCGAAACGCGCACCGAAAGCGTAGACATCGTCAGTCTCCATAAATCTGGACAAACAGAAGGGAATCGAGGGTTCGATTCTCAAGCTTATCTAATTGTAGGCTGGCTTAGCCTGGTCTTCGCTGTAGGTAAGCTCGCGGGTTCGTGGGTCTTATGAGCTGCAATAAATGCTGTTGATGGAGAATTGTACTACAGCCTAATCGGCGATTAAGAGCAGAGATAACCAGATTCGCCAATCATTGATGAATTATGTTGAAATATAAAAACACATCTGCAATTTACGTGTGAGGGTCCATTATGTCTGAGCCAACGCGACTTCCTGCGACTCCTGATCCGTCTGCGGGAGCGTTGCCTCTGGCTGCCGATCCAGCAACACCGCAACACACGGTCAGTTCCGGCGAATTACCAACGGTTCTCTCTACGGCTTCGCCCGCGAATTCCCAGACGCTACTCAGCGTTCGTCAAGGGTCAGCACCCAACAACTCCTCTCCCGCTAACGACACTGGCCTGGAAATCGCTAAGTTTCTGGTCGAGGACGGTATCATCACCGATCAGCAATTGGCCTATGCGATGCGGGTTCGAGCTAAGCTTTCTACCGAAAAATCGTTACTTAGCGTTCTCAATGAAATCGGTTACGTGAGCTTGGAGCAGCAACGTAACACATTGCGCAAGCACCGGATTTCAGTGCGGATTGGTGCATTGTTAGTGGAGTTGGGTTTTTTGCGGGAGCAGGATTTGAGAGCGGCATTGGCATTGCAGCGCGAATCCGGGCAAGGTAAAAAGCTGGGTGATATTTTGCTGGAAAACCATTTTATCGAGGAAAATAAGCTCATTGATGTGTTGGCCGATCAACTTGGCTTTCCCCAGGTGAAGCCCGATCTGAGTGACGTGGACCGGAAATTACTGGAAAAGGCCAATCCTAACTGGCTCATCGATCGGTATTTTCTCCCGTTACGCATTGAAAAAGAGCAGGTTCTGGTTGCATTCGCGGATCCTCTGGACTCGCGCGTCCGCCAGGAAGCCGCAAGATTGTTTGGCCGCGATATAGTGCCACTGATCACGAGCAAACGCATCATTCGCGAAACGCTCGAAGCCTACAGACGCCATTACCAGGAATCGGCAAAGCCAGCGATTCAAACCGACGATACCAGTCAGATCATTGAACTGGTTAAAACCATGTTGCTGGATGCGATCCAAGCGCTGGTTAGCGACATTCATGTTGAACCCATGAAGAATGACTTGCGCATCCGGTTTCGTTGCGACGGTGTCTTGGGCGTTTACAAAACTCTTGATAAGAAACTGGCGTCCGCCTTCATCAACCGTTTGAAAATATTGGGCAAGGCGGATATTGCTGAACGGCGTCACCACCAGGATGGTCATATCACCTTCGAAGATCCCAGTACCGGCCGCAGTATTGATATCCGGGTTTCTGTCTATGTTACGGTCTACGGTGAAAAAATCGTACTGCGTCTGCTGCGTAAAACGCAATTGGTGCCGTTAGATCAGATCAGCATGTTTCCTCGCACGTTGAACCGCTTCTATGAGGACGCGCTTGACTTGCCCAGCGGCATTATTTTGATCACCGGCCCGACCGGTACGGGTAAAACGACCACGCTGTATAGTGCGGTGAACTATTTAAACAGCATTGATCGTTGTGTGACAACGGCTGAAGACCCGGTAGAGTATGTTATTGAAGGCATTGCGCAATGTTCGCTCAATTCCAAAATTGATCTCACTTTTGAAACCACCTTGCCACATATCATGCGGCAAGATCCTGATGTTATTGTATTGGGTGAAATCCGTGACCGCTTCTCGGCAGAAGCGGCCATCCAAGCAGCGTTGACGGGCCATAAGGTGCTGACCACCTTTCATACTGAAGACAGTACCGGTGCCTTACTGCGGCTAATGAATATGAATATCGAGACTTTCCTGATCGCATCGACCGTGGTTGCGGTGCTAGCACAGCGATTGCTAAGACGGGTTTGTCCATACTGCGCCGAACCTTATCAACCCAATGCCACTGAATTGCAGCGCTTGGGTTATAAACAGATCGATCTGGAAGGAACTGCGTTTCGGCAAGGACGTGGTTGCCCAGCATGCCGTCATACAGGCTATCGAGGCCGAATCGGTGTTTTCGAATTACTCATCCTGAATGTGGCAGTCAGAGATGCCATTTTCCAGAAATGCACCTCCCATGAAATCCGGCAAATCAGCCTGGAAAGTTCAGGCATGGTCACCCTGCTGGAAGATGGCTTGGCCAAGGCGGCTAAGGGTGAAACCACGCTCACCGAAGCATTCCGCTATCTGCCTCGCCTCGAAAAACCGAGACCGTTGGTTGAAATCAAGCGCTTGGTAGGGATTACATGAAAATCGAGGGACAAGTAATACACGATTTATTAGCAGGTGTTAAAGCATGGTACAGCAATCGCTGCAAGATTTGATCATCAAGGCCTTGGCTTCAGAAAATTTGCAATTGCCAGCTTTGCCAACCATAGCGATGCAGTTGCAGCATGCTTTGCGTGACCGGAACACGAAGGTGGCCGATCTTGAAAAGATGATCGTTGGCGATCAGGCGTTGGCCAGCCAGGTGTTGCGCGTCGCCAACTCGTCCTTCTATAGGGGCTTACAACGGATTAACACCATTCAGAAGGCTATCATCCGTCTCGGTGTCCGCAAGGTGGCGATGTTGGCGATGGCTGTTTCGCAACGTAGCCTTTACCTCACCGGCAACCCGCAGATCGGCCTCTATATGGAGAGGCTTTGGCAGCATGCCTTTGCGGCGGCCCAAAGCAGCCAATGGCTGGCCAATCATTGCGGATGCAGAACACAAGCTGACGATGCTTTTATGGCTGGCCTGTTGCACAACATTGGCCAACTGGTGATTCTACGGGTTATCGATGAATTGTCCGCTAATAAACAACTGGGTGGCGGTCCGTTGCCGGAAAACCTGCTCAACGAACTATTAAATAGCAATATGCATAATGCGATGGGATATGTATTGATGAAGCGCTGGAATTTGCCGGACGAATACTGCATTGTAGCCCGCGACCACCACAGAGAACCTTACGATAGCGACAATATATTACTCACCATCGTTCGCTTGGCGGATCAGGCTTGTGAAAAATTAGGGATTGGCCTGCGCAGTGATTCGAGCATTGCGCTGGCGGCTACGCCAGAGGCGCAAGCGCTGGGATTGGGAGAAATTGTGTTGACTGAAGTGGAAATTTTGCTTGAGGACAGTGTGACCATGGCTGGTTAGGTTGAGTCCAGGTCTTGAAAACCCCCTGTTCTCATCGAAGCAAACGCCTATACTCAAACCTTATAACCACTGCGGTTAACCTGGACTATCTGGTACTTTCGTCATGACCGAGCTGACTCTCCGCGAATCTGAAATCACCCGCGCCAATCTGTTGAATCGAACCATGTACAATCTCCGTGAGGCGTGGCGGGAAATGGCCGATTGGCGGGAAGGATTGTTTTCAGCAGCCCCTAGCCCCAATCTTCCTGAGAAGGATGCAGAAGCGCTGAAAGCGCAAATGAGAGATTGCTTGGAGGCCCGTGGCGGCGAGGTGTCCGCTCGTGCCCGGGCCGCTAATCTGGGCCGCGTTTATCTGTCGTTAAATGCGCAAGGCCGGCAGCGGTTTCTCCAAGTTCTAGCCACTGAATTCGATATCGACCGCAAGGCTGTTGACAAGGCTGTAGCGGCTATGCGGCAGGCAGGCGAGGACACCCGGGATCGCGCCAAGGCGGAGCGAGTCTTGCGGCAGGCATTACAACCGCCAAGGTTGCGGTTGCTGGCGCAGCTCAATGCCCTTCCCGAAGGTTTCCTGTTTCTGGTCGATCTGCGCGAGGAGTTATTGAACTGGAGCCGGGATGATTTGGCGCTGGCGGCGTTGGAGCGGGATTTGTTGTCGCTGCTGACGTCCTGGTTTGACGTTGGCTTTCTAGAGTTGCGGCGTATTACCTGGGATTCGCCGGCCGCATTGCTGGAGAAAATGATCGCCTATGAAGCGGTGCATCCCATTATGGGCTGGAGTGACCTCAAGAACCGGCTCAGCTCCGACCGGCGCTGTTTTGCCTTCTTTCACCCGCGTATGGCCAACGAACCGCTGATCATTGTACAGGTGGCGCTGGTTAACGGCATTGCCGATAATGTGCAGACTCTGCTGGATGAGACGGCTCCAGTCCTCGATCCGCATGTTGCGGACACTGCCATTTTTTATTCGATCTCCAATGCCCACGATGGATTAAGTGGTATCAGCTTCGGTAATTTTCTGATCAAGCGGGTGGTGGATGAGCTGGCGGGTGAATTCAAGAATCTTAAGACGTTTGCCACCTTGTCGCCCATTCCTGGGTTCCAGAGATGGCTGGATCGCCAGTTTAGCGAACCAGATCGTGATGTGGAGGGTGAATGGTTGACCGCTGCCGAGCGCAAAACGCTGGCCAGCGCGGCAGGAACCGGCAAGGAGCCGGCTTCCCTGAAAACCCTGCTGCAGGACCCGGACTGGCCGCAAAAACCGGAATTGGCCAAGGCGCTCAAGCATCCGCTGATGCGGTTATGCGCCCGTTATCTGGTCAAAGAGAAACGAGGTGACGGTGCTGCTATTTTAGACCCGGTGGCTCGCTTTCATCTTGCCAATGGCTCCCGGATCGAACGGCTGAACTGGCTGGCCGATACCTCGACCAAAGGCTTGGCCCAGTCGGCGGGCATGATGGTGAACTATTTGTATAAGCTGAACGACATTGAAGCCAACCACGAAGCATATCGCGGCGAGGGCAAGGTCACCATTTCGTCGGCGATCCGTTCGTTGCTGAAAACCTGATAGCCGGTTGCTAGAACTTGACCGGGCGCTTAGCCAGCTTACGTTGTAACGTGCGGCGGTGCATACTTAATTGCCGGGCAGTCGCTGAAATATTGCCATTATTATTGAGCAATACCTGCTGAATATGCTCCCATTCTAGACGATTCACACTCAAGGGACGGGCACTGACCGATGCAGCGGGATTGCCATCGGCCGCAGCAAAGGCGGCCAAAACCTGATCTGCGTCTGCCGGTTTGGTCAAATAATTGACCGCCCCGAGTTTAATTGCCTCAACTGCGGTAGCAATACTGGCGTAGCCAGTGAGCACCACGATGCGGGTTGTGGAATCTAGCATCAGTAGATGCGGAATGAGACTGAGTCCTGAGTCACCGGCAAGGTTAAGATCGACGACCGCGTAGTCCGGCGTTATTTTCTGCGCCAATTGCAGGGCTGCTGCACGATTGTGCGCTGTCGTGACAGTAAAGCCGCGCCGGCTCAGCGCCAATCCTAGTACCCGGCAGAACGTCGCGTCGTCATCCACGAGCAGCAGGCAGGCAGGCTCGGGCCACGCTGTCATGGATTCGGTCGATTCCATCATGCGATACCGGTCCGCGCTGGCAGGTCGATGCGGGTGCAGGTTCCCCCTTGTGGATGGCGTAATAAACTCACCTGTCCACCCATGCGTTCCAGTGCGGCGTTGGCCAGCAGTAGACCGATACCGGCACCTCCGTTCTTGGTAGAGAAAAACGCTTCGCCGGCGCGTTTCGCTACCTCTTCTGACAGACCGGGTCCTTGGTCGCGGATTTCGATGGTGACTCGTTGACGGTTCCAGCGCCCGGTCAAATCCACGCCTGCGGGATAGGCGTCGGCGGCATTATTGAGTAGGCTGATCAAGGTTTGGCTGATGGTCTGCGGCGCAGTGACCGCCGGTGGCGGGGGAGAGCCAGCGCAACTGACCCGCAGCGGCACTTGAGGACGGAGTAACTGCCAGCGGATACGAGTGCGTTCCAGCAGTACATCCAGCGTCTGTGCGGCCTCGCGGTCGGACGCCAAGTCTGCGCTGTGCAGCAGATCGCCAAGAATGGATTTGCACACCTCCACTTGCTGGCGCAAGGTGCGTAAGTCCTCACTGAGCAGCACATTTTCACTGTAAAGCAGTTCCAATTCCTTGGCCAGTACGGTGATCGTGGATAAAGGAGTGCCTAGCTCATGCGCCGCACCTGCCGCGAACATGCCCAAGGTCAAAATTTGCTCGTCGCGCAATGCGCGCTCACGCAATTGCGCCACCTGACGATCCCGGTTTCGCAGGGCCGCCGCCAATCGCGCCACGAATCCGGCAATCAGCAGGGCGCTGATCACAAACACCAGCCACATTCCCCACAGATGCGCCTCAAAGCCGTGACCGTGACCGCTGAGCGTGCCAGGGAGGGGTAAGTAGTGAAACATCAACCCAGTGTAAATCGCCACGGTGATGGCGGCGGTCGCCCACACCTGACCAGCGGGCAGCAGGGCGGCGGCAATGATCAGAGGCAACAACAACAGTGAAACGAACGGATTGCTTGCGCCGCCGCTGAAAAACAGCAACAAGGCCAACGCCAGCACATCGAGTTGCAGATAAGCGAACAATTCCCAGGCGGTCAGCGGCTTCTCACGCCGGGCGCAGCGTTGCAGCGCGACAAACGCCAGCAGCGCCCATCCCAGGAACAGCGCCACCGGCCACCCTGGCAGCGGTGCTGGCGGCGTCAGACCGAAGCGCAACCATAACAACATGATGCCCGGTCCCAGCACCACTAGGATGCGTAGCAACAATAGTTGTTTCAAATCTTCCATTCATTCAATTCCATTTCACGCTCACCGCTTCTAGCGCGGTAATAACGACAATTAATGGTTGGTGAGTGTGACAATATGCCGCATTTCTCATTGATCCATGATTGCATAGGATGCGCTGACTGTTTCATGCAGCGGCGGCGGCCGTTGCTATCCTGGAGATGACCTGGATGCCTGATATTTACCGGCCACTTTCCTTGCATCGTTTAGAAGCCGGTGCTCAATACGTTCGTCCTCAACAGCAATGGCCCGCCTGTGTAACGCTCGACGATCCCGCCCAGTCCATCATGACCGATCTTGGTCAAGTGACCGCCTGTACGGTTGAATGGACTATGTTGCTTAAGAAAGCTTTTGAAATCATGATCAAACGGCGGGTACGAATGCTGCTGGTGCATAATGTGGACGACCAGATCATCGGCGTGCTCACCAGCCGTGACCTCGAAAGCAACCGGCCCTACCGGATTCTGACGAAGGCAGGCGGAGTTTGGGACGACTTGCGAGTTGCTGACCTTATGACGCTCAGACCAAAAGTAGACGTTCTCCAGATGAAGGATGTATTACATGCACGGGTAGGGGACATCATTGCCACGTTGCGGCAAGTCAATCGCCAGCATATGCTCGTTGTGGATACCGGCCCTGAAACCGGCGTCCCGGCAGTGCGCGGTATCTTTTCGTTATCGCAGATTGCCCGGCAGCTCGGCTTGATCATTGATCCTGCCCGGCGACCAACAACGTACGCTGAATTTGTACGAGCGGGCGGCGTATTGTAGCGGTCACTCCTCATTAAGCAAAAATCCGATAACCTGTTTCACGGGTTCGCACCAGCGAGAAACGCGTTATCAAAAACCGGTTAGCAGGTGAAATTCGCCAACATAGGGCGTTTCACCGGTTACGGCTACCGTTACTTGCCAATCCCGCCGTCCTGCTGAGCAAACCGGTAAAATCGCCTGTCCTCTCCAGGTCTTGTCTGCTTGCTGGCGTAGATTAAAGTGGTTGAACCCCATATCCATATCCAGCATGGTGAAAGACACCGTGACCTTTTCAGCCTTGGAGGCGTCCTTTCCGCCAAGGTCAACCTGCACCGGAAACGCGGTCAAGGGTTGGGTAGGGTCTCCCAGTCTAAGCGTCAGGGTCAACGCCGCATCCTTCGCCATGCAGGTCTTGCCTGCTGGATTACAGGTGGGATCAGCGTTTAAAACGATGGCGTGCGCGAGAATAGGCTGTAATTCCTGTTTCAAGTGCGGATACAGCACGCTGACCAAGCGGCCCAATAAGAAAAACCCAGCCATGGCCGTGATCAACATCAGCCCATCTCGCCGGGTCATCTTTGTTCCATCGCCTCGTTCATCGCGAGTGCGAATTGTAGCGGTTTTCCAGGTTCCGTGGATGCGGCAATTTGTCGCATTCTCACACCGCTCCCGACGATTTAGCATGAAAAATAATTCCAAGCGGCACTTGGCAAATCCATTTCATGTTGAATTGACTCAGGAGAATCCTTGCATGACTGATCCATGCAACCGGCGTTCATCGTTCCCGATGCGAAGCGCCCTGATCGTCAGCGTCATTGCAGCGCTGATAGGGGGCTGTGGCGGCGATGACGATAACAATAGTCTACCAGTGGTGCGCCGTGCGGCAATCCAGTTCCAGGGCCAGGTCAACGGTCAGGATTTCGTCTGTGGGGCGACCTATGAAAACGTAGGCATAGGTCAACCTGGAACCTATCAGGTGACGGACTGGCGCTTTTACGTCCACGATGTGGCGTTGATCAAGGCGGATGGAGCGCGGCGGGCGCTCGATTTGGATCAGGACGGAGTTTGGCAATATGAAAACGTCGCCTTGCTGGATCTGCGGCAGGACTGCGGCAGCGGGGTATTGCCGGGCAACGCTGAAGTGGTTGGCGCCGTGTCCAATGAAAACTACACCGGCATTTGTTTCAAGGTCGGCGTGCCTTATGCGCTTAACCATATCAACGACGCCACCGCGCCCTCGCCCTTGAACAATTCTGGGATGCTGTGGAACTGGCGCGGCGGGCGCAAGTTTATCCGGATCGACGGCATGGGCGCGCCTGGTGATGGCAATAACGCGGTGGCTTTTGTCGTGCATCTGGGCAGCACCGAATGTCCCGGCTCCAATCCCAACGCGCCTCCTACCGCCACCTGCGGCTATCCGAATATTGCCGAATTCTGCCTGAATGGCTTCGATGCCGATCAGGATCGCATCCTCATGGACATGGGTGCGGCGCTGGAGGCGTCTGATGTGGCGTTTAACACGCCTGACACTGCATCGGGCTGCATGTCGGGTAATGCCGATCCTGAGTGCATTGCCATCATGCCGCGTTTGAATCTGGACTTCACCTATATCGCTGGAGCGGGAGCGGCGCCTGAGCAATACCCCAGAGTCATTCCCCAACGGCTGTTCAGCGTGCGCAAACCATGAGCCGGGGATTGATCAGGATTGGAGCCCTCGCGGGGTTGCTGGCGGTGGGCGGGTGTGGCGGTGACGATAGCGGCGATAATAGCAGCGCGCCGCCGCAAGAACTGCCGCGTTCAGGTTACTCATGGTCTTTGCCGCCAGGTTTTCCCACGCCCCAGGAATTTGCGGAAAATCCGCTGTCCGATGCCAAAGTGGAACTGGGGCGCCATTTGTTCTATGACGCACGCCTATCAATCAACCAAACGACATCTTGCGCGTCCTGTCACCTGCCGGCACGGGCATTTGCCGATGGTCGCGTCACCGCCGTCGGTGCGACCGGCCAGGTTCATCTGCGCAACGCCATGAGCTTGACCAATGTGGTGTATAACGCAACCTTCGATTGGGCCAATCCGGTACTGACCACGTTGCATCAACAGGCGCTCACCCCGATGTTCAACGAATTTCCGGTCGAACTCGGTTGGGCCGATCACGAAGCGGAGATTCTCGATCGCCTGCGCTATGATCCGTTGTATCAGGATTTGTTCGTAGCGGCTTATCCTGACGCCACGGACCATTTTACTGCGGACCAGGTCGCCAAGGGTGTTGCCGCCTTTGTTTCCACGCTGATTTCCGGAAACTCCGCCTATGATCAGTCCACGCTTCAGGGAAACCGCGACGCCATGAGCGAAGCGGCCCGGCGCGGCCAGGAGTTATTTTTCTCTGAGCGTATGGAATGCTTCCATTGTCACGGCGGCTTCAACTTCAGCCAGTCCGTGAATCATTCCGGCACGACGCTGCCGCAGGCCGAGTTTCATAACAACGGTCTCTATAACATTGGCGGTGCCGGGGATTATCCGCTGGGCAACCGGGGTTTGTGGGAGTTCACCCAGCAGCCTGCTGATATGGGCCGGTTTCGCGCTCCGACTTTGCGCAATATCGAACTAACCGCACCCTATATGCATGACGGTTCCATCGCCACCTTAGAGGAGGTGATCGATCACTATGCCCGTGGCGGGCGGCTGGTCCGCGAAGGACCGCTAGCGGGTGATGGCGCCTTGAATCCGTTTAAAAGCGAACTGATGCCAGCACGTTTCTCACTGACCGATCAGGAGAAACTGGATATTATCGCATTCCTCAAGAGTCTAACCGACTGGAACTTCCTCTGTAACGCGCGGTTTGCTGACCCGTTTGGCAACTTTGAGCGTCATTCCGATTGTTATTAAACTTAGAGGTTGTGAGGCATAGAAAATGAAATTTTGGGTTCATCTGCAACGGTTTTTCTCTTATCTTGCAGTTCTTACAGTGTTTTTGTTGATGAGCTGGCCGGTTTGGGTCGACGCTCATGGCTATAAACTGAGCGATATAACGGTCACTCATCCCTGGGCTACCCCGGCTCACAGGAGTGCCGACGGGAAGGGCTATCTATCGCTAAGAAACAAAGGCCAAAAACCGGATCAGCTGCTTTCCGCTACAGCAGAGGTCGCGGCACGGGTTGAGCTGTACAGTGCAATTCAGGACGATAATGTGCTGAAAATACGCCCGGTCGACGCGCTTGAAATTCCTGCAGGAAAAACCGTCCGCTTGAAGCCGGGTAAATCGCACTTGATGTTGATCGGCCTGAAGAAGCCATTGGAGGATGGGCAGCACTTTCCCGTTGTTCTCCAGTTCCAGCATGCTGGAACAGTCACGGTAGACATGTTCGTACAGCTGAATGCTGATGAATCGATCTACTGATGCGCAACCGGAAACGCCAGGATCAAACACCTGGCGCACCGTTTCATGCGGATCAACCCGGAGCAAATGCCCTATTTATAATAACCAACCCCACAAACCTGATCGCCGATTTTGGTGATAAAGGCAGATTTTTCAGAAGGTTCGTTTTCACCTGGACGTGGAAACTTATACGAGACTTCCTTGAACTCGCCTTCGGTTGCCACGGCGAAGAATTCCTTGCCATATTCCTTGCCGTCCACGTCTTTGGATTTCTTTATGTTCACGCTTCCAACGCGGTTAGCTTTAGCGCCGTGTGCTGTTGTAATGCCGGTCGTCGCATCGGCGCAAAATACATAGAGATCACGGTCTTTAAAGCCACCCTCTCCGTTGGTAAACATCTCCAGCGCTGCGGCCGGATCTTTCTGTAACTCGATCGCTGCCTTCTCTAGCATCGCCTTGGCTTCAGTAGATGTTCCTGTACCCGCCGCCCAGACTAATGGAACCGGCAACAGTGCGACCAGTGCAAAAAAGACACGAAATACACGTAACATGGCATTTTTCCTCATTGTAATAACGCGTTCTATTTGGCGGAGTGCCACCACGATTTTGCAGGACATCCCGGCGATCTCACCTCCATTGGAGTGACCTGAGAATAGAGTGTATAGAAGGAAATACGGTGTTGAACTTTTCAGATTGGTATTGAAGCAACCTGTAATTCATACGTAATCATTCAGCCCTCTCACCCGCAAGCGGGCGAGGGGCGTAAAGGGTTATATCTATATCATTAGTTCGCTGCGTTTGTTGTTAAGACCGGCCCCGGTTCATGCGCAACGGCTTCTGTTTGTTCTGCTAATGCCGCAGCTTTTTCGGCGCTATGATGGATTTTGCGAGCCAGCAGCGTGTAAGCCACTGGCACGACTGACAGGGTTAGCAACGTCCCTAATAACAGTCCACCGACGATCACCCAACCGATTTGTTGACGGCTTTCTGCGCCTGCGCCAACCGCCAACGCCAGTGGAATCGCTCCCAAAATGGTTGCAAGGGTTGTCATCAGGATCGGTCTTAGCCGCAACGTTGCTGCCTCCAGCACCGCTTCACGCCGATCCAGCCCGGTTAGCCGCAGTTGATTGGCAAATTCCACGATCAAAATGCCATTTTTGGTAATCAGTCCGACCAGCATCACCAGCCCGATCTGGCTNNTCGAACTGCGCCGCCAGCACGAGATAAATAAACAAGAGCGCCAGCACGAAGGTCACATACAGCGTTGCGCCGGATTCGCGGAACTCCCGCGATTGACCATCCAGCGCAGTCTGGGCATTCTCGCCCAGCACGTTCCGGGCCGTCTGATCCATGAAATCCAGCGCCTCGCCCAGCGCNNGAAGTGATTCAATTCCTTGGGCGCCACGGTTTCCCGGACCTCGATCAGATTGGAAAGCTGCACCAGTTGCCCATCCCGGCCCCGGACGAAAATTGCAGTCAGGTCGGTGGGTTGCTCGCGGTCCCGATCCTTGAGTTGCACCATCACGTCATATTGCTGGCCTTCCTGCTTAAAGCGGGTCACTTGCCGGCCGCCCAGCAAGGTTTCCAAGGTCCGGCCGATTTCTTCCACATCCGCGCCGACCGCCGCGATTTTGTCGCGCTTGAGCACTACGGATAGTTGTGGCTTATTGAGGCGCAAGTCGGTATCCACGTTCACCATGCCCGGATATTGGCGGGCCTTGGCTAGCATTTGATCCACCAGAGTTTGCAATCCGGCGTAGCTAGTGGCCTGGATGATGAACTGTACGGCCGGATTGCGGAAGCTCTGCCCGAGTGACGGCGGATTGATTGGGAACGCCAATACCCCCGGCAATCCGCCAAACATCTTCGGTGCCAATTCCTTGGTGATTTCTTGTTGCTTGCGCTGGCGTTGCTCCCAGGGTTTCAGGCGCACGAATGACAGCGCGCTGTTCACCGGGTTGGGTTTTTCCAGACCCGGCGCCACGAAGGAGAAGTAGGAAATCACCTCGGGAATATTTTTGTAAAACTGCTCCAGTTGCCGGGCATAGCCATCGGTATAGGCCAGCGTCGCACCTTCCGGCGCGACAATCACGCCGATAAACACCCCGCGATCTTCCAGCGGCGATAGTTCCGATTTCAAATGGGTGAACAGCCACGCCGCGCCGGCTCCGGTGGCAAAGAACACCAGCACAATCAGCCAGCGCAGGTTGAGCGCCTGGATCAATGCTTGGCGATAACCGGTATTCATCGCCAGGAAAAAGCGCTCGCTCAAGTTGAACAGCCAATTATGCTGCCGCTCGTGGCGCAGCAACTTGGAACACATCATCGGCGTCAGGGTCAAGGCGGTGAAGCCGGAGACGATGACCGCCGCCGCGACAGTGAAGGCGAACTCGGTGAATAGCCGGCCGGTATTACCGGTCATGAACGCCAGGGGAGTGAATACCGCCGCCAAGGTCAAGGTCATCGCGACGATGGCAAAGGCGATTTCCTTCGATCCCTGCAAGGCTGCCCGGAATGGCGGTATACCTTCTTCGATATGGCGATGAATGTTCTCCAGCATCACGATGGCGTCGTCCACGACCAGGCCGATGGCCAGCACCAGTCCCAGTAGGGTCAGGGTGTTGATGGTGAAGCCCAAGGCATACAGGAAAAAGAAGGAACCGATCAGCGAGACTGGGATGGTCACGAAGGGGATCAGCGTCGCCCGCCAGTTGCGCAGGAACAGATAAATCACCGCGACGACCAGCGCCAGTGCCTCCAGCATGGTGTGGTAAACGGCTTCGATGGATTTTTCGATGAAAACCGAACCATCGTAACCGACAATAATCTTCATGCCTTCCGGGAGGCTGTCCCGCAGGGCTGGCAATAACGCCTTGACCGCCTGCGCTACACTCAGGGTATTGGCGGTGGACTGCTTGACTACACCGAGTCCGACTGAGGGGTTGCCGTTGACCCGTACTGCATTGCGCTCGTCTGCCGCGCCAATTTCCGCATAGCCGATGTCGCGCAAGCGGATCGGATAGCCTTTGGTTTCCTTGAGGATCAAGTCGTTGAACTGCGCTGGAGTGCGTAAATCCGATTCGGTCAGCACCGAAAACTCGCGCTGGCGTGATTCGATGCGGCCGGAAGGCAGTTCAATGTTCTGCTTCTTTAGAGCATCTTCCACATCCTGCGGTGTCAGGCTGTAGGCGGCCATCCGGTCACGGTCTAGCCACAGCCGCATGGCGTAGCGCCGCTCACCTGCGATGATGACGCTGGCGACGCCCGGTAGCGCCTGCAAGCGGTCGACAATGGTACGGTCGGCATAATCGGTGATTTCCAGAGCGCTGTGCCGGTCGCTGGAAAAGGCCAGCCACATGATTGCCTGGGCATCCGCCTCAATCTTGGCGACTACCGGGTCATTGGTTTCGTCCGGCAATTGGCCGCGCACTCGCGCGACGCGGTCGCGCACATCGTTTGCGGCTGAATCCACATCCCGCTCCAGAAGAAACTCGACGGTGATCTGACTGACCTCTTCGCGGCTGACCGACTTGATGGTACGGACGCCTTCAATGCCAGCCAGTGAATCTTCCAGCGGCTGAGTCACCTGGCTTTCCATGATCTCAGCGCTGGCGCCGGGGTAAACAGTGCGCACCGACACGATGGGTGCATCGATGTTCGGATATTCGCGCACCGGCAAGCGTAAAAAAGAGATGACGCCAATCAGAATAATGGCGAGACTCATTACGGTCGCCAGCACCGGGCGTTTAATGCAGAGTTCGGGAAGAAACATGGCGGCTTATCTCTTCCGGTTGGCCGGGGGGGGCGAATTAGTGGGCTGAGCGGTGTCTGGTGGAGAATCCGGCGGCGGTATAACCGCAACCGGCGCGCCGTCGCGAATCTTCAATTGTCCGTCAGTGACCACGAGATCGCCCGCCTGCAATCCATCAAGAATCTCGACTTGGCCAGGCCGGCGCAGCCCCAGTTTTACTGGAGTCATCACTGCCTTGCTGTCGACCACCCGGTAAACAAAGATCATTTGGCCCACGGGTACAATCGCCTGTTCTGGCGCGACCAGTGCGTTTTCGCGCCGCTCCAGAATCAGGTTAACCCGCGCGAACAAACCTGGCCGCAGCTTGTTATCCTTATTCGGCAGCCGTGCCCTCAACAGCACCGTGCGAGTTTCTTCATCCAGCGCTGGATCAATGGCATAGATAGCGCCTTCGAAACGCTGATCAGGATAGGCATCCACCCGGATCGCCAGGGGCTGACCGGCCGCCAGCCGCGCCAGATACGTTTCTGGTACCCGGAAATCCAGCTTCATTGAACCAATGCTTTCTAGGTTGGCGATATCATCGCCTGGTTTGATATAAGCGCCGGGACTGACTTGGCGCAATCCGATCACGCCATCAAACGGTGCCTGGATCACGGTCTTGCTCAATCGTACCCGGCTGAGCTCCTGCTGGGCGCGCGCTGTGTCCAGCTTCGCTTTAGCTTCGTCGATATTTTGCTGGCTGGTCAGGTTCTTACGATCCATATCTTGCAAGCGCCGGTAGCTGCTTTCTTCAAGAGCGAGCTGAGCAGCGCTACTGGCCAATTGCGCTTGGTATTCTTCCTGATCGAGGGTGATCAGTGGTTGACCTTGGCGGACTGCTTGGCCTTCCTTGAAATGCAGGGCCGCTACCCGTCCGGCGATTTCCGAACGTACGATGACGGTTTCATCCGCCCGTAGGGTGCCCACTGCTGTGATATCGGCATTCAAGGTTTCGCGAATTACCGGAGCGGCCTTAATTGGGATGGGTGGCATCTCTTTCTGCTGGGCCAATCCTGCAGCTGGATTAATGGAAACCGTGAATACAGCGCCCAATATCATGCATTTGCGTTTGTTATACATATCATTACCTAATTAGCAAGCTGCTACAGTGACAAATTCAAAGCTAAGCCGCCGCTTGATAGTCGTCGTCCCGGCAAGTCGTCGCATAGGGAGTGTCTCGATATGGAAGCGCTGATTGAAGCAATATGTGAAATGTGAATGCAGCCAAGTAGCGTCGTGAATCCTACGTTGCCAAGCCGAAAGCAGTGTAATCATTTGTGTTCGATTCTGAACAGTTCAAGAAACGCCGGCAGCGATTCACTCGGTGGAAATGGGATGCAATATACCGGCATGATATGATCATCCAGGTGGTTGGGCCACTGGTCTGCGCATTTTCATGGGAGAAACCTTGGGCTGATTGGAAAATCCCGCTATCAAATAGGTGATCGAGTAATGCGCCGAAGGTAAGGCAAGGACTGAAATTGGCTCAATTAACCAAGCTGTGCAACCTGTGATCTGGTTTTGAAACGTTTGCAACGAGACTGACGGGTGCCATCAGCAGAGTAAGCCGGTGGAATTTCAGCTGATGGGTGGGGTCGATAAAAGTGATTCAGGAGCGTCCCCGTTGCTGGCAGCCTCAAGCTGTATCGGAACAGCAGTTTCTGGTTTCTTTTTCATATTTTTGGATTTTAATCACACTTTTAAAATAACAGGTTACTATTGAGATATGTCAATTTTCGAATTGGGAAGACTATCATATATACGAGAAACTATTGGAAAATACTGTGGATTTACTCTTGTCGAATTGTTATTGGTTTTTGTTATTGTTTTTATTCTGTCAACCATTGCGTTGTATAGATATAATGAATATATGGATCGTAAGAATATTGCTCAGGCAAAGCTCGATATTCTGTTTATTGAATCGGAGATTGATAATTTTTATGCGGTGGGCTTTAGTTACCCAGAATCTCTTAGTGAGTTGCCAAAGACAATACCTCTTTTGGACCCTTGGGGAAGTCCTTATCAATATTTGAACATCACTACTACTAAAGGGAAAGGCAAGGTGCGTAAGGATCACAACTTAGTTCCTTTGAATTCTGATTACGATTTATATAGTATGGGAAAAGATAAGAAAAGTGTATCTCCGCTAACTGCCAAAGCAAGTAAAGATGATATTATTCGAGCTAATAATGGCGATTTCGTTGGATTGGCCTTGGAGTATTGATAGACAGTATTTTTATATTGCCATATGAAAATAGAAATGATTTTTCTTCGTAGTAAAGTAGCACGAAGAGTGTTTTTGTTATTTATCGTCTCATCTTTGGTTCCTGTCTTATTATTAGTAATCTTGTCATTTGGTCAGGTAAGTAGTTTTATCAAAAATCAACAATCTGAACAGGTTAAGCAATTAAATAAAGATTATGGCTTGGCACTGTTAGAACGCTTGCTATTGCTTAAAATGCAGCTTGGCTGGATTTCCGAAGCTATAAATCAAGAAAAATTATCAATTGATTCATTAGGAG
>DDST01000188.1 GCA_002343485.1 Proteobacteria bacterium UBA2383
GGTGCAGGAACCCGAATTCGCCGCCCGCGAGCGTGGTTACACCTTCGTTTCCCACCAGCAGGAAGTTGGCACTGGCTACTTCGACGACATGACGACTGTCATTCAGGGCGGCGTGTCCTCAGTGACGGCGCTGACCGGTTCCACCGAAGAAGAGCAGTTCCACTGAGCATCCAGCGGTTTTGTCCTGCCGGCCGCCAATGAGCGGCTGACGAGACACAGCGGATGGACAATACCCGGAGGTGATCCCTCCGGGTTTTTGCCATTCAAACCGCGCTAAAATAGCGCTTGCCTATTTTGCAGAAACCTGAAAATTCCAAGGAGCAGCCGTGAGCCTGAATCTGCCTGCCGGCGTGCAAATCAACGCCCCGATCCATCCTCGTTTCGACGAGGTTCTCACCCATGACGCGCTCGCCCTGGTCGCCAAACTGCATCGCGCCTTTGAGCCACGCCGTCAAGCATTATTAAAAGCCCGTATCGAACGCCAAGCCCGGATTGATGCCGGTGACATGCCCGATTTCCTGCCGGAAACGAAACACATCCGCGAAGGTGCCTGGAAAGTTGCCGCATTGCCAAAGGCCCTGGAACGCCGCCGTACTGAAATCACCGGCCCGGTCGAGCGCAAGATGATCATCAACGCCTATAACTCTGGCGCTGATTCCTATATGACCGACTTTGAGGATTCCAATAGCCCCAACTGGTACAACCAGATTCAAGGTCAGGTGAATCTGGCCGATGCGATCCGCCGGAAACTCAGCTTCGTCAATGAAGCCGGCAAAGAATACAAACTCAATGACACGATCGCTACGCTGCAAATTCGCCCACGCGGCTGGCATCTGGATGAGAAGCATGTAACGGTGGATGGTCAGCGTGTCTCTGGCGGTATTTTCGACTTTGGTCTGGTGTTCTTCCACAATGCCAAGGAGCAGATTGCTCGTGGCCAGGGGCCTTTTTACTACCTCCCGAAAATGGAGTCGCACCAGGAAGCCCGGTTGTGGAACGAGATTTTCTGCATGGCTCAGGACGAACTAGGTATCCCGCGTGGCACCATTAAAGCGACCGTACTGATTGAAACCATCCTCGCGACCTTTGAAATGGAGGAAATTCTCTATGAACTGCGCGAGCATAGCGCCGGTTTGAACGCCGGGCGCTGGGACTACATCTTCAGTTGCATTAAGAAATTCAAGAAGAACCGGGATTTCTGCTTGGCCAATCGCGGCGCGATTACCATGGAAGTGCCGTTCATGCGCTCCTATGCCTTGCATCTGGTCAAGGTTTGCCACAAACGCGGCGCCCCCGCCATGGGCGGCATGTCGGCACTGATTCCTATTAAGGATGATCCTGCCGCCAACGAAAAAGCGCTGGCCGGCATTCGCCACGACAAGACCCGCGACGCCAACGACGGTTTCGACGGCGGCTGGGTGGCCCATCCCGGTCTCGTGCCAATCGCTCATGAGGAGTTTGTCAAGGTGCTGGGGGACAAGCCCAATCAGTGGGAAAAGCAGCGCGATGAAGTGTTCACCGCCCAGGATTTCCTCAATTTCCAGCCAGAGCAACCCATCACCGAGACCGGTCTGCGCAATAACATCAATGTCGGCATCCATTATCTGGGTTCCTGGCTAGCCGGTAATGGTTGCGTGCCAATCCATAATCTAATGGAAGATGCCGCCACTGCGGAAATCTCCCGCTCACAGGTGTGGCAATGGGTGGTGAGTCCGAAGGGGATCCTGGACGACGGCCGCAAAGTCACCGCTGAACTGGTACGTGCTCTAATCCCCGAGGAACTAGCAAAAGTCAAGGCGACAGTGACTGCTCAGGGTGAAAATACAGCAACTTATGATCAAGCAGCAGGCATCTTTGAGAAAATGAGCCTCTCACCGGACTACCCGGAATTCTTGACCCTGCCGCTGTACGAGGCAATGGATTAATGGATAAAGCGTAATCATTCAGTCCCCTCGCTCCCGGCTAAGGAGGTGAAGGCAGGGGGGTAAACCCTTGAAACTTTCACCCTTACTTTTACCTCCAGCCCCTCGCCGGCAAGCGGGCGCGGGGCGTGAACGGTAACGATAAAGCGACTCAATAAGCACCAGTAAATAAGCAGCGCTCGGGTAACCGGGCGTCTTTTTTGATTCCTCGCCAAAAACCTGCAAGGACAACCAGCACCCTGTCCTGTCGCCGGTGCTGGTTGTTGGTTCTGAGTGAGGAAGATAAAGAGAGATTGATAGAATGATTATCTGGACCTTGCCCTAATCTTGGTTCAAACTACGCAATTGCCCCGCCGTCAACGCCCACTGCAAGAAACCCTCACCCGCAACCGGACGGCCATCGAACTCAATCAACGCTGCCCCGCCTTTGCGAAAGGCGATGAGTGGGCGTGTTACATCGGCCAGAAGCAACCCCGTCAGCAACCCTAATTGCGGCTCATGCCCGACCGCTACCACGACGCCAGAAGCTGGCCCTTGCGTCAGCCAATCCAATACCGCTTCTGGTGGATAGCGGTAATCCAGCTCAGGGCGTTCGATGATTGGCAGATCGCCAAAAGCGCGGGCGATAATGTCAGCGGTCTCACGCGCTCGCACCAAGGGGCTACAAGCCAGCAGATCAATCTGTTGCAACTGCGAGCGCAACCGGTTGGCACCTTTGCGCATTTTCTTGCGTCCTACTTCAGTCAAGGGCCGCTGGGCATCGGTACCACCGGCGGTGATAAACGCTTCTGCATCCTCGGCGATAGCATGACGAATCAGTAAGAGTTTCATCAGGGACTCCTCAAGATCACGATAATCGCCAGTGTATCATCGATAAGCGGTTCCAAAACGTGCTGGTGCGGGTTCTGGCTCCACGCGTAATTCCAGCGGGAAGTCACAAGTAAACACACTTCCTGCTCCCAGTTCACTGGTAATCCGCAACTGGCTGCCGTGATGGTTGAGTACATGTTTGACGATGGACAAGCCCAGCCCTGTTCCGCCGCTGCCACGCGAGCGATCACGATTGACCCGGTAAAACCGTTCAGTCAATCGCGGCAAATGCTGGGGGGCAATACCCTCGCCATTATCCGTCACTGCCAAGTGAATACCGCCGCTATCAGCCCACCAGCGAATTTCAATCTGCCCCTCCACAGGCGTGTAACGCACTGCGTTAAATACCAGATTGGAAAAGGCGCTGTGCAACTCTTTTTCACAGCCGCGAATCCACAGCCCAGGATCAGCATGCACTTCAATCCGATGGCTGCTGTCACCACTTAGCGCAAGGGCATCATCCGCAATATCAGCTAGCAGTGCCGGAATCGCAACCGGGCGATGTGACAATCGCTCTTTTTGCGATTCCAGCCGGGCCAGCATCAATAAATCCTCGATAATATGTAACATCCGGCTGGATTGCTGCTGCATGCAGCGCAAGGGTTGCCGCCAATTATCCAAAACGACGCTGTCACTGTCGAGCAAGGTCTCCAAATAACCGGTGATCACTGTCAGCGGCGTACGCAACTCGTGGGAGACATTAGCGACAAAATCGCGCTGCATCTGCTCCAGCCGCCGGACCCGGGAAATATCGGTTACCACCAATAACCGCTGTTTCTTACCGTAGGGCACAATACGGGCGCCAAGTAACAGATGATCATCCACTGGCGAGGGAAATTCCACACTGTCCCCATCCCGTTGCGGGTTTTGCCCATTGAGGAATGCTACAAAACCAGGATGCCTAAGCAAATGAGTAATCGGCAAGCCTATATCTCGTCCCGGCGCCAAACCAAGCAGCAATTGGGAAGCGCCATTGCACCACACCACCCGGCCCTCTTCATCGAGCACCACTGCAGCATCTGGTAAAGCAGCAGTCGCTTGCTGAAATTGTTGTAAAAGCCGGCTGAGCTTGCGTTTGCGCTTGCGGCTTTGCCGGCGCAAGCGCGCAGTGTGCGCAGCAACCTCCCGCCAGACGAGGCCAGATCCTGGCAAGCTGGCGTCCGGATCTCTGTTCAGCCAGCGATCCAGCCGGTACAACTGCCATAACTGCCAAGCCAGTTCGCCCAGCGCCGCCAGCAATAAGGCTAGGGTTAGCCGATCGGCCATCCAGCCCAACAGAGCAGCGCCGATAAAGATGAGTGCCAGCCGCTGGCATAAACTCGACCAAGGTTTAGACAAGGCTATATTCCATGAAGCAATATATAAAGATAAACTAGATCCGGGTCGAAAACCGGTACCCAGCGCCACGCACCGTTTGGACCAAAGCATCATAACCATGCGGTTCCAACACCTTGCGCAACCGGCGAATATGGACATCCACTGTCCGCTCCTCAACATAAACATTGCTGCCCCAGACCCGATCCAGCAATTGGCCACGACTGTAAACCCGCTCCGGATGTGACATAAAAAATTCCAGCAGCCGGTATTCCGTCGGCCCCATCTCCAACAGCGTCTCGCTCGCACTGACCCGGTGGCTGGCTAAATCCAGGGTCAGACCGTTAGCGCACAGCATTTCATCCTCGGCAGCCGGACCACCCCGGCGCAACACCGCCCGGATGCGCGCAACCATCTCGCGCGGTGAAAATGGTTTGGTCACATAATCGTCAGCACCACTCTCCAGACCTTGCACTTTGTCCTCTTCCTCAGCTCGGGCAGTCAACATAATGATCGGTAATTCACGCGTTAGATCATCCTTTTTCAGCCGGCGAGCGTAATCAATACCACTGATTCCCGGTAGCATCCAATCCAGCAGAATCAGATCGGGCAGCCGTTCAGCGATGCGCGTCTGCGCCTGCCGGGCGTCGGCAGCCTCTTCTACTTCATAACCGGCATTGGTCAGTGCAAAGACTACCATCTCCCGGATTGGCTGTTCGTCTTCCACAAGAAGAATACGTTTTGCGTTCATGCGCCCTCTTGAATTTGCTCAAACCATCCCAAATTAATTTATCTTAAAGTCATTGCTATGGATTCTCGTATTTAAGGCAATTTAATGACAGTGAAGTGACAAGGAGGAAAATAGGTCCATAAAAATAGCCAATGACTATCGATTCATTTGTATGATTCAATTTCCATAATGAATCAACCTCACCTAAGCTTTGAACCACATTAACCCACGGCATCTTGCCATCTACCCTTAAGGAGAAAACCTCATGAGCGTTCTGGTCACCCAACAAGCCCCTGACTTCACCGCTGCCGCCGTCATGCCCGATGGTTCGATCAAAGAAAATTTCAAACTCTCTGATCTGCGCGGCAAGTATGTGGTGTTGTTCTTCTATCCCTTGGACTTCACTTTTGTTTGCCCCTCAGAAATCATTGCCCACGACCATCGCGTCACGAAGTTCAAAGAATTGGGTGTGGAAGTGGTTGGTGTCTCCATCGATTCACAGTATTCCCACTATGCCTGGCGCAATACCCCCGTTGACAAAGGCGGTATCGGCCCCGTGCAGTTCCCGCTGGTCGCCGATGTCAAGCATGAAATTACCCAGGCTTATGGCATCGAGCATCCCGCTGGAGTTGCCCTGCGCGGTTCATTCCTGATCGACAAGGACGGCATAGTCCAGGCACAGATTGTCAACAACCTGCCGCTGGGTCGTGAGGTCGATGAAATGATTCGCCTGGTTGAGGCTCTGCAATTCAATGAGCAGTATGGCGAAGTTTGCCCAGCGGGCTGGAAGAAGGGCCAGAAGGGCATGAAGCCCACGGCTGAGGGCGTGGCGGCCTATCTGGCTGAGAACTCCGCCGCACTGTAAGGATCGCTGCCATTTAACCCCCACCTCGCTCTTCTCCTCATGGGGAAGGGCGTCGTTCCTAGGTGGGGCGCGCAGTACCTGCACGCCAGCGCCCGGCTTGGACGCTCGCGTTCTGGCATTGTCCGCTATCACGAAAGATCAGGAGACGCCCCGATGAGCACTTCGAAGCACTGTCGCGTATTAATTCTTGGTTCCGGTCCTGCCGGCTATACGGCGGCTGTTTACGCAGCCCGCGCCAATCTTAACCCCGTATTGGTCACCGGCCTGCAAATGGGTGGCCAATTGACCACAACCACCGAGGTCGACAACTGGCCAGGCGATGTGGAAGGGCTAATGGGGCCTGACTTGATGGAGCGGATGAAACGGCATGCCGAGCGCTTCCACACGGAGATGATCTTTGATCATATTCACACGGCGCAACTCAATGAGCGGCCCTTCCGGCTGACGGGTGATTCCGGTGAATACACCTGCGACGCCCTGATCATTGCGACCGGCGCCAGCGCCCAGTATCTCGGCCTGCCCTCCGAGCAAGCGTTCATGGGTAAGGGCGTCTCTGGCTGCGCCACCTGCGACGGTTTCTTCTACCGTAATCAGAAGGTTGCAGTAGTGGGTGGCGGCAATACCGCCGTCGAGGAGGCGCTCTATCTAGCCAATATCGCCAGCGAAGTTACCCTGATCCACCGCCGTCAGCAGTTCCGCGCCGAGAAGATCATGGTTGACAAGCTGATGGAGAAGGTCAATACCGGCAAAGTTCGCTTAGAACTGGATTCCACGCTGGATGAAGTGTTAGGCGATGATAGCGGCGTGACGGGTATCCGGGTGCGCAATGTCCAGACCGGCGCCACCAGCGAAATTCCATTACAGGGACTGTTCATTGCCATCGGCCACAAGCCCAATACCGATCTGTTTGCTGGCCAGCTGGAAATGCGCAATGGGTACATCTCGATCAAGACAGGCAGCGAAGGCGGCGCAACGTCAACCAGCATCCCAGGCGTGTTCGCCGCGGGCGACGTGGCGGATCACGTCTACCGGCAAGCGATCACTTCCGCTGGCAGTGGCTGCATGGCAGCGCTGGATGCCGATAAGTACCTGGACGGACTGAGTCACTAAGTAGCAAGTAGCGAGTAGCGGGCAGTGAATCGTTCCCTCTCTCGCTGCTTTTCTAACCCCTAACTAATTGCCAACACTCAAATCAGTGGCTTAGCCCACTCTTGGCTGGTGCTGTCGTTCACTGGAACGATCAACACCGGGCGCTTAGAGAGGTGAGTCACCCGGCGAGCCGTCGAACCCAACAGGTCAGTTTGCATGCCGGAGCCAGTATGCGTCCCCATCACAATCATATCGGCGTTATGCCGGTCCGCTTCATACAAGATGACCTCGCAGGCCATGCCACTGACGACGCGAACTTCTGAAATTACCTCGGTTTGTTCGAGCGTGGCGTCGAGTTCTTCTTTGCAGAATGCCTCCATCCGTTTATGAATCTTCTCTAGAAGATCTTGGCTGGATGCATGGTGAAGATGTTCAGCAGCCTCCGGTTGCAGGTAGGAGTCAATCAAAAACCGGACTGAATTACTCAATGGCTCAACGACATGCAGCAAGATAATTCGGGCGTTTAGTTGCTTGGCTAAGCCGACAGTAAAGCGAAACACCGGCCGGGTGTGGCTGCCGAGCGCCGTGGTATACAAAATAGTTTTGACTTCGGGAACCATGGATTCACTCCAAAACAAGAGTTGAAAAACCTTGCGACCCGGCCGCCACTCACCTGTTTCCACGACCGATGACTTGCAAGAGGAAAAGACAACTTCTTCATACAATAAATATTCCCCTTTGGAAACCTACCTTCTTTTTATCCATTATGCTGGATTGACTTTCAGCCATGCGTCGACTGCGTTAACCTAATTGACCTCTGAAAAGAAAAATTTCCTACCCCACACACCATAAACAGGAGAATCCCACAATGCCTAAATCCGCACGCCCGCGCCGCAGTGTGTTGTACATGCCCGGCTCCAACGCCCGTGCCTTGGAAAAAGCCCGTATCTTGCCTGCCGATGGCTTGATTCTCGATCTCGAAGACGCTGTTGCACCCGATGCCAAGGAACTCGCCCGCCAACAAGTGTGTGACGCGGTCGCCGCTGGAGGGTTCGGCATGCGCGAGATCATCATCCGCGTCAATGCCCTATCGACTCGCTGGGGTTATGAAGACATCGCTATGGCGGCAAAGTCGGGAGCTGATGCTCTGCTGCTGCCCAAGGTAGAAAGCGCCGATGCTATCCATCATATGGAGGCCATCATGCACGCCAACGGCGCTCCGGATGGGATGACGATCTGGGCGATGATGGAAACCCCACGCAGCATTCTTGAGTCGCAGTCCATCGCCAAGGCGTCGCCGCGCATGGAATGCCTGGTCATGGGCACTTCTGATTTGGCCAAAGAATTGGATTGTGCCCATACTCACGAGCGCCTGCCATTTGTCACTTCGCTCGGCCTGTGCCTGTTGGCTGCCCGTGCCGCCGGACTTGGTATCCTTGACGGGGTCTACCTCGACTTGAACGACGAATCCGGCTTTAAATTTGCTTGCCAGCAGGGCAGTGAATTCGGCTTCGACGGCAAAACGCTGATCCATCCAAAACAAGTCGGTCCTTGCAACCAAGTCTTCACCCCGAAACCGGAAGATGTTGCCTGGTCGCGGGAAATCATCGAGGCGCATGCCGCGGCGGCAGCGCGCGGCGAAGGGGTTGTCGTGGTCAACGGCCGGCTGGTCGAGAATCTCCACGTTGAGAGTGCTCGCCGCGTGGTAAGCATGGCTGATGCCATCGCCGCGATGGAAGCCGCCGTTAAAGGCTGAGAAACTTTAGCGCGTGGGCTGGTTTCCTGGCCGGTTTGATGGGCTGAAGCCGGCCCCGCTTTCTATAACTGATACCTAATCATGAAGCTACCTTGCCGAGTCTCCCAGTCCATACTGCTCTTGCTAGCTGTTTTGATACTCGCCGCCTGCAAGCCGCCGCCTGATCCCACCGTGCGCTTCACCGGTGCCACCATGGGCACCAGCTACGATCTCAAGCTGGTACCCACGCCAGGCCAGAGCATCCCGGCCGGCTTCCAAACCCGGGTCGAAACCCTGCTCGCGCGCATCAATAAAACCTTATCGACCTATGACCCGGACTCGGAGCTTTCTCGTTTCAACCAAAATACTAAGACTGACTGGATTGCCGTTTCACCTGAACTGCAACAGATCGTTTCCGAGGGGCTGCGGATTAGTGAACTGAGTCACGGAGCCTTCGATATCACGATTGGACCACTGGTTAATCTATGGGGTTTCGGCCCAGCGCCGCGCCAGGACCAGGTTCCCAGCGAAGCGGCCATTGCCCAGACGCGCGAACGGGTTGGCTACTGGCAGTTGAGCACCCGCAAGGAACCACCGGCACTCAGAAAGAGCCGTCCTGACCTATACGTGGATCTTTCGGCGATTGCTAAGGGTTATGGCGTCGATCAATTGGCGGCGCTCGTGGAAACGGCAGGTATTAATCATTACTTGGTTTCAATTGCCGGAGAGATTCGCGCCAAAGGCCACAATGGCCAAGGCCAGCCCTGGACCATTGCTATTGAAAAACCAGTGGCTGGCCAACGCGCGGTTGAACGGCTCATCCAATTGGGTGACCACAGCATCTCGACCTCAGGCGATTATCGCAATTTCTTCGAGCAGAACGGTCAGCGTTACTCGCACATCATCAACCCACGCACAGGCCGGCCGGTTCCACAAACGCTGGGGTCAGTAACCGTTGTCACCGATCAGTCTATGATAGCCGACGCAACCGCAACCGCCCTGATGGCGGCTGGACCGGAATTTGGCTTTCAACTCGCTGTGGACCATCATTTAGCAGCCTTCTTTATCACGGTCGACTCCAAGGGGTTTGAGGAGCGCTACACGCCAGAAATTGAACAGTATCTGCTTGACGGCACGCAACACCGGTAGCGTTCCGCTTCGGCTACCAGTAGTTCTCCACCGCCATATTGCCGGGTTTGCCGCGCAAGCTTAGGGTTAAGCCCCGGTCAACCAGAAGCTGGCGGGTTTCCTGCACCATATCCGGATTACCGCAAATCATGATCCGGGACCGCTCCTGATTAATTGGCAGCCCAACATACGCTTCCAGTTCGCCATTGGCCAACAAATGGGTGATACGGCCATTGAGTACAGATCGTCCGGCGTGCTCGCGGGTTACAACCGGCACGTACTTCAGCTTGTGGGCATACTCGGCAAACAGCTCATTTTCCTTGAATGAGTCGATGAATTCCTGGTAGGCCAGCTCATGCTGGTAACGCACGCTGTGGACCAGCACGATGTTTTCGTACTGCTCCCATGTATCGAACTCCTGAAGGATCGACAGAAACGGCGCTAGCCCCGTGCCGGTGGACAATAGCCATAGATCCTTACCGCACTCGAAGCGATCCGTCGTCAGGTAGCCGTAATTTCTTTTCTCAACCATCACCGGATCGCCGATCTTGAGTTGCGACAAGCGCGAAGTAAACGCTCCATCGGACACGACGATGGAATAAAACTCCAGAAACTCATCGTAAGGCGCCGAGCAGATTGAGTAGGCCCGCCAGACCAATTCACCGTTATCATCCACGACACCCAGCCGGGCAAATTGACCCGCAAGGAAACGGTAGGACTGGCTACGGGTGGTCTTGAAAGAAAACAGATTGGATGCCCAAGTCCGGATTTCCGTAATCGTTTCAATAGTGTACTTGTCGCTAGCCTTCATCGCCATCCGTCCTGTTACGATTTAATCTCAGTTGCAAACAGAGAGCAGGTAATACCTGAGTATTTTGCTCAGTTTTATGGCTAGCTTAAAGAAGAATCAAAAAATTAAAAGGAATAAAAATTTATTTATTTATAACTGAATATTCTTTATTAGTCTCGACAATCCATGCAGTCACAGGACCATCCTCCAAATTTCACCGGGTCCGGAATTTTTGGCGATATTGGCATTTCACATCTGCCTCTTCCAATCATTCCTTACCAGGGAGCGGGAATATTGGATTCTCTATAATCAAGATAAGCAAAATGCTG
>DDST01000021.1:0-4573 GCA_002343485.1 Proteobacteria bacterium UBA2383
CATTGAACGCAATTTAGTATCAGTGGACTACGGCCTATAGCCAATAGCGCAGCATTGCCCAGCCTACGGCCTATAGCCAATAGCGTAAAACCTATGCAGAATTGGTATTAGTTTCCCTCTTTAAGCACAGGGAAGGTTAGGGGAATTTGAACTGCTTGCTCGGTACCTGAAGTGAATTCTCGACTACATTTTGGCAAATACTTGCCGGGCTGTGGCGACGGTGGCCTCGATATCTTCCTCTGTGTGCGCGGAAGACATAAATCCGGCTTCGAATGCGGATGGGGCGAAATAGAATCCCTTCGCTAGCATTGCATGGAAGAAGGTTTTGAACCGCTTTACGTCACAAGCCATTGCCTGGGCATAACTGGTGACAGGCTCGTTTGAGAAGAATAGTCCGAACATCCCGCCAACGTGATTGGTGGTGAGTGGTACGCCATTTTCATTGGCCGCCGCTGCTAGTTCCTCACACAATCGCTGGGTCTTGGTAGCGAGCTGGTCATGGAAATCGGGTGCTGAAATCAGATCCAGGGTCACTAGACCAGCGGTCATTGCCACTGGATTACCCGATAGTGTACCGGCCTGATAAATCGGTCCCAACGGTGCCAATTTCTCCATAATCGCCCGCTTGCCGCCGAACGCGCCCACCGGCATCCCCCCGCCGATGATTTTGCCAAGGGTCGTCAGATCTGGCTGGACCTTATATAGAGCTTGCGCTCCGCCCAATGCGACCCGGAACCCGGTCATCACCTCGTCGAAAATCAGCACAGTTTTGTAGCGGTCGCAGATTTGGCGTAACCCAGCCAGGAAACCTTGCGCCGGTGGAATACAATTCATGTTGCCAGCCACTGGCTCAACGATCACGGCGGCAATTTCCTCGCCGATCTCAGAAAATACCTGACGAACCTGTATGAGGTCGTTATAGGTTAAGGTTACGGTGTAGGCCGCCAGCGCCGCCGGTACACCGGGCGAAGTTGGCACCCCGAGCGTCAATGCCCCAGAGCCGGCCTTGACCAGCAGTGAGTCGGAGTGGCCGTGATAGCAGCCCTCAAATTTGATAATTTTGTTGCGTCCTGTGAATCCACGCGCCAGGCGGATGGCGCTCATGGTCGCCTCTGTGCCGGAGTTGCACATTCGCACCAATTCCATCGACGGTACCAGCTCCTGAATTCGCGCGGCCATCACTGTTTCAATCTCGGTGGGCGCGCCGAAGCTTAAGCCGCGGCTGGTGACTTCCCGCACCGCGCGGATCACAGCCGGATGCGCATGGCCTAGAATCATCGGTCCCCAGGAACCGACATAGTCAAGGTAGCGGTTGTCATCCTCATCATATAAATAAGCGCCTTCTCCACGCTTAAAGAAGATGGGTGTGCCGCCGACCCCACGAAAGGCGCGGACCGGCGAGTTGACGCCACCGGGAATGTAGCGTTGGGCTTCAGCAAACAACTGTTCGGAACGGGTGGTCATAGTGAAGGTCCTCATGCAAATAAAGCTGCATAACGGGCTGCGGCAGACTGAATATCGGGCTGGCCGAACACGCCGCTGATGACTGCCAGCACGTCAGCGCCGGCCTTCAGCAACGGGGGAGCATTTTCCGGGGTGATGCCGCCGATAGCGACGATTGGGATGCGCAGCCGCGCTCGGGCTTCGCGCAGCAATTCAATCGATGCGCGGATCTCAGCCGGTTTGGTCGGCGATGGGAAAAAGGCTCCGAATGCGACGTGGTCAGCTCCGGCCTGTTCCGCGTCGAGCGCCAGATCAATTTGGTTGTAGCAGGAGACGCCAATGATAGCTTTCTTGCCTAACCGGGCGCGAGCCGTAGCGAACGCTGGGTCATCCTTGCCGATATGCACGCCCGCTGCACCTGCTTGAGCGGCCAATTCTACATCGTCATTGATAATCAACGGTGCTTCATAGTGCTGGCACAATGTATTCAGCGCCTGGGCCTGGGCCAGCCGCCGGGTGGCATCAGTGCTTTTATCACGGTATTGGATCAGCCGTGCGCCGCCGCGCAAGGCTTGTTCAACGGCGGCGGTCAACTGCTTATCGGGGATCAGCTGCGCGTCAGTGATGGCATATAAACCGTGACAGGAGACGGGTTTGCTCATGGGTTGCCTCGGGAGGTCTCGGCCCAATACAACCGGTTGGGGATTTGCTGTCCGCAACCGGCGCGATAACCTGCTTGCAGGGACCGCCAAGTGTAGTCCTGGGCACGGTGGATTAGTGCGGGAAAGGCGTCTTCCGGGATCGGTGGATGGCTTTGGGCGAGCAGGGCAGCGATAGCCGCAGCCAAGGTACAGCCAGAGCCGTGGTAGTCGGCTGGCAGGCGCGGCCAGCGGTATGTTTCCAATAATCGATTATTGCCATACAGCCGGTTGATGATTTCGGTAGGTGATTCAGCTTCATGACCGCCAGTGATCAAGACATAGCGGCAGCCGCGTGCCAGCAGGGCCATGGCGCACGCTTCCAGAGTATCCGCCTCCGGAGCCAACCGGCGCGCTTCAGTACTGTTCGGTGTTAACACGGTGGTCAGAGGTAGCAGCAGTGTCTGCATAGTCTCAATTAGAGCGGTGTTAGCCAATTCGGTCCCGCCGCCCGCGGTCAACACCGGGTCAAGCACCAATGGAATGTTAGGATAGATGTTGAGCAGGGTGTGCAGGGCGAAGGCATTTTCAGTATTGCCGATCACTCCAATTTTGAATGCCGCTACGGGTACGTCTTCCAGAACGGCCCGCGCCTGAGCCAGCAATTCCTCTGCAGCAACCGGCCATAACGCCTGGACGTTGCGGGTGTCTTGGACGGTCAGGGCGGTGATGACCGGTGCTGGATGGCAGCCCAAACTTACCAAGGTTTCGATGTCGGCGGAGATGCCGGCCCCTCCGCTGGGATCATTGCCAGCTAGGGTCATGACGATGGGAGGTGAAGAAGAGAGAGAATCAGTCAAACCGGTGCTCCAGTGAGGAAGTGGAAAGGGAATTGGAGTGGCAATCAGTACGGATATTGCCTGAGATTTTAACAAAGACCGAGGGTTTTTCAGGATGCGTCGACGTGGGACAATGGCGGCCTTTACAACAGAAAGAATGATCCTATGAAAAAGTACATGTGTGTGATTTGTGGATTTATCTATGATGAAGAAAAAGGTTGGCTTGGAGATGGCATTCCACCGGGCACCCGCTGGGAAGATGTGCCATCAGACTGGACCTGCCCTGAGTGCGGTGCGACCAAGGATGATTTTGAGATGGTGGAGATTTGATGAGCGGTTTCATCAGGGGCCTTGTATCTTCATTTTCTGTCCATCCTCCAATTGAGGTGACGTCATGAACGAAATCCCGCTGCCGGAGATGTTTGGTTAGTGGCGCGAGACATTGCTAATAGCACGGGCCAAGAGTGAAAACGCAAACTTAAAATTCTAGATCGAAGAATTGAGATTGAATTTGGACGTAACCCGTTGAGCGTGGGGATAGCGACGGCTAGCTGACATGGAGGTGGTGGATTCTCCTGTCTGCTGAAAGCAGACGCGGGTAGGATGCAGGGTGTGAAACGCTTTCACCCGAGGAATCCGCCGGTGATGTGGCTGTTGGATGTTGAACGCAAGGGATTGGATCTGTCGGCGCACCTGACGGAGCTGACCAGGTTTGTGGAAGCGGCAGCGCAGAGGGGTTGCCGGCTTTCCGATCGACGATCTTCTCGACACCGCCCGCGCCCAGGATCACCGGAACGCCGACATAAATGCCGTTGACGCCGTATTGCCCGCTTAGATAAGCCGCGCAAGGCAACAAGCGTTTCTTATCTTTCAGGTAGGCATCTGCTGCCATGGCGATTGCTGCGGAAGCCGGCGCGTAGAACGCCGATCCGGTTTTTAACAGGGCTACGATCTCGCCACCGCCGTTGCGAGTGCGCTTGACGATTCCGTCCAACCGCTCCTGGGTTGTTCAGCCCATCTTGATCCGATCGGGCAGCGGGATGTCGGCCACCATCGAATAGCACACCAGCGGTACCATGGGGTGCCCAGTACGAAAGCGGTGACGATCACTACGTCCGCGCCTTCGATGACGGCGTAATCGCTGCCGCCGGTATGGTATGGATGCTGTCAAAGCCTTCGACTGGCGCAGCTTGGGCGATGTCGAGCGCGTTGCCTTAAGAGATGCCGTCAGCGATATCAAACAGGGCGATGTCACCCAATTCTTTGATGCTAGCGAGGAGGGCGAGTGTTCCGCTGATCTGGCCGGCGCTGGCCAGTGCAATCTTTTTGCGTGACAGACTGAATCTTCTTCAATGAATCCACGATCAAGCTGGGTTGAGTGGACCGGACCGCACGCCGGGGGGGACTAGCCCGGGGTTTCTTGCAGGTGCGGCCCGATCCAGAATTGAAACCGGTCAGGCGGTTTCGTGCGCCNNCAGTTCACGTTCGAAGATGAACTCTTTCGGCAGACGGTCGAAAAACAGGTCAAATTGTTCCTCGTGGGCATGCGCCTCGGACGTGCCAGCCTGGCGGCCTACGGACATTAAGTTGTAGAAGGTATCGCTTGAGTATTCCAAACCCTTCCATTCAATGTCTTCGTGGCGCGGCATCCAG
>DDST01000021.1:4664-6453 GCA_002343485.1 Proteobacteria bacterium UBA2383
GTAGCCGCAGAAGGGCAGCATCGCCATCGGGTCGCGACGCATTGCCGCTTGGCCAATCGCTGCCGCCGTTCCTTCTGAACCCATGGTGGCGGCCAGATAGACGCCATGGCTCCAGTTGAAAGCTTGGAATACCAATGGCATGTCCTTGCTCATCCGTCCACCGAAGACGAACGCGCTGATGGGCACGCCAGCCGGGTTTTCCCATTCCGGATCAATGCTTGGGACCTGGCTGGCCGGTGCCGTGAAACGGGCATTGGGGTGCGCGGCGGGCCGCCCGCAATCGGGTGTCCAGTCTTCGCCCTTCCAATCGATCGCATGTGCTGGCGGCGGGCCGTCCATGCCTTCCCACCAGATATCGCCATCGTCGGTCAATGCGGCGTTGGTAATAATGCAGTTGCGGGTGATGCTCAGCATCGCATTGGGGTTGGACGCCATGTTGGTGCCAGGTGCCACGCCGAAAATACCCGCTTCGGGATTGATCGCGCGCAAGCTGCCATCTGGACCTTTCTTAATCCAAGCGATATCGTCGCCAACCGTGGTGACTTTCCAGCCTTCGAAACCTTTGGGTGGAACCAGCATTGCCAGGTTAGTCTTGCCGCAGGCGCTGGGCATGGCGCCGCCGAGGTAGGTTTTCTCACCCTGCGGCGATTCAATTCCCATGATTAGCATGTGTTCGGCAAGCCAGCCCTCATCGCGCGCCATCACCGAAGCGATGCGCAACGCTAGACACTTCTTGCCGAGCAGCGCGTTGCCGCCGTAGCCCGAGCCGTAGCTCCAGATCTCGCGCGTGGCCGGGTAGTGCACGATGTACTTGGTCTTGTTGCAGGGCCAGGCGGCATCCTGCCGGACCTTGCCTTCCGCGTTCACCAGGGGCGCGCCAACGGTGTGCACGCAGGGCACGAACTCGCCGTCGGCGCCCAGCACGTCGAGCGCACCGCGGCCCATGCGCGTCATCACGCGCATGCTCACCGCGACATACGGGCTGTCGGTCAGCTCGACGCCGATGTGCGAGATGTGGCTGCCCAGCGGCCCCATCGAGAACGGCACCACGTACATCGTGCGGCCGCGCATCGCGCCGCGGAACAGCGCCTGGTCGCCGGTCTGCAGCAGCGCGCGCATNNGCAGATGAAGGTGCGGTCCTCGACGCGCGCCACGTCGGCCGGGTCGCTGCGGGCGAGGAAGCAGCCGGGCCGCTTGACCGGGTCGAGCTTCATCAGCGTGCCGGCCTCGACGAGGCGGTCGGTGAGGCGCTGGTATTCGGCGTCGCTGCCGTCGCACCAGTAGACCTCGTTCGCCTCGGTGAGCGCGGCCACCTCGGCCACCCACTCGACGAGGCGGGCATGCTTGACATAGGCCGGCACGTTCAGGCGCAGCCCCTCCAGCGCGGGACGGTTCATCGTGGAAACTCCGATCATGGGAATGGCGGAAAGACGGGATGAGGCGAGCCTCGTCGCGGTCGGCACACGCAGGTCTGCGGCGGCGCCGGAACGGGGCTCGCCCCATGCCGCCCGGGTCCGGAGGGCAGCGGCGGGACGGGCATTCTGGAAGCAATGTACCCACCCCGTAACCACCGCAGCCCCGGGGCTCATGCGTTTTCCGTATGGCTTTATGCGCATGCGGAGGGGGGTTCGATGAAGGTGCTGCGGGTCTGCACCGGACGCGCGCAGGAAATCACGGTCGACGGGCGCCAGGTCTTGACGGCCATCGGCAAGCGGGGCGCCCGGGTGCAGCCGGTGCCGGTGCACCCGCTCGGCCTGGAGGGCGACGAGCAGGCCGACCCCACCGTGCA
>DDST01000110.1:0-15839 GCA_002343485.1 Proteobacteria bacterium UBA2383
ACAGTCCGGAATCCATATTGAGCCAAGGCAGTTATGCCTGGCTGCGAGCATGCGATGGAGTATCACATGGTCGCCAAGGGTGAAGGTTGGGCGGTCGTGTCAGGATTACCGCCGGTACGGCTCTCCGCCGGCGACATCGTGATCTTTCCACAAGGCGATCGCCATGTGATTTCGAGCGCGCCTGACCTGGAGCCGAGCCGGCGTGAACCTGAGTGGGTCTTTGCGCGGCGCAACGATCCGAAGCCATTGCCAATCTCGATTCGTCATGGCGTCGTCGATGACCAAACAAGCATGCCGATTGAAGACGCCGACGCGGTTCTCGTGTGCGGGTTTCTCGGTTGCGATCTCAAACCATTCAATCCGCTGATTGCAGCACTACCTCGCATCCTGCATTTGCCGGCGTCGCGTGCGGGCGACTGGGTGGCACGCGTAATTGACCAAGCTGTGATGGAATCGAACGAACGCCGGCCTGGCGGAGAGGCTGTGCTCGAACGTCTTTCGGAGATGATGTTCATCGATGTTGCCCGCCGTTACCTCGATAGCTTGCCCGAGGAGGCGATCGGATGGCTTGCGGGACTCCGTGACCGCTTCGTCGGCAAGGCGCTCGCACTCCTGCATGAACGTCCCGATCATGCGTGGACTGTCGACGATCTCGGTCGAGAGGTCGGCTTGTCCCGCTCTGCACTCCATGAACGGTTCGTGAATTTCCTCGGCCACCCACCGATGCAGTATCTTGCCAATTGGCGTATCCAGCTCGGCGCCCGGCTGTTGCGAGAATCGAATCGTACCGTTGCAACGATCGCACTCGAGGTTGGTTACGATTCTGAAGCCGCATTCTCACGCGCGTTCAGGCGGATTGTCGGGATGCCGCCGGCGGCATGGCGGAAAGCCCAAGCCAATGCATAGGGACTCCATATGCTCAAGGGCTAGACCAGAAAACTTGAGATAGGTACGTTCTTGAGGCTCTCTGCGCAGGAATATCCTCTGTCTTCGGTCACAAAGCCCGGCTGTCGCCCCATTCCAGCACTTGGACGAACAGCTCCCGAAAATACTTATTTCTGGTCCTACTGCTCTGCCTTTCGTAGGCCTTTATTTATCAATGCGTAAATCTTAACTTGCTTAATCCAGGGGGCAAATGCTTCTGAATCACTCCCGCCAATCCGTTGATTGTGGCCTGTCGCGCAAATTGCCGGCGCCACACCAAACCAATAGCGCGGCTTGGCGCTGGCGGCGTGAACGGACGAATTTCGATTAATTGCCGGTAAGCTGCCACTTGATCCAGTTGGATAGCAAGTTCCGGCAGCAGCGTCAGGCCAATGCCCGCCGCTACCATTTGCCGCAAAGTTTCCAGGCTGCTCGCCGTAAATTCTTCGATCACTCGCGGTGACTCGCAAATCGCCAGTGCTTGATCACGCAAACAATGCCCCTCCTCAAGCAGCAAGACTCCATAGTCGTTAAGATCGCTTTCCCTAATTTGGTCGCATTCGGTCAATGGATGGCCGACCGGCAAGGCAACCCAGAATGGTTCCGTGAATAGTACCAATGTATCGAATCCTTCGTGCCGCACCGGTAAGGCTATGAGCAGCACGTCGAGCTCCCCACTGCGAAGTTGACGCAACAAATGCTCTGTCAAATCCTCACGCAGAAACAAACGCAGTTTCGGATACGCAGCACGAATCGGTGGCAGGAGGTGCGGCATAAGATACGGACCCAGAGTGGGAATCACCCCTACCCGCAAGGTACCCTGCATCGGATCCAATCTGCACAGAGCAATCGTCTGGATTTTATGCGCTTCTGCCAACACAAGGCGGGCTTGGGTAATAATTTCCCTACCAACCGGAGTTGGTGCCACCTGGGGCTGGCTGCGATCAAACAGGGTTACGTTCAGTTGATCTTCCAGCTTCCTAAGCTGGGTACTCAAGGTCGGTTGACTAACATGACACAATTCAGCCGCCCGCCCGAAATGCTGCTCTTCTGCTACAGCCACTAGATAGCGAAGCTCTTGCAGTGTCAAATGCAATTCTGGTAGAGCCATCGGTCTTCTTTCCTTGGAGATCATTGATTTTCCCAATAAATCATATTGAAAAGATTATCTTGATTAACGTTGCCTGGCCAATCGTTTCAATATTCCCATAGAGACGATATCTGATACGGATTCTTATCAATCGACGCCTGCTGGCCGGAAAATATATCCTTAATGCGCTGGCACAGGCTAAAAGTAAATGCGGCCAAACTGCAGCGATACTCAGCATCAGCCGGACCATGCTATGGAGAAAAATGCGGGAATTAGGCTTTCATGATTGATATCCGCCCATAATCCAGCTAGTTTTACCTGGTTTTATAAACCAAATCTAAAGAACTTCACGAGGAACCTATGACTCGATCCCTACTGCGGCCATTTGCCATCCTGATGATATGTAGCTTGGCTGGCGCTGCTCAGGCTGCCGGCAATCCCGACGCTGGCAAGACCAAGTTCGCCACTTGCGCCGGTTGTCATGCCATCCCAGGCTACACTAATGCTTATCCGACCTACCACGTACCCCGGCTAGGCGGCCAACATGCCGACTATATCGTAACGGCGCTTAAAGGGTATCAGGCCGGCGAACGGCAGCATCCGACCATGCATGCCAACGCTTTTCAGCTCAGCGAACAAGACAAACAAGATATTGCTGCCTACCTGTCCAGTTTCCCATCCGCTACTGCGCCTTATCCAGTTCAAGGCAATGCCACCGCCGGTAAAGCCAAAAGCACAACTTGCGTAGCATGCCACGGTGCGGACGGCAACGGTAATATTCCACTTTATCCACGGCTGGCAGGCCAATACGAGGACTACTTACGCAAAGCTTTGCAGAACTACCAGTCAGGAGCGCGCAAGAACCCCATCATGGGCGGCATGGCCAAACCACTGTCTCCGCAGGACATCGCCGATCTAGCTGCCTATTATGCCAGTCAACCCAAGGGATTAGTGACTGTTCAACAAGAATAATCCGGTCGCTTAAGAGTAACACGCGATACCCTCTCAACCTGGGGCTCTGCCCCAGGAAGTACAGTTTCATCTGCCTTCATCTAATTTTCTCTCTGCCTTGGTAATTCCGCCGCTGGTTAATTGCCTAGACCCTGTTTGAACAACTTCCAACAGCAACTATTTAGGCTTGTTCAAGCAACTTTCAGCAGCGATTGAACCCGTCTATCCACTAGAACGTCAAAATAAATTAACACTGTTTCCCTGATATGCTGACCTCCCGACCAGCCGCTGTCGAGACACTTATAAATGCAGACTTAAGATAATAGCGCGCTTAGGAGATACACCCATGTTCATTGAAGACTTAGAAAAACCCCTTATTGCTACATTACTTATCACCGCACTGCTATCTGGCTGCGCAACTAACCCTGATGGCACCATGAACGACCAGCAACGGACGGTTGCCGAAGGTGCAATTGCTGGCGCAGTGCTTGGCGGGCTGCTCGGTGCAGCTATCGGCGATAACAGTAGAAGCGCCCTGATTGGTGCGGCAGCCGGCGGCGTGATCGGTGCGGGCATCGGCAGTTCTATTGCCGAACGCAAGGCCCAGTACGCCACTGAGGAAGATTTTCTGATTGCAGAAATCCAACGTAACCAAGATTTTATTCAGGAGGCTGACGCCCAGAATCGTCAGCTTTATCAGGAAATTGCCAGGCTGGATCACGAATCGCGGCGATTGGAGCAAGAATATCGGGCAGGGCAGGTTTCACGCGATACCCTGAACCGGCAGAAAGCCAGCCTGGAAAATCAACTCGCCAAAGCCAAAAAGATCCAATCACTGACCGAAAAGCAATTGACGGATGCGCAACAGGTTCATCGGGAATCCCAGCAAAAACGCGGGAATCAGGATCAATACACCCGGCAACTGGAAACCAATTTAGTGCAGCTCAGGAAAACCCAAGAGCAATCCAGTCAAAATGTCGCCAGCTTGCAACAAATCTACGACAACATGTCCATCTGAACCTATCCAGTACGCTCCTGGAATCTTTCCCTTCCGGAATGAGAATCCGGGAGCATGAGGTTTAACCCTATGAAGACTTTGAGATTTTCCGGCAGTATTCTGAGCTTGCTTATCCTAGGCAGCTGCGCAACTGACCCGGCCAATGACCCGCGCACGGGCGGCTTCTTCGGCGGTGTGCATGGGCTGGCCGCCGGCGACTATGAAGCACGCCAGCAGGAGCTACAAGGACAACGCGATGAAACGCTGGACGAGTTGCGCGCCCTGCGGGAAGAAGGCGCTTATCTAGAAACCGAACGGCAGATGAAAGCGGAGGAAGTCGCTGAACAACGCCATCAACTTGCCTCGCTCAGGGCTAAAAACCAGGAGATTTCAAACAAAATCAATCAATTACGCCGATCTAAATCAATAACCGAGCAGCAGACTGCGGAATTACGGCGCAAACAGCAACAACTTGCTCGCGACATCCAGCAGTTTGACGCCCAACTTCAACAGGGTCAGCTGTCTATCCAACAAGCCGAGACCCGGCAGCTGAGCTTGGAGCGGCAGTACGATGCGATCAAGGATTTGTAAAGCGCCACGTTGAGCGTCAAGCGAAGTATAAATATATGAATAATGTTTGCCCGATGTTCGCTCTATTACTCGCGATGGGACTCGTCATTGGTCCAGCATTCGCTCAGCAAGACAGCGAACGCAATCGGTTTTTCGTGCAACAAATGATTGATCTGGCTGCCGCTCACAATTCACAAGGCGTTGAAACCATGCAGCGTATGCTGGAGCAAAACCCGCAACCGGCCGCCCCTGATCCAATCGCCGCCAACGCCTCTTTTCAATGGGGACAAGCTGCTCTTCAACAGGATAACTTGGAAGACGCATTAAAGGCCTTTCAGAAGACGGTTCAGGACGATCCAGGCAATGTGGATGCCTTCAATCATCTAGGCTTACTTTATCGCAAGCTTAACCAATTTTCGGATGCAGAACGCGCCTTACAATACGCCTTATCACTGGAGCCGGCCCGGGCAGGCGCCTGGTTCCAATTGGCTCAGATTTACGGTTTGCAAAGCGACCAGCGGCGGGCACTAGGAGCGCTCGCTAACACCTACCGTTATGCGCAAAATCCCATGAAGGCGGAGGAAATCCTGCGCTATATCGCCGAAAATGAAGCAGTAGATACCTTGCGAAATGCCGCCCTAGAGACACTACAGTTGTATCAACTACCTGCGCAACCGGCGATCGTGCCGCCACTGTCCCCCAATCCGGCCCTGTTCAAATAATAATACCTCATTCCAATACTCAAGAACCCTCCTTGCAAGCAAGGATCTCGATAAGGGCCGTGCCATGAAAATCTTACTTAAGATACTGATATGGGTGACTCCACTGGCCATGATGAGGATAATCGCTGCCGGCCAGTACGAAACATTTGATTATCATGTTCAACAGATGATCATTCACGCCGCCGCTAACGATATGGCCAGCGTGCAAACTTTCCGGGAATTATTAGAGAATCTGCACCGTCCAGAACCCGGCGACTCCCAACAGGCTACGCCTTTCAGCCAACAAGGACAGGAGAATTTAGCACGCAGCAATTTGAAAAACGCTCTAGCAGCGTTCCGGCAAGCGTTTATCGCCGATCCTGCTAACCCCGATATCGCTGGCCATCTTGCATTCACTTATCTACGATTGAACCGCCTCCGGGAAGCAGAACGATTATCGGTCTATGCACTTTATCTGTCGCCAGCGCATTCAACTAACTGGCTAACGCTGGGGGAAATTTACGGTCATTTACGAGACCCCCAAAGAGCAGCCGGCGCGATGATGAATGCCTATCATTTTGCCCAGGATCGACCGCAACTGGCCGAGCAATTACGGAAACTGGCCACGACTGACGATATGGATGAAATACGCATCGGCGCTCTGCAAGCCCTGCAATCCATCCCCCCAAGAACAGCCTCCTCTGGAGCATCTAATCCAGGAGAGTCAGGTCATACCACCCCACCGTCCCTTGCTACCCTAACACCAAGAATTGCCGCTGACACCCAGGCAAGTAATGAAGAGAATCCCAGACAGAAAGTTTATCGGCGTGCTATTTCGCTGACCTGTCTAATCATCACTTTTCAGAACGGTAAGACCGCTAACTTGGGAAGTGGATTATTAGTTTCTTCGGATGGATTGGTCATGACCAACCACCATGTGATCGAAAAAGCAGAAAATCTGGCAGTCCGGTGCGGCGATCAGGAATCGAAAGCTGAAGTTCGCCGGCAAAGCAAAGCACCTGATCTAGCCCTTCTGGCCACTTCGCTCAAGACTACAGAAAGCCTGGTGCTCAACGAAACCTATAACCGGGACCTAGTAGGCCTTGATATATTTGTTATCGGCAGCCCCTACGGATTGGAAGGGACATTCTCCACCGGCATCATCAGCGGACTGAGGGAAATCGAGGGAGTACGCTATATCCAGATTTCCGCACCGATCAGTCCTGGAAACAGCGGTGGGCCGGTACTTTTGCGGGACGGCACCGTTATTGGCATCGCCACGCTAGGCTCCAAGGTGGGCCAAAATCTCAACTTCGCTATCGCCGCCGCCGAGATCGTGGTTTCCAATTTTTTTGACCCGGCACGTATGAAAAGCCAACGGCTGAATGGGAAGCCACACCTTGATTAAGGTGGAGCTGGCGAAGGGAATCGAACCCCCGACCGGCTGATTACAAATCAGCTGCTCTACCGACTGAGCTACGCCAGCGAATGTTTACATTATACGAGCCTTTCTTCACGGATCAATCAGCATACTGCCGAAGACGCACGGGGCGCCGGCGCGCACCCCAGGTTCCTGGTCTGGCTTCGAACACCCCTGTACAGGGAGTATTGCAAACATTACAACAACCTTCTGCCGTCAAATTCCAGACTCCCAGTGTATACCAGTCACGGCCGATCAGTTTCTGGCCACACTGATGACAATAGGTGCTATCGCCTTTCTCATCATGAACATTGCCTGTATAGGCATAACGGATACCGTTCTTCATGGCAATCCGTCGTGCCCGGCTCAAGGTTGAAGGCGGGGTCGGTGAGTGGTTCATCATTTTCCAATCCGGATGAAAGGCAGTGAAATGGATCGGCACATCCGGTCCCAGATTTTCCATCACCCATTGTGTCAATGCTTCCAACTCGGCATCGGAATCATTCTCGCCAGGAATTAGCAGCGTAGTGATCTCGAACCACACGTTTGTCTCCTGCTTCAAGTAAATCAGGGTATCCAGTACCGGTTGCAGATGACCGCCGCAGATCTTCCAGTAGAATTCCTCGGTGAAGGCTTTCAGATCGACATTGGCGGCATCCATGTACTTAAAGAACTCCTGGCGTGGTTCCTCGCAGATGTAGCCAGCGGTCACCGCTACCGATTGGATGCCGTACTCCCGGCAGGCGATAGCGGTGTCAATAGCATATTCCATAAAGATGACTGGGTCATTATAGGTGTAGGCTATGCTGCGGCAACCCAACTCGTGAGCGACGCGGGCCAGCTTCACCGGCGAAGCTTCATCCGCCAGAGTATCCATCTCGCGCGACTTGCTCATATCCCAGTTTTGACAGAATTTGCAGGCTAGATTGCAGCCAGCGGTGCCAAAAGATAATACCGGCGTACCGGGCAGGAAATGGTTAAGTGGCTTTTTCTCAATAGGGTCAATGCAAAAACCGCTGGAGCGGCCATAGCTGGTCAGCATAATTTGGCCACCGTGGCAACCACGCACGAAACACAGACCTTGTTGACCCTCATGCAGCTTGCAATAGCGCGGACAGACATCGCACTGAACACGACCATCCGCCAGAACATGCCCGTACTGGGTTGGAAAGAAATCCGTAGCGACAGACGGCGTAGTGATATGAGGGTTGGTGGTCTTGATAGGCATAGCGGCCTCCTGCTCAAAGGCTCTCGTCATTATGCAGCCGGTGAAAACTGATTATTGATAAGGTTTTTTGATCTTTTCCGGTCAATTGACACTCTATACTCATTTGAGTAGTCGTATCCTATCGTATGTTCTGACTACCCCGTTGGCAAATTGATCCGGGAGGGCGTTTTCATGCAAACCACGCGCACACCCGCTGTAGCGGGACTGTTCTACCCAGCAAATGCTGCTGAACTGCACTCACAGTTGCAAACATTTCTCAACCAGGTTCAACCCTCGGCTGGACCGCCACCCAAAGCGATCATTGCACCACACGCTGGCTATATCTATTCCGGACCTATCGCCGCTTCCGCCTATGCACAGCTCAAGGCAGCGCGTAGCATCATTACCCGTGTCGTGTTGCTGGGTCCTAGTCATCGCGTCGGATTTCGAGGCATTGCCGTTAGTTCCATGCAAGCCTTTGCGACCCCATTAGGCCAAATTCCGGTGGATCAGGAAGCAGTCGAACAAGTCCGGCAATTGCCCGATGTTGGTTTGCTGGAACAAGCCCATGCTCAAGAACACAGTCTGGAGGTCCACTTGCCGTTCCTGCAAGAGGTACTGGGCAATTTCAAGCTGGTGCCGCTGGTGGTTGGCGACGCCCGCCCACAACAAGTCGGAGCGGTATTAGAAGCCTTGTGGGGTGGCCCGGAAACCCTGATCGTCATCAGTTCCGACCTGAGTCATTACCACGATTATCAGACCGCCCAGTATCTGGATAGCCAGACCTCCAAAGCCATCGAGGCGCTACGCTTCGAGGATATCGGCTACGAGCAAGCCTGCGGGCGTAACCCCGTCAACGGCTTGCTGTGGGTGGCGCGACGCAAAGACTTGCATGGCGAGACTTTAGATCTGCGCAATTCAGGGGATACCGCTGGTTCGCGCGATCAGGTGGTAGGATATGGCGCCTATGCTTTTCACTGATGCACTATCCGTCCAGGACCGGGCGACACTACTGAAAGTCGCCCGTGCTTCCATTCAGCATGGCTTGCACTATCACCAAGCGTTGCAGATCAACTCCGCCGATTATCCGGAAACCCTGCGATTATCGCGAGCAACTTTCGTCACTCTGGAAATCAGCGGTCAGTTACGCGGCTGCATTGGTGCACTTGCCGCTTACCAGCCGTTGATTCAGGACGTTGCCGTCCATGCCTACGCCGCCGCGTTCGAGGATCCGCGTTTTCCAAAATTGCGCGAGGAGGAATTCCCAAAGCTGGAGATATATCTCTCGGTGCTGTCGCCACCGGAGCCTCTGCCCTTCCGTTCCGAACAGGAATTGCTGGCGCAACTGCGACCCGGCGTGGATGGATTGATCCTGCACTTTCGCCAGCACCGCGCCACCTTCCTACCATCGGTATGGGAACAACTGGCTGATCCACCTGTGTTCCTGGCTCATCTCAAGCAAAAAGCGGGACTGCCCCCAGATTTCTGGTCACCGGAACTGCAAGCCGAGCGCTATACCACCGAGTATTTCAGCGATGCGGATGTGGCGGCATCTTTGGCCTGAATGCGGCGCAGCCGCCGCAAGTCAGCGGGCGTGTCCACGTCCCAACCCAGGGGTAGTTCGATCCATTCCATACCCGCTCGACGCAAACGCCGGCGGGTCGCCACCATAACTATTGCTGTTCCCCAAGCGATACCTCGAAATATCCTGGAACAAGGCCGGCGCAGACCGACCAGCACATAACCGCCATCGATCGCCGGTACCAGCACAGCTTCCGATCCTGTAGCAAGCCGGTAGAGAGCGTCTCGTAGCTCTATTACACCTAACGAGATGCAGTCACCACCGATCAGCACGGCATGATTTCCCTCCGTTAGTGTCCGGTTCAGCGCATGGTTCATTCGCTGGCCCAGGCCACCATTGCACTGCCGGCGCAACCGGACCCCGTATTTTTGCCGGCAGACAGTGAAGAAACCATGCCGCGTCTGCGGCGCACACCATAGTTCCACGGGACACAACCGTGCTGAAACTGCAATGGCCAAGGTGTGTCGTAGCAGCTTTTTATACAGGTTTGCTGCGCCACATGCGCCAAGCCGGCCGGCCAGCCGGGTTTTGACCTGCCCGGGAATTGGCGCCTTGGCAAAAACCAGCAGTCGCGCATGAGGAAACATATAGCGATCGCTCATGGATGATAGTAGCTCCGGGCCAATCGGCCAGGATCGGCACCTAGAAAATAAGCCAGCCGTAGCCGCCACATCAGCAAAATCGTTTGAGCGATGCCATCCCGTTCCCAGCGCCGGCTGGAAGTTTCAAGCCGCTGGCGCAAGCAGACAGGCCGGCTGTGACATTTCAACGATCGGCTCAGAGCGATGTCCTCCATGAGCGCGATCGGTGGATAGCCGCCGACCTGCTCGAACAGCGCACGGCGAACGAACAGACCTTGATCGCCGGTAGCGATACCCGTGAGACGGGAGCGGTGGTTCATCAGAGTTTCCACGATGCGCAACACAGGCTGGCAACCAGATAGCTTTACATCGAAGCGACCCCAGTGGCGGTTCGGGTCGCTCAAAGCAGTGCGAATCAACCCTGCGGCGCCCGGAGGCGGCAAACTATCAGCATGTAAGAACCAGAGAATGGTGCCGCTGGCTTGCCGGGCACCGGCGTTCATCTGCACCGCCCGGCCTCTAGGGCTAGTAATAACCTGATCTGCCAATGGCTTGGCTAGTGCTACCGTTTGATCCTGGCTACCACCATCGGTAACGACTAGCTCGCAATCCTGGCCACGCACTCGCTGCAAGGCATCCAAACAGGCAACAATATGCGGTTCTTCATTTAGAACGGGTAGGATGATGGAAATGCGGAGCATGATTTTCCGGCGAGAGGTCTAGCCAACGGCAAATGAGAATTGTAAGATAACGCTCTTGATTTATCAGGGGGCGGTAGCTCAGTTGGGAGAGCGTCGCGTTCGCAATGCGAAGGTCGAGGGTTCGATCCCCTTCCGCTCCACCAATCTAAACAGCGACCTAGCGTCGCTGTTCTGTTTCAAGGCTTTTATACAGCCCATTAGGCGGTTTCCAGCACCTGCTCAGCAAACCGCCAACCATTCTTGCCGGCTCGCTTAGCCTCATACATTGCAACATCTGCCTGCCTTAGCAAGGCCATGGCCTGCTCTAGATTAGCTGGCCACTCTGGCCGGTAAAATGCAATCCCGACACTTGCGGTAACGGTAGCGCTGGCCTCGCCCAAGGGTACCGGCTCCGCCAAACTGGCCACCAGCTTCCGGGCCACGGCTTCGGCAGCCTCAACTTGTTCCAGGTCGGTCAACACAATAGTGAATTCATCGCCACCCAAACGAGCCGCCGTGTCAGTCGCACGAATACATTGACGCAAACGCACAGCGACCTGCCTCAGCAATTCATCCCCCATATCATGGCCAAACGTATCATTAACTTCCTTGAAACCATCCAGATCCACCAACAGCAATGCTAACAGCCGCCATTGGCGCCGGGACTGCTGCAAACTCTTGCGCAGGTGCTCGAAAAACAGATTGCGGTTAGGCAACCCGGTCAGGCTATCAAAATTGGCCAGCCGCCAGTTGCGCAAACTGACCTCCGCCAGCATCCGAGTACGCTCCACCACGCGTGCTTCCACCTTCGCTTCCACTGTCCGATCATAATCTTGCAATAGCGCTTCAGCTTGTTCACGTAACGACGCTTCAGCCTTCTTGTAATCACTGATATCGGTTGTGGTGCCGCGATAACCTCGAAACTCACCGCTGTCACTGAACAGCGGCAATCCACTGTTACAAGTCCAGATCGATGCCTGTTCACCTGGTAACCACACTTGCAGCACTACGTGTTGAAACCGCTGACGCTGTCGAATCGCTGTCCATAATCTGGTGAAATCGGCACCCTGGCTTTGCTCCTGCGGAACATATTCCCGCCAATGCTTTCCCAGTTGGCTTGTAGATGCTCCCATGGTACAGACGCGCTGTCCACAGAGATCACACAAACGCCCTTGGTCGTCGAATTCCCATAGAAAATCGTTGGAAACTTCAGCTAAATCACGGAACCGGCGAATATCCATCCGTTGGGCCTGGGTTATGGCGCCTGTAAGCAATCCTGAAGTAGCAATCACTGCCATGGCAATCTGATATTGAAACGCTAAATCCTGTCCTGCAAAATTTAAGACCAGTATCACAATGCCTAGTTGATAAAGTAACACGGTTGAAGCGGTACCTCGCATCCCATAGGTCGCAGCGATCCAGGTCAATATAGGCAACAGCAGCAGAGTCATAAAAGGGTATGATTGACCTAGCCATTGCGGATGAGGCATCCAAAATAATCCCACGATCAATGCAACCGATATTCCCCCCTGCAAGATACCCCGATGTGCGGGTGGAGATTCGACGATGAGCAGCGTCCTTCGTGGGTGCAAGGATTCTTTCCGGCTAAATCGCCGCGCTAACGGCGCGACAAAAATCAACACTAGCGGCGTAACAGTAACAACACCAACGAAAGCACTAATCCATTCTTGCCAGACCATTTCCAGCCATGACAGAACAGGTAGCAGCAATCCGGCTGCTTGCAACAAGGGGGCTTCCGCCAGCGCCGCAAACAGCGTACTCAACATGACCACGCCTAAGAAGGCAGCTACTCGTCGCAGATCGTCAAAGCGCCATTCATCCAATCGCTTCCCACCCAGATGATGGCGCAGAATGTATGCCGCGATCAGGTAGCCAAGTAACGGGGTCACACTAGCCGCCAGGCTATAAGGCCAACGTTCCTCGGACCAGGTTGGCCACTCCGCCAATAGGGAGGCCAATAAAGGCAAAGGCAACGCCCGCCAACCATATGCAAGCAGGATCGCGAAGGTTAAACCGGTACAGGGAGCCCAAAGGTTGACGCCAGTCATTCGATTTATCCCAATGACTGTATACCAAAGGGCGATCCAAATAACGATATAAGCCACGGCCAGCAGCGCTATCCGCGTCCATGAGCACTCACTGTGCAAGGCATCATTGGTGCTTTCCACCACATCCACGATCTGTGTTTCTCCCGAAAAAAGCATTTTTAATACAGTTATTCACTGCAATAGCGAGTAAACATGCTGTCAATACCACTTCCCATCAGTAATGCCGGACCTCATACAGTGTGTTATCTTGCAAAAGGCCCTCCAATATGTCACCGATGTGAGCCGCCCAGTGTAGACAGCCTGCATCATCAGCGAGTAAATCCTGACGAATTTCCACTTCCACATGAGGCAGACCGGCAGCACCACCGTGGGTATCCATGGTAAAACCTACCTCGCGCCCGGAATACGGTTGATTGTCGCCGACACACCATTCGGCATGAGCTCTGAATCGGGTCAATAACGGCTTAGCTAACCGGGGATCACGATTCCACAACACGCCGAGATGCCAGGGACGGCGAAACCCATTCATCACCGGAGTGAAACTGTGAACTGCAATCAACACGGGTGCTCGACCATGACCATGCCGCCAGCGATGCGCCAGAGCCTGAGTAATCGCGTGGTGATAGGGCCAGAATACTTCATTTAACCGGTTCTCAGCTTCCAGGTCACTCAGATCACGATTACCGGGAATAAAAATACCGTCGCTGACCTCGGCAATCGAAGTGGGATGACCCGGTGGGCGGTTGCAATCAATGACCAGGCGCGAATAACCGGCCAGCACCGCCGGCGCATCCAATCGCGCAGCTAGTAATTGAGCCACTTGGGCGGCGCCGATATCCCAGGCAATGTGCTGGCTGCGTTCATGCGCATTCAGTCCCAATTCATTCAATCGGGCAGGAATGACATTGCTGGCATGATCGCACACCAAAACCACGGACGCCTGACCGTCCGGGTTAGCAATGGTGAACGGTGGTGGATCGTCAGAATTCAGAAGACGCAGTGAACTGCTGGCTGGTTGCGGAGAGGTACACGAAGAGGAGAATTGAGGATTCAGGGGCGGCATCGTTCATGTAAGAGAAATGATTAAACTAAATTGGCGGGGAAAAAAGATTTAAATTGCTTTAAGACTTCGGCGGTAGCTCGTCATATTCAGGCAAGGCGCTTGGCTCGGTATACCACACGGCGCGGGAATCCCAGAAGATGTTTTGAAAGGGGCCAATGCCGGGGTGATCCTCCAGGGAACCCGCTGGAACGACGACTGCTTTACCGCTTTTTCCCAGCCACGGCAACGAGGACCCGCAATTCGTGCAAAAGGATGTCGCAAAATGCTTCGCCTCCTCCAACTCATACCGGCCCACGGACTCCTCGCCGCTAAGCCACTGAAAGTCCTCGGGCGCCACCAGCAAATTGGCGGCGAAGGCGCTGCCGGTAAACTTCCGGCACCGCGAGCAATGACAGTACTGAAAGATGCCAAGGTGACCCTTGATGGCGTAAGTCACCTTTTTGCAGAGGCAGCAACCTTTGACCGGATAATTAGACATCGCAATTCCTCTTTAATAGAAAAACCGCCCTGGTTTCCCGATGGCGGTTTTTCTTGATTCCCCTCCTTACGGGAAGGAGGGAGCAACTCAACCAGTGAGGTTAAGGCACGTTGATCACCGTCAACTGGAAGGTCTTGAATACCTCATTTGGATTAGGAGCAAGATTATCTGTGAGTTTCACCACAAACGTATAGATCTTGTTCGCCGTTAATGTCCCTGCAGGCACCGTTCCCGTCAATGGGCAAGAGAGACTGGAGGTATTGACACACGGTCCCAAGACGATGCCAGGCGGCAAATCTCCACCGCCAGACACGACACTCCATGTAAAGGTCGTTCCGCAAACCCCACTGCAGGCGGCCGTCAGATTAGTCGTATAGGCGGTGCCCTCCGTCGCATTCGGCAATGGCGAGGCCGTCGCAATCTGCAACGTCCCTCCGCTGTTGATTGTCATCGTAACGGGGTAAATCACTGTTTGCGCAGGCACTGCATCATTAGTAAGCGAGTCGCCATCTGGGTCGGGATCGCCCGAATCAACGACTTGCAATGTAAAACTGAACAACCCTGAAGTTAGCGGTGTTCCTAACAACAACCAGGAATTACCAGGAGTCGAAGCTGTCAAGCCTGGCGGTACTACCCCTGGAGGACTGGTCGCCACCAAAGTCCATGTATACGGAGCCGTACCAAAGGTTGCTTTCAACACACCGCTGTACGGTACGCCCAAAGCCCCCGTCAGCGGGAATCCGGTCGCATCGATTCCCGCCACAGCAGTTGAACTGACATTGATCGTGCTCGTGAGCTTCCCAACGATCCCTAGCTGGTCAGTTGCCTGGAAGGTGGCGACAAAAGCTCCTGGCACCGTTGGGACACCCAACAATGTACCGTTCGTATCAAGCGTTACCCCAGGCGGTAAGCTACCCGCAGTCCTGACGAAGGTATACGGCGGCGTCCCTCCAGTGGCTGTTAGCACTGCACTGAAAAATTGCCCGACAATCGCTGCCGGCGCCGACGGGTTCAAGTTCACAGTGACTGGCGAGGTACTGTTGATGGTGATGGTCGTATTCAACGTCCCAGTCGCGCCATTGCCATCCGTGCCCTGAATCGAAACCGCAAAAGCGCCAACCTTGGTGGGTACCCCCGATATGGTGCCGTTAACATTCAGCGCCAAGCCATCCGGCAAAGCGCCAGCAACTCGCTGAAAGAAATAGGGCGAAGTACCACCCGTGGCGCTCACCAGCCCGCTGTAAGGCACCCCCACGGCCCCTGTTGCCGGAGCCAAAGCTAAAGTCAACGGGGTTTGATTGCCAATGACGATGGTGAAAGCCGCGAAACCCAACAAATCCTGGCTGTCCCGCACCTGCGCCACAAAGCTAAAGGAACCTATTTGGGTCGGTGTCCCACTGATTGCGCCATTCGCGCTCAAGCCCAAACCTGGCGGCAATGATCCCGACAACAGTGAAAAGACATACGGTGGCACCCCACCTATTGCCTGCAACACCGCACTATACGGCCGGCCTAATTGCCCCGCA
>DDST01000110.1:15903-35572 GCA_002343485.1 Proteobacteria bacterium UBA2383
GCTGCGGTCTTGAAGGGGAATTCATACTCGCCGGGGCCACCAAGCTCCAGATTGACATTCACCAAACCTTCTTCATTGGTCTTACCGAATACACCCTCAGCCGGATCAAAGGTCAGCGTGAAGGGGCCTCCTGCCTTAAAACCATCCCCCAAGACAATCAATTCTCCCTCAATCGGCGTCAACTCATCGTCAGTCAACCGCAGAACACCCTCACACACAGCAGTGCCTACATCAAGCTCGAACTCACAATTGAAGAAGCCATCCATCTTGCCCGGCCCTGGCGCTTTAATCGTGATCTTGACTGGAGCAGTCACATAATCAGCCGTAAATTCAATCTCAATTTCCAATCCACCCAGCGGTTGCCCACTGCTGGTGATATCCACCAACGCACAACCATCCCCACCGGTCAGCACCGTACCTTCATTACCCGCCACGCCGTCAATGGTCACTGTAGCCGGCCCCGTGGAACCAATGTGGTAGCGGATCTCAGTAGCGGGCAACGGGGTGAAATTCACATCCCGCAGACACAATCGCACGTCAGTGCTCCGGTTCGGCCCAAGCGTCAGCGCCGAGGCCGTCAGTTCCCGGTCAGAACCATTCGTCACCCCCAGATAGACCGATCCGCAATTCGCGCCGTTGCGGTCGCACATATTCAGAATCCCGCATACATCCGTATTGGCAACGCAGGCTACCACCACCGCTGTCTGGCCAATCCGCCACACCGGATATGTCAAGGTCGTGCTGGCAACGCCATCCAAATTCGTAAAGGCGGGCGACAACACAGCAGCATTCTGGGCACGGCCCACTATGTACGGCACGGTGGAACCATTATCAGTCCCATTCGCATTAAAAGCTCTACCTTGCGGCGGTGGGAGAATAGTTAGCGCAGTCTGATTCACTACGCGCTCAACAACCCATACACCGGTATGAAAGTAATTATTCGGTAATGGGTCTTGCTCAGTCTGCCGGCCATCGAGCACCAGCCGATCATAAGGCCGCACGCCTTTGCTGACAAAATTCCCATTTGGATTATACGCACTGAACCAAAACTGCCCCTCGAATGGTTCACCATTAGAACCCGCGACAAAAAATGAACCCGGGTTACTGGGATACCCCGTAAGAGGGCCATCAATCAGATAGAAATTGACCTGTGTATTTGGATTCGTCGGGTTGCCATTGATATCATTGACCACCACGCTAATCACCCGGCTGTAGGAACCATCCTGGATCAGCGGATCGCCAAAGCGCGATTGACCAGCCAGCACGGCATTAACATACGGTCCAGTAAAGGTAACCGCAGCCGGCGGACGCACCTCGTTATACACCTCGATTTGAATACTGGCACTCACCCGTTGCCCGGTGTTCGGATCCTGTGCCGAAGCGGTAATGGTGACGATGCCCGGTGTCGAGGAGGCAAGGAAAAAAGCGGTGGCAATACCGCTGGTGTCTTCCAGTGGCAAACTGCGAAACCCTTGGGTCGGATCCTCAGGATCGAATAACGCACCCGATGCCAGCGTCGGCGCCAGATCCAGTTGAATACTGGTAGCAAACAACCGTCCATCCTGCTTGGCAATCGCCGTCAGCGTGCGTGTGTAAGGCAAACCCGGATTAATTCCAATGCCAGCCAGATTGACCGGAACACGAGTGCTGGTAACTGATTCGCCCGTCACTGTGTCGTTCACATAAAGTTCGACGGTAATGAGCGGCCGACCGGTAAAGCCGCCACTGCCACCACCCGGATTGGTAAAACCTTGGGCAAGGACTTCGCCCATCCCCCCGCCAACCATTAACAAGATGGTCAGCAAAAACCATTCAGTTAAATTTCTTAGCCTGCTTATCAGTAGTTGCATGGCTTAACTCCCCAAAACACACATTCATCGTTTATTGGAAAATCTGGATATCCGGCGTTACTACTGCCCTTGCCTCGCTCCCTACTCAACAAAAAACCCCTCCCCCTAGCGGGGGAAGGCTGGAGGGAGTGGCCACGCGACTATTCCACTTTCCCCTCTTTCAAAATCTGCGGCGTGACGAAGATTAAGAGTTCACGCTTAGTAGCCGTTTTAGAAGTGGTCCTGAATAAATAACCCAGCAACGGCACATCACCGAGCAATGGCACCTTCGTGGCATTATCTCCTTTGCTTTGCTCGAAGACCCCACCCAATACGACTGTTTCTCCGTTATTTACCAAGACCTGAGTTTCGACCTCACGCTTGTCAATGCTGACCTGTGGCCCTGTCGCTGTCGCTACGATAGCGCCCGGGTCATCCTTGGAGACCTTGAGATCCATACGAATCCGGTCATCCGGTGTAATCTGCGGAGTTACCTCTAGCTTCAGGAAGGCGTCCTTAAACTCAACATTAGTACCTGATTGACTAACGGTGGAGTATGGGATTTGCCGGCCCTGCAAAACAACAGCCTTCTTTAGATCAGCAGTCACCACTCGCGGATTTGAAACGATCTCAGCATTACCTTCAACTTGCTGTGCCGAAAGCTCCAAATCGACCAAATAATCCGCCCCCAAAATCGCAAAAGCGATGCTCGGACCTCCGACAGGCAGGTTGACCCCAAGCCGATCAGGTAACGGCGGCACAGCAACAGGGAAAGGCTGCCCGGTACCAGTCAGATTAGCCACAGCACTATCGATAATAGCACCGGTTGAATTTACATTGCCGCTCACGGTATTTACTCGACCATCGCCAGTTGCACTGACGCCTGACACACCAAATCGTGCGCCTAGATCTCGACTAAAATCATTGCTGGCGATAACTACTCGCGAATCGATCATGACCTGTTTGGCTGGCTTATCAAGTTGCGCCACCAAATCCCGGATCTCGGCCATTTTGTCAGGTATGTCTTTGACGATCAAAGTATTGGTTCGCTCATCAGTCTCGACTGTGCCACGTACGGACAGTATGCTGCTCTTATCCTTATCCTGACTCTTGAGCAGTTTCGCCATTTCCGCTGCCTTGGCGTAATTGACCTGAATCAGCTCAGTACGCAGCGGAATCAACTCTTCCACCGTCTTGCGCGACTCTAGATCCAGCTTCTCGCGCGCCGCGATTTCCTCGGTCGGCGCAATAAAGATCACATTGCCATTCTGACGCATGGCCAGACCCTTGGTGCGCATAATGATATCCAGTGCTTGATCCCAGGGCACATTCTGCAAGCGCAGCGTCAAATTACCTTTTACTGAATCACTAACCACAATATTCAAGCCCGTGAAATCCGCCAAGATTTGTAAGATCGCCCGGACCTCGATATCTTGGAAATTGAGCGACAGCAGATCACCTTTATATTTCTTCTTGGACGGATCAAGCGCCGCTTCACGCTCATCCTCTTCGGTGGACCGTTGCGGCGGGCGCACTTCGATCACATACAGATCATCAGCCTGATAAGCCAGATACTCGAAAGGCGGAATCGGCTGGATGCTTAATCGCGCATTATCACCTCGGTTGAGTGCTTCAATTGTAGTCACTGGTGTAGCAAAATCAGTCACATCCAACCGTCGTTGCTGATCGCGCGGCAGTTTTGCATTCTGGAAATCCGCTACAATCTGATTACCTTCCTGACGCACATCCACTGCCGTGCTGGCGCTCGATAACTTGATTGTAATGATCCCTTGTCCGGCTGGCCCACGCTTGAAACCCACATCACTCACACTACGGGGGGCTAAGGATACTGGCGCTTCACTGCGCTTCGGCGCGGAGGCCGCCACCGATCCAGCCGGGGTTGGCACCGGTGTTTTCCGAGCCGACGTTCCAGCCCCTTCCAGAGTCAGAATCACCGCATCCCCTCGCACTTCCATCTTATAAGGCACCAACCGGCTCAGATTCAGTGAAGCTCGGGTCCGATCTGCCCCTTCCAGGACACTAATTTTCTCTGCTACCCCAACATTGATCGGCTGCTGGCGTGTCGCCAAGCCATTGCGAGTATCCAAAAAATCCAGCACGATGCGCGCCGGCTCATTGATTGTGAAACTACTCGGTGGTGCATCGATCCGTTCCGATAACCGGAAGCGGAGTTGCAACCGATTGCCCGCCAATGGACTAATATCCACCGCCTGCAGAATTGGCTGCCGCCCGGCATCTGGCGGCGCCGCCCAAGCGTTGTTCCAGCCACCGATTAACAGCGACAGCACCAATCCAAAAATCCAGATTAACGCTACCCATCCTGGCGGTAACCTCCCCTCAACCAACTGCTGGCCGCCTTGGCCTTGGCTCATGGACCTGCTTATCATGATATTCCCCCCTCAATCATTGGGTCAGCGACAGAAACGATTCCCGCTCCTGCCAGCGCCCGGGACCATCCGGAACGATCTCCTTCAGATCGACTCGCTGCTCGCTGATATTGATGATTTTGCCGTGATTGGTGCCCAGGTAATTGTTTTTCTGTACCCGATGCACCACATTGTCAGGCGCCAAAACCAGCGCCCACAATTCATCGGTGCCGCCCATTCGCACCGTCCCCATCATCTTGAGTGAACCCAGCGAATACTTCTCCAGCTCCTCCCGCACCCGATTTGGGTCTGGTCGAACCCCTGTATAGCTGCCATCCGGTGCTACAGGTTGATCCGCTATATCTCCTATCTCCTGCTCTTCAGCAAATGGCGATATTAAAAATGGATCTTTCAATCCTTGAGCAGTGTAGGCAAACGGCTGATAAGGCTCGATGACCGGCGGTGGATCAGGCTTCCTAATCGGCGTGGTGCGCTTGGTGGTCTCCACAAATCCGCGCAGGTCACTCATGTCCCGCTCGGCGCAACCAGTCAATACACTTAATGCCAACGCCAAGGCTATATAATAAGTCCTCTCTCCCCTACTCTCTCCCACAAAGCAGGAGAGAGACTTCAAACGCATCTTCATTTGCTACGCGCTCCCTTCTTCTGTGGGCTCTCCGCCACTGGCGCGCTCCTATCATCCATGTAGCGATAAGTCTGCAAAGTCGCCTGGATGTCTACCGGTTCCTGATTTTTTGCACCGCGCTTGCCCTTGTTACCCAACCCCGCCAAGGTCGCACTTTCCAGTGTTACAATGCGTGGCAGCGCCGCTACCCCGCTGACGAATGCGCCAAACTGATGATAAGTCCCCTTCGCCTTGATCGTAATCGGCTTGGCCGCATAAAAATCCCGGGGTTGTTCAGGCTCAGGTTTGAAGAGTTCAAATTCCAGGCCATTTTGCTTACCCGTATTTGAGACATCATCCAGTAAATCCGGCATTTCAGTACCAGTGGGCAATTGCCGTAACATCTCGCCCAATTTCTCCTCCATTTCCGCTAACTGTGCTCGAAACGCCTCCAGGTTGGCCGCCACTCGCTGCTTTTCGATAAATTCCTGCCGCAGCTTCTGTTCCTCGTTCTTCACCGTCTCCAACTGTTGAAGCTGATCGCTGATAAAAAAGTAATAACCGGCACCCAGCACGGCGGCAATGACCAACACCACCAGTACCAGCCGACCCGCTAACGGCCAATCACCCGCTTCGCGAAGATCAATGTCATTCAGGTTGATTTCGGACAGGTTCATGTCTTGCCTCCCGCCTGATCTGTGCTCAGTTTAAGCGGAATACTCAATTCGAAGACTCGAGCTTGTATGTTGTTTACATCTCTGGTTTGAATAATCTGCAACACTGGCTCGCCGAACAATTGCGATGCTTTGATATCCCGCATAAACTCAGAAATGATCAAATCGGAACGCGCCGTGCCATTAAGCGTCACTCGATTGTCCAACGTCTTGAATGACATGAGGAAAATATCCTCCGGTAGTAGACGTACCAATTCATCTAACATCCGCACCATACCAGGACGGCTTGTCTGCAATTTCTGGATGACATTGATGCGATCCACCAAACGAGATCTGGCTTTTTGCAATTCCGCTAGTTCCTCAGCCGCTTTCTTAAGCCGGGCGATCTCACCGCGCAGATACTCGTTGCGCTCCCTCTGAAACTCGATGCGGTTATCGATCTCAGTGTAACCCATGAATACGATACCGCAGGTGACCAGAGCTACCCCCACTAATATCCCAATCAGGTCACGCTGGCGTTGAAGGCGGCGTGCTTCACGCCAAGGCAATAAATTGATGCGCATCATCAGTCGAGACTCCTCAGGGCCAACCCGCTGGCCACTGCCAGCAAGGGCGCATCACGCAATAGGGCGCTGCTGTTCACCCGCGAAGCACTGCCCATGTTCCTGAAGGGATTGGCTACCATTGTTGTAATCCCCAAAACATCGGCTACCACCCGGTCCAGCCCCATAATCATGGCCCCGCCCCCAATCAGAACAATATTGTTCACAGTATAGCGGCCTGAGACATAGAGATCGGCGGAAAAAAAGAATTGCAGAGTATGCCCGATCTGTTCAGCCAGCATTTGTTTGAACGGTTCGAGGATTGTCTCAGCGAAATCTTCAGCCACCTGACCAGAGCGCTTGGCGCGTTCCGCCTGCTCTCGAGAAAGACCATAAGCTTCCGCAACCCGGAGGGTAAGCTGATCGCAGCCAAAACCTTGCTCACGACTAAAAACAGTCTGATTTCCCTGCAAGATATATAGATTAGAAACAGATGCCCCAATGTCCATCAGAGCCGTCAACCCCTCACGTCCCTTGCTCAAATTCAGCCCACTGTTCTCCCCACCGGATGGAAGACTATCCATGATCAGCCCCAAGCTGTTCTCCAAAGCATAACCTTCTACATCGACGACCACTGGCGTCAGACCGGCTTCCTTAAGAGCAGCTTCACGGCTATCCACATTTTCCTTACGGGTCGCCACCAACATCACATCCTGCATCTCGCTGCTGGCTTGCGAATGCCCTTTCACCTCAAAATCCAGATAGATTTCCTCGGTGGGATAGGGAATATATTGCGATGCTTCGATAGAAATATTGACCTCAATGTCGCTTTCCGTAAACTCGGCCGGCATTGGAACGGTACGGGTGATGACACTGGACGTGGGCACTGCCACTGCAGCGCGACGTGTCCGTGTGCCCGCAGCACGGCAGGCTCGTTTAATAACCTCACCCACCGCTTCCGGATCAACCGGATTGCGGTCCTCCAACATGCCTTCACCAAGGGGCTCGATGGCAAACGCCTCGACCCGGAATCGCGCCCCGGAACGGCTCAATTCAACAACCTTGACTGCCGAGGGGCTGATATCGATACCCAACATGGGTTCTTTACGCTTGAACAGAGCCAAGTTACCCTTCCTTCAACTAATCAGAGTGGACGAAATCAAACCCGAATCTTATTTAATATAGCAAATGCCCAGTATCCAGTACCGGAAAATTGACCTTTAAGCGCTGTAGTCTCTAATCACTCCGATACCTGCCAAAATTAAATAACCATTAAAATATTATTTAATTGCTTTCCATGGAATGGAGACTATGACTCACCGTTTTGGCAATATTGATATTGTTATAGATTTAATACTGATTCTCGCTCTGTTATCCTACCTTTTGGAGTCCGTCCATGGCTCATCATCGCCGTGATGCCCAACGAGTAAGAATCCTGCTGGCTCAGGAATGCGCCCGGCTGATGGCCGATGAAGGTATCCCCGACTTCCGGACTGCCAAGCGCAAGGCAGCACTGCGATTGGCGATCGCCAATAAAGCGTTGCTGCCAGATAACCGCGAAATTGAACAGGCATTGTTCAATCACCAACGATTGTTCCATGCAGATCGCCAGGCATTGCGGTTGCGCGATCTGCGGGAAGCGGCGCTGGATGCCATGCGTTTTTTGGCGCGATTCCGGCCACGGCTGGTTGGCTCGGTTTTGAGCGGAACGGCTGGCCCTAGTGCTGACATTCAATTGCACTTGTTTGCCGACACGCCCCAAGAGGTCGCTCTGTTTCTGATGGAGCATCGTATCCCGTTTAAAGCCGCCGATCATCGGCTGAAGCTGAGCAATGGTGACTCTGCTTGCCTGCCGGTCTTTCGTTTCGGCATGGGCAACCATGATCTCAATCTCACAGTGCTTACGCCTCTCTCTGAGCGGGAGGCGCCGCTCAGTCCAGTCGATGGCCGGCCTATGCGGCGGGCCGGCTTGGCCGAGGTCCAAGCATTGCTGGCTCGACTGGATCGAGATGAAGATCCGGTTTGAATATAACTGCTCACCCATTTCAACCCTCCCCCTGTGGAGGAGGGCATCGATGCATCTGCGCCTTTTGACCGGAACACTTATAACCTCTCTTCAATCCGAGAGGAAACGAGACCCGATTCATTATGAAGAAATCATCAGGACTTGGCAGGATTTTTCGGATGAGTATCGATAAAGTGCTTAAGCACCAGTTTTAACTGCACAGCTTTCTCATTATGCCCGCGGCGACGCTCTTCCTCGATATCGTCCAGGATAATGCGCTTGATCATTGGAACACCTTCCGGAGTATGTATCAGATAACTGCCCATCTCCAGAGCGGCCATTTCCGGCAGATGCTCGTGCTCGGCAATAGCCGTAATCTCCTCTTCGGTCAGGTCACTTAATTCCACACAATCTTCATACGACAACATGACACTCCCTCCTGAGTCGTTCGTTCAGTTTGATTCAGTAAGCCACACGAGAAGTGCGGATCAAAAGCGCCAGCCTGAATGGCCAGCCCTTCCTCCCTTCGTTTGCAAAGTAAAGGTTAAACCCGGCAACCTGTCCAGACAAGCTTAAACCGCAAGACTTTACATTAAAATTTACATCGGTCGAAGCTTATCGGAAACCTCACATGAATCCCTTAATAACAATCAGGGTTTATCCCTATTTACGAGTAGGAAAGTTCCTAGCTATTTTAAGATTGTTTGGATGTCGAGCCAGGGCCGCTTTGGAAACAGCCCGGAATGATGTTCCCGATCAAGCCGGGGTAGCCGTGAAGACGAGAGGGAGGTTTACACCACCACAGGATCGAGGGCCAGTTTGCCACCGTCCGGCCAAAGCGCGTTAGCGCGTGCTTCAAATAATAAGCACACTCGATGATCCCATAACCATCTTCCCCAGTCTTCGCGGCTCACCCCCCTTTTTGATCGATATTATTTAATCATGCATGGATTCATTCCTCCTGGAAGCGCTATGATGGCAGCTTGTAACCATCCAGCGGGACCGCTATCTCTGGTGGTCTGCTCTAACATTCAATAAGCTACATGACTACCAATGATTCGTCCCCGCTGAATGACCCCCCTTCTCCCTGCGTAGGAGTTTGTGTCATCGCCCCTAAAACCCAGTGGTGCGAAGGTTGCTACCGCACCTTGGATGAAATTGCTGGCTGGTGGGACTATAACTCTGACCAAAAGCATGCAGTTATCGCTCAGTTAGACGACCGGTTGGTACGCATCATGAGTGGGGCGTTCGATTGAATTGAACTTTAAGCATCCAACAAGAGAATCTCATGCCGCTTTCTCCTGCCATTCCACGCCGTTTGCTACACCAACGAGTTATCCAGTGCCAGGGTTTCCAGCGAGATGATGGTTGGTGGGAAATCGAAGGGCAGATGGTTGATACCAAGACCTATACGTTTCCTAATGAAGATCGTGGTGGCGCCATCCAAGCCGGAGAACCCTTGCACGATATGTCGATTCGCCTGACAGTGGATCATGATTTCGTCATTCGCCATGTCGAGGCCTGCACCGATGGTGCACCGTTTGGGCTTTGCCCGGCCATCACCGCCCGCTACCAAAAGCTAACTGGGATACAAATTGGCCCCGGATGGTCACTCAAGCTTAGAGAGCTATTTGGCGGAGTGAGTGGCTGTACGCATATGACTGAGCTATTAGGGCCGGTAGCCACTACTTTTTTCCAAACGGTCTACGGCCAGCGCTATGACGAAGAAGACGCCAAGCCGCCTGCTGAACGGGAGATACCACCGGTACTGAATACCTGTCACGCCTTGGCCAGCGACAGCTCAGTAGTGAAAAAGCACTGGCCGCAAGCCTACTCTGGCAGAGATCGGGAAACTGACGCACAACACCGGCCCCTGGTGGATGATTGTTTGACCTAATCACCTCTGACGATCAAGCCACCTCGGATCTCAGATCCCGCGCCAGCAGAACCTCTACTGCCCGGCGCGGATCCTGACCATGATGCAGCACCCGATCCACTTGCTCGGTAATTGGCATCTCCACATCATAAGCCTGGGCCAGCCGCAAGGCTTCCCGCGCTGTTGCTGCCCCTTCTACTACTTGACCGATCGCCGCAAACGCTGCACTGGCCGTTTCGCCTCGACCGATTGCCAATCCAAAACGGCGATTGCGTGACTGGTTGTCGGTGCAAGTCAACACCAAATCGCCAACACCAGCCAGCCCCATGAATGTTTCACGCTGGCCACCGGCAGCCAGCCCTAACCGGGTCATTTCTGCCAACCCGCGCGTGATCAGTGCGGCCCGGGCGTTAGCGCCGAAACCTAATCCATCGGCGATACCGGTGGCAATGGCCAACACATTCTTGACCGCACCTCCCAACTCAACACCGATGATGTCAGTGCTAGTATAAGCACGCATATTAGAGCCATGCAGCAACCTCGCAACCTTGTGCGCATGGTCTGCGCTGCGTGCAGCGACAGTGACGGCCGTCGGCTGGCACCGGGCAACTTCACCAGCAAAACTGGGTCCGGAAATGACTGCCATCGGCCAGCACTCACCCAATACCTCTATGGTGACTTCATGCAGAAATTGACCACTGCCTGGTTCCAGGCCTTTAGTGGCCCAGGCCAGACCGGTAGTGGTCTGCAACACAGAGCGTAGACGTTTCAGCGTCGCCCGATAAGCATGACTCGGCGTCGCCAACAGCACCCAGTCTGCATCGGCGACCGCCACCTCTAGATCAACGCCCACCGCTAGCGATGCTGGAAAGGGGATACCAGGCAAATACAGGCGGTTTTCCCGTTCCTGCTGAAGCGGCGCGACTTCCTGCGGATCATGGCCCCACAGACGCACCGCGTGGCCATTACGCGCTAGCAACAACGCTAAAGCCGTTCCCCAGGAACCGGCACCCAATACTGTGACCGTCGCAGACAACATCATGCCAATTTAAGCAGCAACCAGAAGAGGTTAATGCGGCATTGAAGGGGCTGCCGCCTGCGCTTGCTGCTGCTGCAAGCGTTGAAGATAAAGTGCATCAAAGTTAATAGGATTGAGCAATAGCGCTGGAAACCCGCCCTTGCCGATCAGCGAAGCCAATTCCTCACGTGAAAAGGGAAATAGAATATTTGGGCAAAAAGCATGCAGCATATGTCCTTTTTGTTGTTCATCGAAACCCCGCAGGGTGAATAAGCCTGCCTGCTTTACTTCAGCTAGATAGGCGGTCCGGTCACCCATTTTTGCGGTCACTGTCAGGGTCAGCACCGATTCAAAAAGATCTTCGGTCAGAGGCGTAGCGCTGGTTTCCAAACGCACCTCGGTCTGCGGCTGCCACTGCTCAGTGAAGATTGCTGGAGAATTAGGCGTCTCCAACGATACATCCTTCAAATAGACTTTCTGGATTTCGAAATGCTGTTGCGGGGTTTGTTGTTCGCTCATGCAAATTGCCTTGTGTTGAGAGATTTTCAGAGATCAGAATAAAGCCAGCCTCGCAGCAAGCTGCGGGGTATCCGGCTTTAATCTTCGGCCTTCGGCCTGGTTACTACGCAGCAAGAACTGCAGGAATGCACCCCTAGCGATTCAAGGTTTCGGGGATTAGGCTCTCCAATAATGGCTCCAGCACACCTTTTCGCTCCAAGTCGAACAGATCGTCGCAGCCACCAACATGCCGGTCACCAATAAATATCTGCGGCACAGTGTCGCATCCAGTACGTTTGATAATTTCATCCCATAAACGTGGATTAGCATCCACATCTAGAATTGTGTAATGCACACCTTTACTATCCAGCAACGCTCGCGCCCGGCGGCAATATGGACAATAGTTAGATGTATAAATAACAATATTTAACATAGCATTATAACTTGAGCTTGTATTTTAGGATTCAGGCTTTCTTGCGGCTGATTGGCAGACTGGCTTCCTGCCAAGCGGACAGGCCGCCACTCAAGCTATACACATTAACCATACCATTCTTCTTGAGCAAGGCGCATGCTGATTGCGCGGCGGCGCCACTGCGGCAATAGACAATGACCGGTTTATCACCCGCTTTGATCAATTCATCTAACCGGTCCTTAAGCGCCGCGGATGGGATATGCCGGGCCTGTGGAATGTGGCCGCTTTTGTATTCTGCAGCATCACGAATATCCACAATCCAAGCTTCCTTGTCGTTAATCAAGCGCAGTGCTTCAGTCGCATTGACGGTAGTGATTCCACGCATCCGGCGCAGAATCTCACTGCCCAGCAACATCCCTAAAATGGCAAACGCTGCCGCGAATAACAACCAGTTCTGCAAAGCAAATTCAGTAAAATCACTCATGAGGTCAGCTTTCTCAACGCGTCGCACAACCAGCCTGGTCACCTGCGCTCTTGACGCCCAGCTTCCAGAGAATCAATTCTGCAGGGCAGAATCGGGTAAAGCCGCTCTGAAACAGGTTCAGCCCGACAAAAGCGGTAAACCACAACCAATAGCTACTGTGATAGAGTGGACTGGCCGGGGCACCTAGTAGCAGGGAAATCAGGACGAAAGCCCCAGCCATGATTCGAATAATTCGTTCGCTGTTCATAAAAAACCTCAGTAAATCGCTTATAGCCTCCCCTCTTCCTTTACATTGAGGAATGGCAGGAAGGGGTAAACACCTATACTCACCGACCGCAAACCAGCACTACGCATTTCGCATACAGAAAACATCTCGCATCATTTCAATCAAGCGCAGCGTCCGGGCGTCTCCCACCCGATAATAAACCCGGTTGGCGTCCTTACGGCAAGCTAGAATGCCTTTATCGCGCAGAATCGCTAAGTGTTGAGAAATATTGCTTTGGGAGGTACCAACTTGTTCAACGATATCTTGAACGCTGAATTCCCGATTGCCCAGCGTACATAAGATCTTGAGACGCAACGGATGCGACATCGCCTTCATCGAGCGAGAAGCTCTTTCAATATCCTCATCACGAGTGATCAGGATACTCACCGGAGGGTTACCAGCAACGGCAGGGTCCTGCTCCAGGCCGATCCACTCATTCCGCGCCATAAATCCTGTTATCTTCCAGAAATTTGGCAGATTAGTATAATGGAATATAGCGATATTGAGAAGCGCATTAACAATGCTGACCTCACCACCTTCAGTACCTCATTATTTAAGCAAATGCGATAAGAAAGGCGATAAGGATCGTTGCATTTAAAGCCGCCTCTGACACAACTGCTGACCGCGCTTAGACACTGTAATCACTGCGCTAACCCTTTTGGATCACCCTATGACCGACCCTAAATATGATCTCACCAACCCACCCCACACTGCTGAAGCCTCAGAACACAAAAAAACCAGTCTATTCGAGGTATTGAATCGCCCAATCCGTTTCCCGTCCTTTCGCAAAGAACACGTATCTGAAGAGGCTGCCGAAGCCGTCAGACCGAAACCGGAACGCTTCGCTCAACTGCGAGACCGGTTGCGGCGTACTCGCCAGGGATTGGTCTCCGGTTTAGCCCATCTGTTCATCGGACGAAAACTAGACGATGAGGCGCTAGAAGAACTGGAAAGCCGCCTGCTGCTGGCTGACGTTGGTGTAGACGTGACCCATCACCTGATCCGCCGGTTAACCGACCGAGTCTCCCGTCAACAATTGAACGATGTGCCGGCCCTGCTCCAGTCCTTACATGATGAACTATTGGCGATCCTCGCGCCCTGTCAACAGCCCTGGCAACCGAGTGAATCCCGCCCCTACGTAATCCTAGTGATTGGAGTCAATGGCGTTGGCAAAACCACCACCATTGGTAAGCTGGCGCAATGGCTGCAAACCGAGCGACACTCGGTACTACTGGCTGCCGGAGACACCTTTCGCGCCGCCGCTGTTGAGCAGCTGCAAGTCTGGGGCGAACGCAATCAAATCCCTGTGATCGCCCAGAAAAATAATGCCGACGCCGCCTCGGTTATCTATGACGCGATTCAAGCCGCCAGCGCCCGTAAAGTGGATGTAGTGATCGCCGACACTGCCGGCCGTCTGCATACCCAGTCAAACCTGATGGAAGAATTAAAAAAAATCAAGCGGGTTATCGGTAAGGTGGACCCCACTGCCCCGCATGAGGTGCTGCTGGTGGTAGACGCCAGCACCGGCCAGAACGCCCTGAGCCAGGCTGTTCAATTCCACGAAGCAGTTGGTGTGACTGGCCTGATCCTGACCAAGCTTGACGGTACCGCCAAGGGCGGGATTGTGTTCGCTATCGCTCGCCGGTTAGGCCTACCGATTCGCTTCATCGGTGTTGGCGAAGGCATTGAGGACTTACGCGCATTCGACGCTACTGAATTTGTCGCCGCGCTGCTAGCTGAAGAAGCTGTCGATTAAACCGGCAAGCCCAATGAAGGAACCTCTCTTAAATTTGGCACTCTATGGATACGAGTGCTAAAATAGCATTAGATTGAATGAATCGACGGGAGGAGTAAATGACGATGACAACGACTGCGCTGGTTCCCCGCATTGAGAGCTTGCCGGCGCCGGTAGGCAACCTGGAAAGCTACATCCAGGCGGTCAACCGGACACCGATGCTGAGCACCGAAGAAGAGCAGGAACTGGCCCAGCGTTTGCGGCTACGCAACGATCTAGCGGCAGCACAACGCCTGATTGTGGCTCATCTGCGCTTCGTGGTGCATATCGCCCGTGGTTACCTCGGCTACGGCTTGCCGCTGGCTGATCTGATTCAAGAAGGCAACATTGGCCTGATGAAAGCGGTCCGGCGTTTCGATCCAGCGCATGGTGTCCGGCTGGTCTCGTTTGCTGTCCACTGGATCCGGGCGGAAATTCATGAATTTATCCTGCGCAACTGGCGGATCGTCAAGGTTGCCACCACCAAAGCGCAGCGCAAACTGTTCTTCAAGCTGCGTAGCTCGAAAAAACGCCTGGGTTGGCTAAATCGCGAGGAAGTCAACACCGTGGCACACGAACTTGGAGTCAGCCCTGACAATGTGTTGGAAATGGAATCCCGGCTCAATGGCTATGACGTATCGTTCGATCCATTCCCGGAAACCGATGGCGATGATGATGCGGAAAACTTCGCGCCCGCTGCGTATCTGCGTGATGAGCAAGCCAATCCCGCAGAGGCGTTGGAACGCGATGATTGGGATGAGCGAGCAGTCGGCCAACTGGGTGAAGCGCTGCAAATACTGGACTCACGCAGCCGGGATATCGTGCAACGCCGCTGGCTGAGTGAGGCTAAACCGACCCTGCACCAATTGGCCGCTGAGTACAACATTTCTGCCGAGCGCGTCCGGCAACTGGAAAACAACGCATTGAAGAAGTTGCGGGCTGCTTTACCTGTGCCAGCCTGAAACTCATTGATCCCGCATAAAACCCGCCGCTAGAGCGGGTCTTATGCCAGTAGGCCCTTACTTCTCCAATCGAACCTCGCTACCTTTGCTGAACACCAGCCGATCCTGCTGGCTTGCATCGACCGCCACTATATCGCCTGGCCCAAACTCCCCAGCCAAAATTTGCCGCGCCAAAGGATTCTCCAACTCCTGCTGGATTGCCCGTTTCAAGGGCCGCGCTCCGTAAACCGGATCGAACCCTGCTTCGCCCAATTTATCCAAAGCCGCCGCACTCACTTCCAAACCCATTTGCCGGTCACTCAGCCGGTGCCGTAGATAACCGATCTGAATATCGGCGATAGCGCGAATCTGCTCCCGGCCTAGCGGATGGAACACCACAACTTCATCAATCCGGTTTACAAACTCCGGACGGAAATGCTCCGCCACCTGCGCCATGACCATGCTCTTCATCAGCGGATAGTTATTTTGCGCTGCCAACTCCTGAATCAACTGCGAACCCAAATTGGAGGTCATCACCACTACGCAGTTGCGAAAATCCACGGTGCGTCCCTGGCCATCGGTCAACCGCCCATCATCCAGCACTTGGAGTAACACGTTGAACACATCCTGATGCGCCTTCTCGATCTCGTCCAGCAAAATCACGCTGTAGGGACGCCGCCGCACTGCCTCGGTCAGATAACCGCCTTCCTCATAACCGACATAGCCGGGCGGTGCACCGATCATCCGCGCCACCGAGTGCTTTTCCATAAACTCGGACATATCGATTCGCACCATCGCCTCTTCCGTGTCAAACAAGAACGCGGCCAAGGCCTTGCACAATTCAGTCTTGCCGACCCCGGTGGGGCCAAGGAACAGGAATGAACCATTAGGCCGATGGGGATCGGACAGGCCTGCGCGGGAACGGCGAATCGCGTCACAAACCGCTTTGACGGCCTCATTCTGGCCCACCACTCGTTGCTGAATAGCTTCCTCCATCCGCAGCAACTTGTCGCGCTCACCTTCGAGCATCTTGGCAACAGGAATACCCGTCCATTTGGAAACGACCTCGGCAATTTCCTCATCCGTGACCTTATTGCGCAACAATTTAAATTCACTGGTCTCAGCAGCGGTAGCCTGATTTAGCCGGCGCTCCAAATCCGGGATACGGCCATAGGTCAATTCTGACATGCGCGCTAGATCGCCGGCACGCCGCGCCGCATCTAATTCCAGCCGCGCCCGTTCCAATTCCTCCTTCACCTGAGCGGAACCGTGCAACGCTAGTTTCTCCGCCTTCCAGATGTCTTCTAGATCGTGATACTCGCGCTCCAGCCGGCCGATTTCCTGCTCCAGCAGATCCAATCGCCTTTTAGACGCTTCATCGCTTTCCTTTTTCAAAGCTTCTCGTTCGATCTTAAGCTGAATCAGCCGCCGTTCCAGGCGATCCATGCTCTCTGGCTTGGAGTCAATTTCCATACGAATGCGGCTGGCCGCCTCGTCCACCAGGTCAATCGCCTTGTCCGGCAAATTGCGGTCGGTGATGTAGCGGTGCGACANNGTGATGCACCTCGTAACGCTCGTTTAACCCACGCAGAATAGCAATGGTGTCCTCGACACTCGGTTCATTCACCAGTACCTTTTGGAACCGCCGCTCCAACGCCGCATCTTTCTCGACATACTTTCGATACTCATCCAGAGTGGTTGCGCCGATACAGTGGAGTTCGCCACGCGCTAGCGCTGGCTTGAGCATGTTGCCAGCATCCATCGCCCCTTCCGCCTTGCCAGCACCGACCATAGTATGCAGTTCGTCAATAAACAGGATGATCTGCCCCTCTTGTTTAGCCAGGTCCTTCAACACGGCCTTCAGCCGTTCCTCGAATTCACCACGGAATTTGGCGCCAGCAATCAGCGCGCCCATGTCCAGCGCCAACACTCGCTTATTCTTTAGACCTTCTGGCACTTCACTATTGATAATACGCTGGGCCAGCCCCTCGACAATGGCGGTTTTACCGACACCTGCCTCACCGACCAGTACCGGATTGTTCTTAGTACGGCGCTGTAATACCTGGATGGTACGGCGGATTTCATCATCGCGCCCAATCACCGGGTCGAGCTTACCCTGCTCGGCGCGTTCGGTAAGATCGATGGTATATCTCTCCAACGCCTGGCGCTGATCCTCAGCATTTTGATCTTCAACTTTCTGACCACCACGCAAGGCATCGATACCTCGTTCGACTAAGGTCTTGGTCGCGCCAGCTTTATGCAGCAGGGCACCCAGCTCACTTTTGTCTTCCAGCGCCGCCAGCACGAACAGCTCAGAACTGATATAGGCGTCCTTGCGTTGTTGAGCAAGCTTGTCAGTTAGATTCAGCAGCCGTGACAGGGCGCTGGAGATTTGCACATCACCACCCGTCCCGGTGACTTGTGGCAAGCGGTCTAGCGCTTCATTCAACTGCGAACGCAGCAGGTGAATATTAACATCGGCTTGGGCCAATAACGGCCGCACCGTGCCGCCTTCCTGGTCCAGCAGGACCGCCATCACATGCACCGGTTCGATGAATTGATGATCGCGGCCCACCGCCAGACTCTGGGCATCGCTCAAGGCTATTTGAAATTTATTAGTTAGCTTGTCCATTCGCATTGATAGGTACTCTCGTGACAGGATTATTTCCCTAGCAAATGGTGGTGATTTTGGGAAAATTCAAGGAATGACATGCAAGCAAACCGGCCTCTGTTCTCCGGAATACGAGGGCGCGCGTTTATCCGTTGAGCCGCTGGCGCACCCGCTCACGGAATTGAGTTGCCGATTGTGGATCAGGAATTTCGTCGGCCAACGCCTCAATGACAGGGGCCAAGGTCACAGCGCTGCGAAAATGATCGGCGCAGATCAAGTCGGCAATGGGACCGATAAACTCCTTGAGTGTCTGCTCTACGATGGTTTTAGCCGTCGCTGTCAATGGAACATGCGAGGACGCTTGAGCAGAGGTTGGCACCGGTGCAGCAGGGCTGGTGCCTTCGAAAAGGGCTAACAGGTCAGCGGTCGGCGGCAATACCATCCGGGCAGGTGGTGATACACCTTTGGTAAAGGCCATACTGCCGTTCTCAATGCCGAGCATGACCGGAATTGCGTCAGTGCCTTGCATTTTTTGGGCTTTCAGAAAGACAATTTCACCCCTATGCAGGCCAATTTGGCCCAGGAAATGTCCGTTTTCAATAGCGTAAAGAAGTCCCGTCTGTTTTTCCTCGCATAATTTGCGCAATTGGGCAATGATGGCCGAAAGCGATAAAGACTGTTCAAACATGATGATATCTCGTGATTTAATTGAAGCGTGGGCCTTTTCCTCCCACGCTCCGCTTGCCGGTTAGGACAGGGTTTTCTGAAGCCGCTTCATGGCAACCACAACGCTATTGCGCAACAAGCCAACTGCATGTTGTACATGGTCGACCTCATCGCGACTACCGGGATTTTCCTGCAACGGTAAATCCAACTCGCCTTGGGCGATGCGTTCGGTGGTCTGCGCCAATTTTTTCAGGCGCGCGATAATCGACTGTTGGGTATAGAGAAAATTCAAGAGAAACGCCAGAACGATCAAGCCGAGTGTGTAGGGATTGAGGAAGGTCAGCAAAACATCTATCAGGGTTATGTCCGGCAGTTTGACACTGATGATGCCGCGGACATCGCCAACCTTGTAACCGAAAGCCCGTTTATCACCATATTTCGCGATGACATCGGCTGGCGCATCCTTAGGATCGCCGTGACATTTCAAGCAAGATTCCTTCACTAGGATCGGCTGGCTATAACGGTAAAAATTATTTTCGAATGCTTCGTTGTATTTGACATCCTGATTGGCTTTAAACGCCTGAATTGAATCACTCTCGAAGTGATCCGGAGCGTTCGATGGATTGCGATATTCATCACTTGTGACGCGAAAAGTGGCCCGAGTCGCTGTTTTACTAACTATTTCAGATAGTTCCCGAGTAGCTAGTGCTGGGTTTTTCGAGAAAAACTCCATCGTATTGTCATTATTTGTCCGCTTGCCGAGAAAATCGCGGAAACCAGGCGCTAGATGATCAACCCAAACTACACCGGTGTTGGCCACCCACGCCCGGAAGGCAATCACCTGTTCAGCCGAAGCCATGGCTTCGTTGCGCAATTGAGTGGTTTTCAGCTTGTAAATACCAATAAACAGTCCAGCGATAATCAGTGCCAGCGTCAGAATAAAGGTGAGGGAGTATTTGAGTTGAATGCTCCACTTGGAAAACATAATCACGTTCCTTTAGTTTCGGTGCTCGATTTTAGAAAAATGGTCAACTTTGAACTCATACTAAATTGCGTTCAATG
>DDST01000056.1:0-25078 GCA_002343485.1 Proteobacteria bacterium UBA2383
CACCTATACCCGGATGATGATGGGCGCGCTGTATTTGAATCCCCATCCTCGCAAGATTCTGGTGATCGGGTTGGGAGGAGGGGTGTTGCCGATGGCGCTGGCCAGGATGTTTCCCGATGCCCGGATCGATATCGTCGAAATCGATCCGGCGGTGGTGAAGGTGGCGCAACAGTTCTTCGGCTTTAACCCAAGCCCGCAGATCCAGGTGTTCGAGGAGGACGGGCGGGTGTTCGTGAAACGCGCGGGCAAATCCGGTCGGCAATACGATTTGATCATGCTGGATGCCTTCGATCACGAATACATCCCCGAGCATCTGCTGACTCAAGAATTTCTTTTCGAAGTCAAAGCCTTGTTGACGCCGGATGGCGTGCTGGCGGCAAACACCTTTTCGAGCAGCCGCCTGTATCACCACGAATCGACCACCTACCAAGCGGTGTTCGGCTCCTTCTACAATCTTCGAATCGCCCTGAAAAACCGCATCATTCTGATCAAAATGGACGGATTGCCGCCGCTCGATGCAATCAAAGCGAATGCCGTTGCTCTGGAAGAGAAACTAAAACCGCTTGGATTCGGCGGCGACTGGCTCCTGCCGCTGTTTTCGACCGAGCGCGACTGGAGCCCGGACGCCCGCGTCCTGACCGATCAATATTCGCCCTCGAATCTGCTCAATTCCCTTTTTTAGCGTCGCGCGGCGGATGGCTCAAGCGGACCAGAAAGTTAGCCGATTATTTTGAAATCGCGCTCGCCGGCCGGGCTGATTCGAGCGCGGCGACGAAGCCTGCGGTATTTGGGAATGGCCGGAAAACCGCCGGCGTCTGGGCGAACTACCGCAAGGGCTGATCGCAGCCGGTCGGAACGACGTGGTGGAGTTGCCGAAGATAAAAGCGTAACCAGGAAGGAGTCCGAGGGATGTCCCCTTACGACGGGAAAACCAAACTGGCGTTTTGCGACCGGCTGGGCGACCAGTGGAAGAAACTGGCCGATTATTTCGACGTGGCAATCAGCGAGCGCGACCGCTTCCAGCAAGGCGACGAACCACGCGAGGTCTGGCAATGGTTGGAGCGGCGCCAGCAGCTGAACGAATTGCCGGAAGCGCTCCGCTACATCGACCGCGAAGATCTCGTGGTCCAGGTATTGGAACCGCGCCCGCTTCCCGTTGCGCCGCCGCAATCGGCTTTGTCCCATCCGCCTTATCCTGGCCTGCGGTCTTTCATCGTTAAGGAAACCGACATCTTTTTCGGTCGGGGCGAAGAAATTCGAGAACTCCTGGAACGGCTGGCCGATCCGCTTCGGCGGTTTATCGCCGTGGTGGGCGCGTCCGGCTCCGGCAAATCGTCGCTGGTGATGGCCGGCGTCATCCCGCGCCTGCCCGCCGGGTGGATTCCTGTCCGGTTTACCCCCGGCGGACTGGGCGACGATCCGTTCCTGGCGCTGGCCGCCAAGCTGGAATCGTCGCTGGAATCCCACGGCTTGACCGGCCGCGCCATCGCCGACCGGTTGCGGGCCAGAGGCGATCTGGACGCGCTGGCCCGACTGGTCCTGGACCAACAGTCGCCGACAGCCGAACTGCTGCTGTTCGTCGACCAGTTCGAGGAACTGTTCACGCTGGTCGCGGACGAGCACCGGCGGCGCTTCGTCGCCCTGTTGGCCAAGGCGGCGGAAAGCCCGCACGTGCGCACGATCCTGACCGTGCGCGCCGATTTCTATCCGCAGTGTATCGATGTCGGTCTCGAATCCCTGTTGCGAGCGGGTTCCTACCCGCTGGCGGCGCCGAAGTTGCGGGCGTTGCTGGAGATGATCACCGGACCGGCGGCGTTGGCCGGGCTGCGATTCGAGGACGGCTTGCCGGGGCGGTTGTTGGAGGACACGGGCCAGGGACCGGGCGTCCTGGCGGTGCTGGCCTTCGCCTTGGCGGAACTGTATCGCCGGAAGGATGGGATGCTGTTGACCCATGCGGTCTACGACGATTTCGGTCGAGTGCAGGGCGCGATCAGCCAGCGGGCGGAAGCGATTTTCACCGCGTTGGATGCCGAAGCTCAAGCCGCGTTCGAAGAGGTGTTCCGGGAGCTGGTCAAGGTCGACGAGCAGGGAGCGGCCACCCGGCAACGAGCCTGGTTGGAACCGCTGCGTGGTTCGGCGGCGGTTCGGCGTTTCATCGAGGCGTATGCGGGTCAGGACACGCGCTTGCTGGTTTGCGCCGAAGCGGAACGACGACCGACCGTGGAAGTGGCGCACGAGGCCTTGCTCGGCTATTGGCCGCGTCTGGAGCAGTGGATCGACGTCAAGCGGGACGATTTGCGATTGCGGCGGCAGATCGCCCACGCGACGGCCGACTGGCAGGCTCATCGCTGTAAAGCCGAATACCGCTGGCCCGACGAACGGGTGGTAGAGGTGGTCGCCATGCGGGAGCACCTCAAGCTGGAGCCCAAGGATTTCACCGCACTGGAACGGGATTTCCTCGGCCCCCTCGACCGCGAACCCATGCGGGCCGCGCTGGACGAGCCGACCACCACCCACGAACAGCGCGCCATCATCGGCGTGCGTTTGTCCTTGCTGGGCGATCCCCGCCCCGGCGTGGGGCTGCGCGCCGACGGGCTGCCGGACATCGTTTGGTGCGAGGTGCCGGGCGGCGAGGTGACGCTGGAAGAGGATGCCGGCACGTTCACGGTCGAGCCGTTCCGGATCGCCAAGTATCCGGTGACCTACCGCCAATACCGCGCCTTTCTGGAAGCGGACGATGGCTATGATAACCCCGATTGGTGGGAAGACTTATGGTTTCAGGTCGATCAACCAGGTCGGCAATTCAACCGGCGCGACAATCATCCGGCGGAAAACCTCTGTTGGCTGGAAGCGATGGCGTTCTGCCGCTGGCTGAGCGCCCGGCTGGGTTATGAAGTCCGCTTGCCCACCGAATGGGAATGGCAACAAGCGGCGACCGGCGGCGACTCGACGAACAAATATCCCTGGGGGCCAGAATGGGATGGGAACCGTGCTAACACCGATGAAAGCGAACTGAACCGCTCTACGGCGGTGGGTTTGTACCCGCATGGGATTTCGCGGGTGAGCGCCCTGGATATGAGTGGCAATGTCTGGGAATGGTGCCTGAACGAATACGACAATCCCCGGAATGTTGCCCCGGCGGGCGACGCCCGCCGGGTGGTGCGCGGTGGCTCCTGGAGCCACAACCAGGCGCACGGGCGCGCCGCTTATCGCGGCCGCGGCGCGCCCGGCAGCCGCGGCAGCAACATCGGGTTTCGGCTGGCGTGTGCGTCCCCCATCTGAGACGCTGGTCACTGATCGCCGCGTAGCGGCGTTCCCCCCTTTGCAAAAGGGGGGTGAGGGGGGATTTTTCAAAGGGGGGTGCAAAAGCGCAAGTGGTTCTGCAAAAAGTGATGGGCGCTCGGGCAATTATTCCTTGCCGAATCTCTCGAAGTGTCGGCGGTTGGTGCTGAGGTCGCCGGGGAGATGATCCAGCATCCCCACGATGCCCAACCGCTGGGCGATATCGTAGCAACTGATTTCATGGTTGGCGGCCGCTTCGCGAGCGTCGGGAACGGTGACGGTGACTTCCTGATGTTCCGCCAGATCGACCGGTTCCAGGGGGCGAAAAATCCTGTTCTCGTAAACCGCTTTCAGGCTTTTGCTCATGTCGCCATGCTCTGGGGTAGCGGCAATTCCCCCCTTTGAAAAAGGGGGGCGAGGGGGGATTTCTCAAGGGATCTCCAAACCACCTGCTTCGGCCACCGCCCGATAAATTGCCTCCATCACGCCATCAAGCTCCTGTAATACTTGGCGATTATCAAAGCGCAACACACGCAACCCCTGGCTTTCCAGGAAAGCGGTACGCCGACGGTCATGATCGATCTGCGTCGGTTCCAAGTGCTGCGAACCATCCACTTCCACGACAAGACTCGCTCTGGGAGCATAGAAATCGACGATATAATCGCCGAGGGGCTTCTGCCGGTAGAATTGCACGCCCAACACCTGTTTCCGGCGCAACCTCGACCATAACCGTTGTTCGCAATCCGTCATCCCGGAACGCAAAGCGCGGGCGTTATCTTTAAGTTTAGGTTTGTATTTCAGCATGTTGGGTGTTTCTCCTGCTCATAAATCCCCCCTCGCCCCCCTTTTGCAAAGGGGGGAATCAATGCTTGTACGGCCTATGTGCGCTACGTCGACGATTTCGCGCTGTTCGGCGACAGCAAACGGGAGCTGTGGGGCTGGAAACGGGCCATCGTCAAGCGGCTGGCCCGGTTGCGGCTGACGGTCCACCCGGCGCGGCGCAGGTGACGCCGGTCGAGATCGGCATTCCCTGGCTCGGCTTCGTCGTTTATCCCACCCACCGGCGCGTCAAGGCTCGCAACGTGCGCGACTTCGCCCGGCGCTTGCGCGCCCGCTGGGCAGCCTACTGCGACGGCGACATCAGCTTCGCCAAGTTCGACGCCGACGTACAGGGCTGGATCAACCATGTGCGCTTCGCCGACTCGTGGGGCTTGCGCGAGCACGTCCTCGGACAACCTTTGCAGGTACGGTAGCCCCCTCGAAAAAAACGCGAAGCGCGCTACGCGGCGATCAGTGACCAGCGTCTCAGATGGGGGACGCACACGCCAGCCGAAACCCGAGGCCGTAGTTGCGGTAGCCGGGCGTGCAGTAGGAGCGGCAAGCGGCGCGCGCGAGTGACTGGTCGAGGTCCCAGGAGCCACCGCGCACCACCCGGCGGGCATCGCCCGCCGGGTCTTCCCGGCCGTCGGCGGTGTCGTAGGGATAGGGTTGGTACTTGCTGCCGGTCCAATCCCATGTGTTGCCCGTCATATCGATCAACCTCTCTGGCGTTTCGCCACCGGGAAAGACACCGGAGGGTGTGTTCCGGCGGATGTGACTCTCGAAGGTGTTACAAAGCTTGGCGTCGAATTCGTCGCCATAAGCATAACGCCGTCCGTCCCGTCCTCGTGCGGCGGCTTCCCATTCGGCTTCGGTCGGCAGGCGGAAGGCCTGGCCGGTTTGCGCGCTCAGCCAGGTGCAGTAGGCGCGGGCTTCATACCAGCAAACACCTACCACCGGTTGGGCCGGGTTGTTGAACGCTTCGTCGTTCCAAAAAGCCGGTTGGGTTTGCCGGCCAGGAGGATACCGTTCATCCAGCAGCGCTTCGAATGCGTCGTCATCCATGCGGGCGATTTGCTCCCAATCGTCGGCTTGCTTTGAGGTAATGCGCCCCTGCTGGTGCAGGTCACGGATTTGAGCAAAATTTGCTTGAAAGGTCTGGCGATTTTCGCGCCACTGCTGCTTGGCGCCTTCCGCCGTGCTTTCCCCACACCGCCACGCTACCAAAGATTGAGTTCCCGTAGGCGCGGGTGATGCGCTTCCAGCTCTTCAACGCTGACCGTGGCGCGCAGCAACCCACCGATATACTGGACCCAACTAGCAAGGTCCGCGCCGGAATGCGGGGTGGACAAGAACACGACGGCTTTCGTTTGAGTGGCGACCGCTTTCCAGGCCGGGTTGCCAAAGTCGCCAGCGTGGCGCAACACCTGCTTGACCAGCAGCCCACCTAAGCTGTGGCAGATAAACATAACCGGGCGACAGCCGATTCCATCGAGTTCAAGCCAATCCAGGATATTGGTCGCTCGGTCGGCCAGCGGCATGGTGTGCCCTTTCCAAGCCGAGGCGCTGACCGCATAACCCAAGGACCAGACACCAACTGCTGGTATGTCTTCTCCCAGCCAGGCAGGCCAAAAGGCGTCGGGGCGATCCTTGGGATGCCAGGTGGTGCAGGCATCGCCATCAAGACCGTGGACGAAGATGATGTCGGCGGCACGGTTGGGGCTGTCGCAACCGCTGATTTTTTGCAAGCCATCCATTCCTGTTCTTCCCATGCAGTTGGCAATCGTACCTCGAATATTAGGCGTTTGATTTGATCTCACTCAAACATGAGCCGCTTGCCTCCAGAAGAGTGGCTATTTAACATCAAACGACGTATGTTTTCATGCATGAAAACAACACTGACACTGAACGAAGACATCACCCCAACTCCTCCTGCCCAAAGAGAGGAAAGCGCCGCGCCTCCGTCTCTCGTTCCGTATTCCCCGGAACTCACCGCGCCCCTGCCGTTGGAACGCCTGCGGGTGCCGGAAGCCTTCGATGGCCGGGCCGGCGGCAACCGCGCCGGCCCCGGTGTCGTTTGCCAATTAGCCGCCAGTAACGACATGGAAGCCGTTCAGGCTTGGCTGGCCGAATTTCACGACTCACCGCAGACCCTGCGCAACTACCGCAAGGAAGCTGAACGTCTGTTGTTGTGGGCCTTACTGGAACGCGGCAAGCCACTCTCCAGCCTGACCCGCGAGGATTGCCTGCTCTACGAGGCTTTCCTCAATGACCCGCAACCGCGCGAGCGCTGGTGCGGAACCAAAGCACCGCGGTTCAGTCCCCGCTGGCGGCCCTTTCTGGGACCGTTGAGTCCCGCCAGCCGCCAAATGGCCATGTTGATCATCAATTCCCTATTGAGCTACTTGGTCAAGGCCGGCTACCTGGCGGGCAACCCGCTGGCGCTGGCCCGTCGCCGCACGCGCGGCCATCAGCCCTTACAACAGGTAGAACGCTTTCTCGAACACGACCAGTGGCAGGCACTGCTGGCCGCCGTCGAAGCGCTGCCCCGCGACAGTGAACGTGATCTCCAACATTACGCCCGGACCAAATATCTAGTTGCCCTCCTCTACCTGCTAGGTCCTCGCGTCAGTGAAGTGGCTGAACATACCATGGGCAGTTTCCGGCGGGTTCGCGAGCGCTGGTGGTGGCAAGTCATTGGCAAGGGCCGCAAAGAGGCCCGGGTGCCCGTCAACCAGGATCTATTAAATGCCCTGAGTGAATACCGGCGCTTTTACGGTCTGCCTCCCCTGCCCGCTCCGGATGAATCGACGCCGCTCGTCATGAACCTCAAGGGCACCGCGGGCATCGGCGACAACATGATTTACCGCATCATCAAAAGCCTGGTCATTCAAGCAGCGGCTCGGCTAGAAGCGGATGATCCCCATCAAGCGGAAACACTGCGCCGCGCTTCCACGCACTGGTTTCGCCACACCAGCATCACCCACCAGGCCGATGCCGGCATTGATCTCCGCCACTTACAACGCAACGCGCGCCATGCCCGGCTCGATACCACCGGCCTTTACCTGCATGCCGAGGAGAAGGAATGGCATGAGGCGATGGAACGCCATCGCCTCAAGGAGTGACACACTGGTTTATCACCATACTGGTTTATCACCATGCGTGATAAAAACCGGAACCTCATTAGATGAGGAACCGTTTTGAACGAAGACCGGCAGTGAGCCGGAAAATCCACCTCAGCGGAGTTCAAAGCCATGCGAAACTGGATTGCTGCAACGATACTGAGTTTGGCCCCATTCCTGGCACTGGGCGCAACCGGTAAGACCATCACCTATGACGTCAACGGCCAGCCCTACGAGGGTTACTACATCAGCCCAGGAAAAGACGCCCCGCTCGTCCTGATGATCCATGACTGGGATGGCCTTACCGGCTACGAAGTCAAGCGTGCCAATATGCTGGCTGAAACAGGTTACGCGGTGTTTGCGGCGGACTTGTTCGGCAAAGGCGTGCGCCCGGTGGAAGACGCTGATAAACGCCAGCATACCGGCGAGCTATACAAGGATCGTGAAAAGATGCGTGCTTTGATGATAGGTGCGCTTGAAACTGCCCAATCCAACGGTGCCAATATCAAAAACGCGGTGGCCGTAGGTTACTGCTTCGGAGGAGCTGCAGTGCTGGAATTGGCGCGTTCCGGCGCGGATCTGAAAGGTTTTGTCACGTTTCATGGCGGCCTGCAAACGCCGGAAGGCCAAAATTACTCCAAAACCCGTGGCTCGGTCCTGATCATGCACGGTGGAGCCGATACAGCGATTACCATGGATGACTTCGCAACGCTGGCCAAAGCGTTGGAAACAGCCGGTGTTCCCTACGAGATGGCGGTCTACGGCGGTGCGCCGCATGCCTTTACCGTGTTTGGGAGCGATCGCTACCGGGAAGACGCCGATCAAAAATCCTGGATGCTGTTCAATCGTTTCCTCGAAAAAAATCTAAAGTAACTAGCTGCAATTACCGATAGCGCCGATGAAAATCGCCGCTATCGGTCTTCGATTATTCAATTGATCCTGTATAACCAGGCAGCCTGAGTGGTTGATGACCGGTCTTAGGGCCGGTAGTATGATGAGTAGCTGGAAATTTCAAGGTTCCAGACGCTAAGAAACGCGCGGGTTCTCAGGTATCCATCGTAGCCACCCATCGGATCGCGGCGCAGTGGGCTTTTAGGATATCCCCGGAACGTCGCCAGGCCGTTTTATCGAGGCATTACCACTATGCATTTGACTGACGCATCCTCCTTCTCGGGGCTTTACGACCCGCGCAACGAACACGACTCCTGTGGCATCGGCTTTGTCGTCGATATCAAAAATCGCAAGAGCCATCAGCCGATCTCGCAAGGCTTAGAAATCCTGGCTAATCTCAGCCACCGCGGCGCGGTCGGCGCTGACCCGTTAGCTGGCGACGGCGCTGGCATTTTGCTGCAAATCCCCGACGCGTTCCTACGCGCCGAGTGTGCCGATATCGGTATCGATTTACCCGCGCCTGGCGACTACGCCGCCGGCATGGTCTTCCTGCCCCGCGACAACCAGGCCCGCGCCCAAAGTGAAGCTGCGTTGCAACGCAGCATTGCTGCTGAAGGGCAAACCTTGCTCGGTTGGCGCGACGTGCCGATTGACAACTCTTGCCTCGGTAACAGTGTGCGCTCATCCGAGCCGGTGATCCGGCAGATTTTTGTCAAGCGTGAGGCAAACTGCCCCGATACTGACACCTTCGAACGCAAGCTGTTCGTCATTCGCAAGCAGGCACACCGTTCCATTTGGCGTGGAAACGCCTTTAGTAACGAGCAGCAGTTCTATATTCCCTCTCTGTCAGCCCGGACTCTGGTCTACAAAGGCATGATTCTGGCCCGTAACATCGGTATCTATTACCCCGAACTGCGTGATCCCCGGCTGGAATCAGCGCTGGCGCTGGTCCACCAGCGCTTCTCGACCAACACGTTCCCGACCTGGCAGCTGGCGCACCCGTTCCGGATGATTGCCCACAATNNCTGGTCCACCAGCGCTTCTCCACCAATACCTTTCCTTCCTGGGCGCTAGCGCAGCCCTTCCGTTATCTTTGCCACAACGGCGAAATCAACACGCTGCGCGGCAACATTAATTGGATGATGGCGCGCCGTCACAGTATGACCTCCAAACTCCTCGGTGCGGACCTGGACAAGCTTTGGCCGTTAATCGGCGACGGCGCATCCGACTCCGCCACTTTTGACAACGCACTGGAGTTGCTATTGGCTGGCGGTTATTCGCTGCCGCACGCCATGATGTTGATGGTTCCGGAAGCCTGGTCCGAAAATCCATTGATGGACCCTCACCGGCATGCTTTCTACGAATATCATGCTGCATTGATGGAACCTTGGGACGGTCCTGCCGCCATCGCTTTCACCAATGGCCGCCAGATCGGCGCCACCCTCGACCGCAACGGTCTGCGCCCTGCCCGCTATTTAGTCACCGACGACGACCAGGTGATCATGGCCTCAGAGATGGGTGTGCTGCCAGTGCCTGAAGAGAAGATCGTCAAGAAATGGCGATTGCAGCCCGGCAAGATGTTGCTGATTGATCTCGAACAGGGCCGCATCATCAATGATGATGAGATTAAGGAACAACTGGCGTCAAAGCACCCCTATCAAGCATGGCTGGATGCCACCCAAATCCGCCTCAAGGATTTGCCAGCAGAGATTGGGCCGATGACACCGGATCCGCAGACCTTATTGCGGCGTCAGCAAGCCTTTGGCTACACGCAGGAAGATATTCGCGCTTTCTTGACACCCATGGCCGTCAACAGCGAAGACCCGATTGGCTCCATGGGCCGCGACATTCCCCCGGCAGTGCTGTCCAATCGCCCCAAATTGCTCTACGACTACTTCAAACAAAAATTTGCCCAAGTGACCAACCCGCCCATCGACCCGATCCGTGAGGAATTGGTCATGTCGCTGGTCTCGCTCATCGGGCCGCGGCCCAACCTGCTCGATTTAGAAAGCGGGGGAACACACAAACGTTTAGAAGTCAAACGGCCCATTCTCGGCAACATCGATTTGGAGCGCATCCGCCGCATTGAATACCATGTGGACCGGGCCTTCCGTACCGAGACGCTGAGCATCTGCTATCCGATCGAGCGCGGCGCCAATGGCATGGCGCGCGCGTTGGAAAGCCTCTGCCGCGAAGCAGCAGACGTGGTACGTCGCGGCTACAATATCCTGATCCTCTCGGATCGCGAGATCGACGCTGACCATATTGCCATCCCTGCGTTACTGGCCACTGCCGCCGTGCATCATCATCTCATCCGTGACGGCTTGCGCACCGAAGTCGGACTGGTCGTGGAGACCGGTGAGGCCAAGCGGGTTCACGACTTCTGCCTGCTGGCTGGCTACGGCGCCGAAGCCATTAACCCCTATCTTGCGCTGGATACGCTGTCTGCGACCCTGTTGCGCGCACCGCAAAAGATGACTGAAGCAGAAGCGCATGAACACTATACCAAGGCCGTCTCCAAGGGCATCCTCAAGGTCATGTCCAAGATGGGGATTTCCACCTACCAATCCTACTGCGGCGCGCAGATCTTTGAAGCGGTTGGTTTGGCCAGTGACTTTGTTGACCGTTACTTCACCGGCACTCAGGGTGTTATCGAGGGCGTCAGTCTCACTGAGATTGCCCGGGAGGCCGTGCAACGCCACCACCAAGCCTATGGTAATGCCCCGCTCTACCGCGAAGCGCTCGACGTTGGCGGCGAGCTGGCCTACCGCATTCGCGGTGAGGATCATGCTTGGACGCCAGAGACGATTTCTCTATTGCAGCATGCGGTGCGTTCTGGCAATTACTTGCAGTTTAAAGCCTACAGCCAAGTGATGAACGATCAACACGATCGTCTGCGCAACCTGCGTGGCTTGTTCGAGTTCCGCTTCGCCAATCAGCCTTTGTCGTTGGATGAAGTCGAACCTGCCAGTGAGATCGTCAAACGATTTGCAACGGGCGCCATGTCCTTTGGTTCTATCTCCTGGGAGGCGCACACCACTCTAGCGATTGCCATGAACCAGTTAGGTGGACGTTCTAACACCGGTGAAGGCGGTGAAGATCCCATCCGTTACCTTCCGTTGGAGAACGGCGATTCGGCACGCTCGGCGATTAAGCAGGTGGCCTCCGGTCGCTTCGGCGTTACAACCGAATATTTGGTCAATGCCGACGCCATTCAAATCAAGATGGCGCAAGGGGCTAAACCGGGTGAAGGTGGTCAATTACCTGGCCATAAGGTCAACGACTGGATCGCTCGGGTCCGTCACTCCACGCCCGGTGTTGGTTTGATTTCCCCACCGCCTCACCACGACATCTATTCGATTGAGGACTTGGCGCAACTGATCTTCGATCTCAAAAACGCCAACCCGCAAGCTGATATCAGCGTCAAGCTGGTTTCAGAAATTGGCGTAGGCACCGTAGCAGCCGGTGTTGCCAAGGCGCATGCCGATCATGTCACCATCTCGGGTGAGGATGGCGGCACCGGTGCCAGTCCCTTGACCTCAATCCAGAATGCCGGTTCGCCGTGGGAAATCGGTTTGGCCGAAACCCATCAAACCCTGGTCCGGAACCATCTGCGTGGCCGTATTGCCGTTCAGGTTGATGGCGGGTTGCGCACCGGACGTGATGTTGTAATCGGCGCATTGCTTGGGGCTGATGAATTTGGATTTGGCACCATTGCGCTCATCGCTGCCGGTTGCGTGATGATGCGCAAATGCCATCTCAACACCTGCCCGGTAGGCGTCGCAACGCAGGATGTGGAATTGCGCAAGCGCTTTCCCGGCCAACCCGCTCACGTCATCAACTTCTTTACCTTTTTGATTGAAGAAGTCCGTGAATTAATGGCGCAATTAGGTTTTCGCACCTTTAACGAGATGATCGGTCAAGTCGATCGGCTCGACATGCGCCGGGCGATCCACCACTGGAAAGCCCGTGGGCTGGATTTCAGCCGGTTGCTGGCCATTCCCCCCGCCACGCCCGGCGTTGCCACTCACCATTGTGAGCAGCAGAACCATGGATTGGAGCATGTGCTGGATCACCGCCTGATCGCCCAAGCGCAGCCAGCGCTGGAATCCGGTCAGCCAGTGCATATCGAAACGTCAATCCATAACACCGACCGTACAACGGGTGCCATGCTCTCCGGCCAGATCGCCCGCCGTTATGGGCATGCGGGCTTGCCGGACAACACGATTCATATTCATCTGCATGGGACAGCCGGCCAAAGCTTCGGTGCTTTCGTCGCCCGGGGCGTGACTCTCGAATTGGCCGGTGAAGCGAATGACTATGTGGGCAAAGGTCTCTCGGGTGGCCGGCTCATTATCTATCCCCCATCAGTCAGCCGGTTGCGTGCTCAGGACCACATCATTGTTGGTAACACGGTGCTGTATGGCGCCGTTGCCGGCGAATGCTATTTCCGTGGAATTGCCGGTGAACGCTTTGCGGTGCGCAATTCGGGGGCTTTAGCGGTGGTCGAAGGAACCGGTGATCACGGCTGTGAATACATGACAGGTGGCGTAGTCGTGGTGTTGGGTCCAACGGGTCGCAATTTTGCCGCTGGCATGAGTGGCGGCATCGCCTATGTGCTCGATGAATCTGGCGATTTCGCCCGCCGTGCTAATCCAGCCATGGTGGTGCTGGAACCGTTGAACGATGTTGAAGAAACTTTGAATGTCCGTGTCCTGCGGGATGACTGGCGCTCTCTGGCCGATGCCGAATTGCCGGAAGACTGGCTACGTCATGATGCCCGGCGCCTGCAAACGCTGGTCGCCCGTCACTTTCTGTACACCGGTAGCGAACCCGCTCACCGGATATTGGAACACTGGCGTGAGCTGCTGCCGAAATTTGTCAAAGTCATGCCATTGGATTACCGCCGTGCCTTGCAAGATATGCAGGCCCAGGCGGCTCGTTCCGTCTGTCAGGGTGAAGACGAAAAAGCCAGCGTGGCAGCGTGAAAGGCGAAAGATTAAAAGCGAAAGGTTATATATAGCTTATGGGCAAACCCACTGGTTTTCTGGAAATCACCCGTCATGACCACGGCTACGCGCCTGTTACCGAGCGGGTTAAACACTTCCGTGATTTCATTGTTCCTTTGCCGGAGTCCGGCGTTCGTGAGCAAGCTGCGCGGTGTATGGATTGCGGTATTCCCTATTGCCATCGCGGTTGTCCGGTTCATAACATCATTCCTGACTGGAACGATTTGGTGTACCGGAACGCCTGGCGTGAAGCATTGGAGGTTTTGCATTCCACCAATAACTTCCCCGAGTTTACTGGACGCATCTGTCCAGCACCCTGCGAGGCATCCTGCACCCTCAACTTTAACGACCAGCCGGTGACTATCAAGGATATCGAATGTGCGATTATCGATAAGGGCTGGGCTGAAGGTTGGGTTACACCGCTCATCGCTGCGCATCGCACGGGTAAACGAGTCGCCATTGTCGGTTCTGGTCCAGCCGGTTTGGCTTGCGCGCAACAACTGGCACGGGCAGGCCATCGAGTTGTGGTGTTTGAGAAGAACGACCGCATCGGAGGACTGTTGCGCTATGGTATTCCTGATTTCAAGCTGGAAAATGGCCAGATTGACCGGCGTCTTGCGCAGATGCAGGCCGAAGGTGTGGAATTCCGGCCCAATTGCCATGTTGGTACGGATGAGCTTCCTGCAAGGCAATTGTTAGCGGAGTTTGATGCGGTCGTGCTGGCCGGTGGCGCCGAACAGCCGCGTGATTTAAACGTTCCAGGCCGTGAATTAAAAGGCATTCATTACGCCATGGACTTTCTGACCCAACAAAACCGCCGGATTGCCGGTCAGACGTTGGCGGCTGAGCAGGAAATCCTGGCCACTGACAAGCAGGTGATCGTAATTGGCGGCGGCGATACCGGCTCTGACTGTGTCGGCACCTCGGTACGGCAGGGTGCACGGTCGGTGACGCAACTGGAAATCATGTCTAAACCGCCTCAGCATGAGAATAAGCTGCTGACATGGCCAAATTGGCCTCTCAAGCTACGCACCTCCAGCTCTCATGAGGAAGGCTGTGAGCGCGACTGGTCAGTAGCGACGCAGGCGTTCATCGGCGCAAATGGCCGAGTGACGGCCATTCGCATGGGGCGATTGGTGTGGGAAACGATAGGCGGCCGGCAAACGATGGTGGAAGTTCCCGGCAGTACTTTCGAGGTACCAGCAGATCTGGTGTTGCTGGCAATGGGTTTCGTCCACCCGGTTCAGAAAGGTATGTTGGAGGAACTAGGTGTTGCCCTGGACGAGCGCGGCAATGTCCTGGCTGGGATGAGCGATTATCAGACCTCACTAAACAAAGTCTTTAGCGCCGGTGATATGCGTCGAGGTCAATCATTGGTAGTCTGGGCAATCCGGGAAGGTCGGCAGTGCGCTCACGCTGTTGATGAATTCTTGATGGGTCATTCGGAATTACCGGTCTAGCTTAAGTAGTAGGTACGCAATGCGTGCCTGCTACTCCCCTCTCCTCCCCTTACCCCTCCTCACCCCATCTCCCCTTTAAGCAGATGGGGTGGCTGTTAACTTAGATGACTATGGCAAGTTTTTGTAGAGGTGCGCATTGTGTACCTCACTCATTGGTACTTGTAGATAAGGTTCCTTTCAAAAGCTGGCAGGGTGAAACCGGCCGTCGTACTTAAAACAGGATAGCGAAAATAGTATGCACACTAGTCAGATATGGGCGCTGTTGAACGCTGTGCGTGATCAGTCTCCATTGGTCCACAACATCACTAATTTTGTAGTGATGAATAATACGGCGAATACCCTGCTAGCAGTAGGCGCCTCGCCAGCGATGGTGCATTCAGTTGATGAAGTAGAAGATTTTGTAGCGATTAGCCAAGCATTGGTGGTGAATATCGGGACGCTTTATTCGGAACAAGTCGCAGCTTGTAAGTTAGCTATTACTAAAGCGAAAGTTAATAACATACCATGGGTTCTTGACCCTGTAGGCGCGGGAGCAACGCCCTATCGGCGAGCAGTAGCTATTGCTTTGACACGGCTACAACCCAATGTAATTCGCGGCAATGGCTCGGAAATTCTGACACTGATGCAGCAAACTCCAGTGGGAAAAAGTCGAGGAGTTGATAGTATGCATGGCTCGGAGGCAGCACTGGATGCAGCCTATATGCTGGCTTCAGACGCTAAAACGGTGATAGCAGTGACGGGCGCAGTGGATTATGTGACTGACGGCACGCGGGTATTGGCGATTCATAATGGTCATCCATTGATGACACGGGTTACTGGATTAGGATGCTCTGCAACTGCAGTGATAGGGGCGTTTCTGGCCGTAGAGCCTGATGCATTTTTAGCGACGGTAGCAGCACTGGTTGTGTTTGGTATTGCAGGCGAAATGGCTGCAAAGTGGGCTGCAGGCCCAGGGAGTCTGCAAGTAGCGTTGCTAGATGCTTTATATGCGCTTGATGAAGCGACGCTGGAGAAACATGCGCAAGTTGCTAAGAAACTTTGATAGGGCCAGGTCGCAAGCTGCATTTGTCTTTCGGGAACCGGCCATTTCTTCCCCTATTAAGGAGAAGAGGTGGCCGGTGCATGAGCGAGGAACGGTTACACGAGAGAAGCCTCACACGCGTCCATACAACTCCAGCAAATGACGGTAGTGCCCCGCAATCTGTGGCTCAACTTGCTCCCACTGAAAGCGCCAGCGCCAGCATCCGTTCGCAACTCCTGGTTGATTCATACGATGCTCACCACCCAATGCTAGCATGTCCTGTAGCGGGATAATGGCCAATTGGGCGACTGAGGCCAGCGCTGCTCGTACCAACAATTCTGGCATCTGCTCTGGCTTTCCACCGAGATAATCGAACAGGTGGGTTCTTGCTCCCATATCCAGTTCATTGAACCAGCCCAGCGTCGTGTTATTGTCGTGGGTTCCGGTATATACCACAGTATTACCAATATGCTGATGCGGCAGATAGGGATTACCTGCATCGCCGCCAAACGCGAACTGCAATACTTTCATACCTGGCAGGTTATGGGCATCGCGTAAAGCTTCCACCTCAGGTGTGATAATTCCCAGATCCTCAGCAACCAGTGGCAAGCGGCCAAATTCTTTCCGTAATGCTTTTAGCAATGCATCGCCAGGCGCGGGTTGCCAGCGTCCATGCACAGCGGTTTCCTCCTGGGCAGGCACCTCCCAATAGGCTTCCAATCCTCGAAAATGATCGATCCGTAAGAGATCGAATTGTGTGAATTGTGTGCGAATGCGCTCTTTCCACCATTGGAAATCATTGAGGCGCATTGCTTCCCAATCGTAATGCGGGTTGCCCCATAACTGGCCCGTGGCTGAGAAATAATCCGGAGGCACTCCGGCCACCACTTCCCGCTGTCCCTCTTGATCTAATTGGAATGCTTTGCGCTGGGCCCACACATCTGCACTGTCATAACCAACAAATAGCGGAATATCCCCAAAGATGAGAATATTCCGCTCGTTCGCATATTGTTTAAGTGCAATCCATTGTTGAAAGAACAAGAATTGCTCAAACTTGCGCTGAATGATCACTTCAGCGTGTTCCTTCTGCGCCTTAGCTAAGGCATCTGGATGCCGGTCGCGTAGCGCGCGCGGCCACTCGAACCATCCCCTGTGCTCATGTGCGGCGTGGATTGCCTGGTAAAGTGCGTAATCATTTAGCCAATGGGCATGGTGATGCTGGAAAACCGCATAGGCGTCTTGTCCGGCAGCGCCGTGCTGCTGGAATCCTTGATAGGCTTCAATGAGCCGTCTCTGGCGGTAAGCCCAACCCTCCTCTCCAGATTCCGGTCCTGGGTCTGGCTGCAACCAGCCAGCTTTGAGCAAAGGCTCTAGGGCGATTAATCGTGGATTGCCTGCATGAACGGATTGCGCCGAGTAAGGCGACAGATCATCATGTGTCGGGCCAAGCGGTAGTGTTTGCCAGACAGTAAATCCACAAGCTGCTATTAAATCCACGAACCGGTAGGCATTTGGTCCCAGATCGCCATTATCATAATGGCCAGGTAGCGAAGTCGGGTGCAACAGCAATCCGGCGCGGCGCCGTTCGAATGGCGAAGCCATGCTCATGAAAGATAAACCTCTTATTTTATTGAATCATTAAGTACATCGATGAAATGGTGTGATCACCGGATATGCTGTCGCTCTTGACCTAGCATCTCCCGGGTGACCAGTACGACACCCTGCTCCGTTCGATAAAAGTGCCGGCTATCCTCTTCGGCATCCTCGCCAATTACTGTACCTGGGGGGATAACGCAAGCCCGGTCAATAATGACCTTACGTAGTCGACAGTAGCGGCCGATGTCGACATCAGGTAACACGACAGCATCACGCAAGTGGACGTAAGAATGGACCAATACCCGGGGAAACAGCAATGAATGATTTACATAACCGCCTGACACAATGCAGCCATCTGCCACCATTGAATCTACGGCCATTCCTCGTCGTCCGTCATCATCAAACACAAATTTTGCAGGAGGCGCTTGGTCCTGATAGGTCCAGATTGGCCAATTTTGATCATACAGATTAAGATCTGGATCAATATCGACCATCTCCATGTTGGCTTCCCAAAATGCATCAACGGTTCCCACGTCGCGCCAATAGCTTTGAGTTTTGGTCTGCACGTCACGAAAGGGATAGGCGACTACCCGGTAATGATCAAGGAGATTAGGAAGAATATCTTTGCTGAAATCGTGGCTGGAATTGGGATCTTCAGCATCTTCTAGGAGTCTCTGATAAAGAAAATGGGTATTAAATATATAGATTCCCATAGAGACTAGCGTAGTATTCTCCTGGCCTGGTAATCCCGTTGGATGTTCCGGCTTTTCTTCGAATTTGATGATTTGATCCCGGTCATTGACTGTGATAACTCCGAACTCACGGGCGCGTTCGCGGGGCACTTCAATGCTGCCTACTGTAACATCTGCATCTTTTTCAACGTGATGGGCTAACATTGGCCCATAGTCCATCTTGTAAATGTGATCGCCAGCCAGAATAAGCACAAACTCTGGTATATGATTTCTAATAATATCAAGATTTTGATAAACTGCATCAGCAGTACCTTTGTACCATGATGCCTCGTCAATCCGCTGTTGGGCTGGTAATAACTCAACGAACTCACCAAACTCACCTCGGAGGAACCCCCAACCGCGTTGGATGTGCTGAATTAGAGAATGTGCCTTGTATTGGGTAAGGATGCAGACTCGTCTAATTCCTGAGTTAATACAATTTGATAAAGGGAAATCAATGATTCGGTACTTGCCGCCGAAGGGCGTTGCGGGTTTTGCGCGCCATAAGGTTAGATGCTTGAGCCGGTTGCCGCGACCCCCTGCTAAAACCAAGGCTAGCGTTTCTCGAGTCAAGCGGCTAACAAAACGTGAAGTCATGGTGTCGCTCATGCGTTTGATTTCCCTCTTTGGTATGCTTTCTTAAACATCGGGCTTGGATGGGGGATGAAGTGTAGAAGGTAAATGAACACGGTTGTTTTGAGTGGGATAATATGAATCTGCTCGTGTTTTAGTATAGTAGTTGGTTCTAAACTTGATTTTTTATAACTTACGGAACCCATTTCTAATGGGTTAGTGATTGGGCGAATGGAATAACCGGTCTTCCCGATGACGGATTCTAGCGACAGCGAATTTAGTTTTAATTTGGTTCAAACCGTTACTGACTCTATGGTTGGTGATGCGATCCTATTGCAGGAAGGTCGTCATCCTGATCCCTTTGCGGTGCTTGGCCGTCACGGTTGCGGTGGTCAGGTCATCGTTCGTTCATTTATACCGGGGGCTGTACAGGTCTGGTTGACTGATGTGTATCAGCCGTTGCAGCGGTTGGCGGATACTGATTTATTTGAGTGGCAGGGTACAAGCGAACAGTTGCCTCTGCACTATCGGTTGGCTTGGGTGGATGCTGAGGGTTGTAAACAGGTTGAGTATGACCCCTATAGTTTTAAGCTGCAACTAAGTCTTTATGACCTGCACCTGTTTAATGAAGGCCGTCATCTGCATGCCTATCGGGTGATGGGCGCTCATTCGCGTCAAGTTGATAATATTGACGGTGTCCTGTTTTCTGTTTGGGCGCCGAATGCTGAGCGGGTGAGCGTTATTGGTGATTTCAATCGCTGGGATGGAAGACGCCATCCCATGCGTCGGCGTGGCGCTGTCTGGGAGTTATTTATTCCGGGAGTTCTGTTTGGTACGCGTTATCTGTTTGAGCTTCGGGCGTTGGAAGCCGGTGAATTGTTATGCAAAAGTGATCCTTATGGTTGCTTTTTTGAGCGGCGGCCGGCTATAGCCTCAATCGTTGTTGATAATAAAGCGTATGCTTGGCGTGATGGAGCCTGGATGGTGCAGCGGCGGCGCTTTAAACCTGATCAGGAGCCTGTATCTGTTTATGAAGTGCATCTTGGTTCCTGGCAACGAGATGTGCAAGGTAATTATTTGAGCTATGGGGACTTAGCACGGCGATTAGTTGCCTATGCCAGCTCGCTGGGTTTTACTCATATTGAGTTGATGCCAATTACTGAGCATCCGCTAGATGCATCCTGGGGTTATCAGCCAACGGGTTATTTTGCACCGACCAGCCGGTATGGAACGGTCGACGATTTTCGTGAGTTTGTTGATTATTGCCACCAGGCGGGTATTGGTGTAATTCTTGACTGGGTCCCAGGGCATTTTCCAAAGGATGATCATGGCTTAGCGCGCTTTGATAGTACTTATCTCTATGAATACCCAGACCCTGCCCGCCGTGAGCATCGCGGCTGGGGAACGCTTGTCTTTAATTACGGCAGGAATCAGGTAAAGAACTTCCTGTTGGCTAGCGCTTGTTTCTGGCTAGAAGAATGTCACTTGGATGGTCTGCGGGTAGATGCTGTGGCTTCGATGCTCTACTTGGACTATGCCCGGGATTCGGGTGAGTGGGTGCCTAATCCATTTGGTGGTAATGAGAATCTTGAAGCAATTGCTTTTCTGCGAGAACTAAATGAGGTAATTCACCGGCGTTACCCTGGCGTCCTAATCATTGCTGAGGAATCAACTGCTTGGCCGCTGGTAACTCGTCCGTCTTGGATGGGTGGTTTAGGGTTTGGTATGAAGTGGAATATGGGTTGGATGCACGATACCTTAGAGTATTTCTCGCTTGATCCTGCCTTACGCCGTTGTCATCATGAGTTACTAACCTTTGGTTTACTCTATGTATTTACTGAGAATTTTATGCTTCCCTTGTCTCATGATGAGGTGGTTCATGGTAAGGGATCGCTGATGGCTCGAATGGCAGGCGATTATCACCAGCGTTTTGCTAATTTGCGGTTGCTTTATCTGTATATGTGGACCTATCCAGGTAAGAAGTTTTTATTTATGGGTAATGAGTTTGGGCAGAAATGTGAGTGGGATCATGCGAGTACTCTTGATTGGGCATTGCTGCTCTTGCCAGAGCACTATGGTCTTCAATGTTTGATTCGTGATCTAAATCATCTTTATCGGTCGCTTCCGGATTTGTATAGTCAAGAATTTGTTCAGGAAGGGTTTGAGTGGTTGGATTGCCATGATACTGCTCATTCAGTTGTGGTCTATCTACGCCGTAGTGGTGAAGTGAACCGGGTGGTATTGGTAGTTCTCAATTTTGCGGCAGTGGCGCGGTCTAGTTATCGTGTAGGAGTGCCCTATCCTGGATTGTATCGAGAATCTCTAAATTCTGATGCTGTGTGTTATGCGGGTGGTGGTAGGAAAAACGATGAGATGCAAGCATGCGCGATTCCGCATATGGGGCAATCTTTTTCGATATTGGTTGATTTGCCACCGCTGGCGGGATTGGTATTGACTCCCTGTGTGTTAAGTGGGATGTGAGGGGGGTTGTGAGGTGAAGTTGCAGCAACTGCGCTATTTGATAGCGATCGTTCGTAATCATTTGAATATTTCTGCTGCTGCTGAGAGCTTGTATACCTCTCAACCGGGTATTAGTAAGCAGTTGCGTTTGTTGGAGGAAGAGCTGGGAGTTGAATTATTTAGTCGGAATGGTAAGCACTTAACTGAAGTTACCCCTGTAGGTCAGCAGATTATTGCAAAGGCTGGGAAGATCTTGCAAGAGGTGAATAATATTCAAATTGTTGCTGAAGAATACCGTGATGACCGGCGCGGTAATCTATCGATAGCTACGACGCATACTCAGGCGCGATATGCGTTGCCTCCAGTTGTAAAAATGTTTCGAGAGCGTTATCCAGCAGTGACTTTGCAGGTTCATCAAGGTTCGCCAGCTCAAATTGCTGAGTTAGTCCGGTCCGGTGAGGTGGATTTTGCTATTGCGACTGAGTTGATGGAGTTGTTTGAAGATTTGGTAATGATGCCTTGCTATAGTTGGCGGCGCTGTGTGCTGGTTCCTCAAGGGCATCCGTTGACTGGAGTTGAGCATTTGACTTTGCAGGACGTAGCTCAATATCCATTAGTGACGTATGTGTTTGGATTTACAGGCCGTTCGCAGTTGGATGAGGCATTCCGTGCGGCTCAATTGAAGCCGCAGGTGGTGTTTACTGCAACTGATGCGGATGTAATTAAGACCTATGTGCGTTTGGGTATGGGGGTAGGAATTTTGGCGTGTATGGCTTATGACGCTTGTTCTGATCAAGGTTTGGTGCGGCTGGAAGCTGGGCATTTATTTGCGACGAATGTGACTCGGATTGGTTTCAGGCGCGGTACATTCCTTCGTTGCTACATGTATGATTTTATTGAGTTTTTCTCTCCACATTTAACGCGTGACCGGGTCTCTCTGGTGGAGAATGCACAGACGATTGATGAGGTTGACGGGTTATTTGCTGACGTGGAGTTGCCTCTATGGTAGGTGAAGGTTTGTTGATGTTGGTATTAATTTAGATGATGGTATAAAAGGAGGTATTAATGTCTAACTCATTATCAATCTTACGTGTCACTCTAGTGGAGAGCTTCAAGGAATTGCTTGCGCGCTTAGATACATTTTGTGCAATGGTGCGGCACGACACCCTATTACCTGTCTGGGTTTCCCGTAATGAAATAGAATTGCAGGAAAATCTTGATATGCGTAGCAAAGCCATTCAATTGTATCGCGCGCTATGGTATGAAGAGAATCAGGATGGCCGGGAAACGCTCACTTGTGCAGGGATTGTTGGCGCTGGAACGAAAACTCTAGAAACGGCACATCGTTGTAATAACGCTAAGGATGCTTTCAAATCCGCTGTGCTAGCCTTGAAGACGCTGGAGCGCTCGGAGGCAACGGCAGCACTGGCTGATCTTCAGCATCGCCAAGAATCCGTTGCGGCGGCGATGCGGCATATGGGCGCCGCACGCCTGAATCTTAAGCAGGCCTACCGGCATATCCCCCTGCTCGATCAACGCCCTTTAAAAATTGGCTTCACCTGGTCCAGGCAAGGCCGGGTAATTCAACGTACCAGCGTAGCCGCTGCCCGGCGATTGTTGGAACAGCGGACCGAAACGCCGCAAACTCTTTTAGAGTTAAAACGATTGGCGGAAATTCCGGATGATGAGATCCTGGCTCGGGTTCGCAGTGTCTGCCCGCATCTACGCGCTAATATTGTCTCCGCTGCACCTGAAGGCCCGGGCATCCAGCGGCGATTGATGCAAACACCTTTACCGGTCTTAATCCCTTTACAACCAGGTGAACACCTGCCCGACTTCGTGCCAGTCACCCCAGAACCGCTAGATATTCCCCGGCTACGGCGTGCGGATGTGCGGATTGAGGATGAGTCTTTTTTACCATCGGTTCGTATTCATCGCTATCGTTCTTCAGTAGATGGTATAAAAACATCACTATAAGCCGCCACCAATATCGGACAGCCGCAGCTCGTAAAATGTCATAAAATTAAGTGAGCTTCTTTCAAGCTCCTACAAAGCAGCTCTCAAGGCTGCACTTCATTATCTATTTATATTTTAATAATTTATCTGAGTTACTGGAGGTTCCATCATGTCATCGCGCGCTCGCGTATGGCCAGGCAAATCCTATCCACTCGGTGCAACCTGGGACGGCAAAGGCGTCAATTTTGCGCTGTTCTCCGCTCATGCCGAAAAAATTGAATTGTGCCTGTTCGATTCCTCGGGTCAGCGCGAAATTGAGCGATTGGTGCTTCCCGAACACACCGATCAAGTCTGGCATGGTTACGTGCCGGGATTGTGGCCTGGCGCCCTGTACGGCTATCGTGTTTCTGGACCTTATGAACCACAACTTGGCCATCGCTTTAACCATCACAAGCTATTGCTCGATCCTTATGCGAAACAGTTTTACGGCTCGCTGCATTTGCGCGATGAGCACTGCGGCTACCAAGTTGGCCACCATGACGCCGACATGTCTTTCGATACGCGTGACAACGCCCGCGATATGCTCAAATGCGTAGTGGTCGACACCAATTTTAATTGGGAAAATGATCGCTTACCTGAAATTCCCTGGTCACGAAGCATCATCTATGAAGCTCATGTACGGGGCTTCACCATCCGGCATGAAGGCGTTCCTCACCATCTGCGCGGTACCTTTGCGGGCATGGCTCATCCGGAAATTATTAAACACCTCCAATCATTGGGGGTTACTGCGGTCGAGATGATGCCAGTTCACGCCTTCGTCGATGACCGGTTTCTGACAGACCGGGGTCTGCGCAACTACTGGGGCTACAATACCCTGTGCTTCTTCGCCCCAGAACCACGCTATCTAAGCGGTGGTGACTTAGCTGAATTCAAGACCATGGTCAAGCGCCTGCATGATGCAGGTATCGAGGTACTGCTGGACGTGGTATATAACCATACCTCAGAAGGTAATGAATTTGGCCCCACCTTGAGTTTCCGGGGGATCGACAACGCCTCCTACTACCGGTTGCTGCCTGACGACCGCCGTCACTATATCAACGACACCGGTTGTGGCAATACCCTAAACCTGATTCACCCCCGTGTGTTGCAAATGGTCATGGACAGCCTGCGTTACTGGGTAAATGAGATGCATGTGGACGGTTTTCGTTTTGACCTGGCAGTCACTCTGGGACGGGAAGTTTATGGCTATGACCGGGGCGGTGGCTTTTTCGATGCGATCCGCCAGGATCCGGCCATGTCACGCGTGAAGATCATCGCTGAACCCTGGGATATTGGCCCTGGCGGCTATCAATTAGGTGGCTTCCCAGCCGGTACCGCAGAATGGAATGATCGTTTTCGTGACACCGTACGCCGGTTCTGGTGTGGACACGATGGCATGTTGGGGCAACTAGCGCCTAACTTGCTAGCTTCCAGTGATCTGTTTGAACATGACTGTCGACGTCCATGGGCCTCAGTGAATTATGTCGCCAGCCATGACGGCTTCCCGCTGGCCGACTTAGTCAGCTACAACGATCGCCATAACGAAGCCAATGGCGAAGACAATCGCGATGGCCATCCCTCGAATTTCAGCTATAACCACGGAGTCGAAGGGCCAACGGATAACGTGGACATTCGGCAGATACGCTTACGTCAACGGCGCAACATGCTAGCAACCGTTCTGCTGGCTCAGGGAACTCCGATGTTACTGGCTGGTGACGAATTTGGCCGAAGCCAGGGTGGAAACAATAACGCCTACTGCCAGGACAACGAAATCAACTGGCTAAACTGGGAGGATATTCCTGCTGAAGAGCAGGAATTTATGGATTTTGTGCGCCGACTGATCAACCTGCGGCAAGAACATCCGGTACTTCGCCGTACACGTTTCCTGCACGGCTTGCAGATCTCGAAGACCAACGGCCTGCGGGATATCGACTGGATCAGTCCAGGCGGCGGTGCGATGAGTGACTATCATTGGCAGGAACCCAAGGCGCGCTGTCTGGGTATGCTCCTGGCTGGTGATGCAGGTGAGTATTTTACCCCGGATGGCTACCCAGAAACCGATGACACCCTGCTGATCATCCTCAATGCGGGTCATATGACCATTCCATTTAGTATGCCG
>DDST01000056.1:25211-44393 GCA_002343485.1 Proteobacteria bacterium UBA2383
GGGGGGAAGGCGGGCCGATACAAGGCCGCGTGGCCTGCGCGGCAACCAGATCGCTCAACAAGCGCATCAAGGCAAGCAGATAACCGGTAAAAGTTAGCGTTATTCTTGTTAACTCTTAAGTTTATAGATGATGATATAAGATCAATTATCAGCATCTACTTCAAGAGGCTCAGCTACACTTTCCACCTGTTTGGGAACACGAATCATGAAATAGATTGGCATCGCGTTCTTATCCGTAAGCCGGATAGCTGCTGAGTAGGAGCGTATTTCACCAACACCCAAGCTACCCGCCTTAAGCGCATTCGGATCGCGAGTGCCAATCTCAGAGCTACCAATCTGAATACCGAGTTCATTAAAAACCAGAAGCTGGATTTCCGGCCAGAGCAAAGCCCGCGTGTTATTCTGAACCACCAGCTTGTATTCGTGCGCCCGGCTATCATGATTGACAATTTCAGTAAAGGTAACATTCTTCAAATAAGCCTCTTCGAGAGGCAAAACCTCATCGTATTTTAAACTACGCAAGCGAGGCAACTTGCCGCGAACAAATGCATCCAAATCAGCCTGCAACTTCTTTAATTCAGGCATCACTTGGTGCAGATTATCCTCAGTTCGCGCCAAGTTAGCGCGCAGACTCTGATTTTCACGGCTAAGCGTATAGACTTGGGTTCCCAGCAGTAGCGCTGTGAAAAAAATAACCAGCCCCAATGCCACTACTAGCAACAATAATAACCGGCTACGCCGACTCCAGGAACGAGAGCGGGTGCGATCAATATAATGACGGGACGAGATAGAGTCTGCACTAGAGCGCACTGAATTCGGGTTCTGACTAATTCCAGATAAGTTGCTCATTAAAAATTCCATACGCATCAAATTAAAAAAAGGTATTGATTTATTATGAGGTTTCCTCGTTCGTTGCATTGCCCTCCTCTACCTGATTCTCACTCCTGGCGTGCAACACCAATACCCGTTCCGCGGCGAACTCATCCAGCTTGATGGCAATTTCCCGAGGTATCAGTGCAAAATCAAATTCATGACGATCACCACGAACAATCGACAACTGCCCCATAGCCAAACCTTTGCACTGAGCAGGCGTCACCCGGATTGCGCGAATCCAGTGGCCATCACTATCCAAAAAATTGTAGAGAACCTCCGCATCCGATTCATTCAGACGGTGGCTGTCAATCAGTTGACGAGCACGGGCAGCCAATTCACGACGGTGCTTCTCAGCCTCTCGCTCCAGATTCAACTGCCGGTCGCGCTCACGTTTACGTGCGGCCTCAGCCGCAGCCTGCCGCCGCACCTCTTCTTGCCGTGCTGCTTCCTCCATCACCAATGTCTTGCTCTTCTTACGCTGATGATCCTGTTTGCGGGTATCGGAATCCTGTTTTTTAGCCTTGTCCGCCGACACCAATCCCGCTTTCAGCAATTCATCTCGTAGCGACATGCCCCCCCCTCATAAAAAAATAGCGCAGCAAAATTGCTGCCACCCGTTCTCAGTTTTAATACAGAATCCGGGTTCGCAGCGTACCGGCGACTTCCTCCAGCCGCTTCCGCAATTGCTGGGTTTCAGCACGTCCATGGCCATCGATATCAATGACTACATAACCAATCTTGGCGTTAGTTTGCAGATATTGGCCCGCGATATTGATCTGCTGCTCGGAGAAAATGACATTGATTTGCGATAATACACCAGGCTGGTTACGGTGAATATGCAGTAACCGATGTTTGCCAGGATGCTCAGGCAAGGACACCTCCGGAAAGTTGACCGCACTCAACGTCGAGCCATTATTGCTGTACTTGAGCAACTTGCCGGCAACTTCCAAACCGATATTCTGCTGCGCCTCCTCGGTACTGCCGCCGACATGCGGGGTCAGTAATACATTATCGAAAACGCGCAAGGGGGAAACAAATTCGTCCTCATTCGCCTTCGGCTCGACCGGGAACACATCAATCGCCGCTCCAGCCAATTGTTCCGACGCCAAAGCTGCTGCCAACGCGTTAATATCCACCACGGTTCCCCGGGCGGCGTTGATCAAGCGGGCGCCAGGCTTCATTCGCGCGAGTTGTCCGGCGCCAATCATCCGGCAAGTCTGTGGCGTTTCCGGAACATGCAAGGTCACCACATCAGCCATTTCCAGCAATGCTTCCAGCGACAGCAAAGGCTGAGCGTTACCCAGTGCCAGTTTGGTCTCAATATCGTAAAATACCACCCGCATGCCCAGCGCCTCGGCCAGCAACCCCACCTGGGTGCCGATATGGCCATAACCAACGATGCCTAGACATTTGCCGCGAGCCTCATGGGAACCGGTAGCAGTCTTCACCCAGCCACCGCGATGCGCAGCAGCATTCCGCTGAGGAATGCCACGTAATAGCAACACGATCTCCGCCAGCACCAGCTCCGCAACGCTACGAGTATTAGAAAAGGGTGCATTGAACACCGGAATGCCACGCCCCTGGGCGGCATCCAGGTCGACCTGGTTAGTCCCGATACAGAAACAGCCGACGCCAATCAACCGTGGGGCATGTTCGAATACGCGGGCTGTCAGTGAGGTCGCCGAGCGGATACCGATAAAATAGGCATCACTGACCGCCTCCAGTAATTGCGGCTCAGGCAGGGATTTGAGCCGGTAGTCGATATTGGTGTAACCATCCGCCTGAAATGCTTCAACGGCGCTGGTATGAAGCCCTTCAAGCAATAGAATCTTGATCCGGTTTTTATCGAGCGACGTCTGATTCATGGCTGCATGGGATTGCCGGTGATTGAAGAAAATGCAACATAGTCTCTCTGGCTAGGACTGGCAACTTTAGAACAATACCCTACGGATTTCTGCTTTGACATTTATGTTGAACCCACTCCAAATACCCGCGCCCGTTCCAGCACCCCTGCTGCCCAGCGCTGATGGGTTGCCGGTTCGCAAAAGGTTCCACGCAACTTGAACACTGCCACGGCGTCTGGATTCAGAACTGCCGACGCTATTTCATAATCCTCGCGGGAAATCCGATACTTTTCCTCAATGATGGGAATTTGTGTGGGATGAATCGCAGTTTTGCCCACCAAGCCATGCTGGAGATCGGCCTCCACTTCGCGCGTCAACACGTCCGGCATATCCAAGTGTTCAAATACCGGTGCGCTCAGAAAGTAACCGGCCGGTAAAAAAACACAAGCCAAATCAGCGATTACCCCGCGTAGCGGAGTATCGTAAATCGTTGAGCCACGCGCCCGGCGAATGCCCAGCAAGTTCAGTAAATCATTGCCTCCGATACGCAGACACAGCACCCGCTCACGCAACCCGCTATCCTCCAACCCATTACGCAGCACTTCCATCTGGCGCCGGTCAAACGTTTCTAGGGTTTCCAAAACCGGCATCAGCCAATGACCGTAGCGGTCATCCCAAACACGCAACCAATCTCCCAGCGTCCGCGGGCCAATCTTGGGTAATACAAAACCCTGAATCTGCTCAATGCCGTTCATGCGCAGCAGCCGCCGCAGCACGCTAGGATTACGTGGGCGAATGAAACGAAGCACCGGCCCGGTTTCCAATTCTGGCAACAGCGCCGCAAGCTGATTTAACGCCGGTTCCAAGTCCTGCTCGCGCAACGCATCCTCAGTGCAGAAAATCAACGATCGAACCGATAGCGGCTTTTTCCCATGCGCAATCATTGCCAGATCGGGCCGATTGGCCGGCACATACAACGAAGCACCCAACTGAGTCACTGATAACTCAGGCGCGGACTCCGCGTGAAAGTGCGCATGCGACGCACGAAAATCAACAGGAATAACACTCATGACAGATCCTTGATGAGGGCGGTCGCCTGGATTGGCATGTCCGGATCAATGATGACCGGAATTTGCTTCTCCCCGGCCAACAGATGCAGATGTTCAACATCAGGATGAGCAGGGTTACGCAATAAGAGTAGCTCAGGCACGCGGCGCAACAACACCCGGGTTGCTTCAGCGACGCCTGGCTTGATGAAATTGCGATTGCTGATCCGGTAACGGCTGTGAAGACGGGCCAGAAAGTCAGTCATCGCCCGCCGCCGCTGCTGGCATTCCCCCCGATCCCCGGATACCACGCCGGGTTTAACCACAGGAAAATGCGCAGCGACCCGGTCAAGGAACCAGGTCGACCGGTCGTAGGGCGCAAACTCTGCGTAAAATACGCAGCCGTGAAAGTCACTGGGATCGATGGCGGCGTTGAGTATCGAGCGGCTGATCAATCCCGATACGGTCGCATTGAGAATGCCGCTAGGGATAGCGTAGTCATCATAGGTAGCCGCCACATCAGCGGTTCCTCCGATATCGGATACGACATGCAAGGTCTCCTCTAACTGTTCCGGCTGGCAAGCATTCCAGTGGCTCAAAGCCTGGCGCAATTCTTCAGTGATCACTCCCTTCGCTGTCCAGCCATCCACAAAGGCAAGCCCGGCCGGTTCACGCCGCTCACAGCGCAGGATATACGCCAGCGCGTTTTCATCGATGCCCCGGTCACGAATAATGGAAATCGAGTAGTGGCGCGCATCACTTCGTCCGAACCCGCGCAAGGCACGAACCAGCAGGGCGCCAATGGGCGTACCCGCACGGGCCAGCGACACCACGGTAATCTGCCGGGGCCGGGTCTCTGCCAAATAGTGCGCCAGTGCTGCTATTTCTGCCGCCAACCGTGCAGCGTAGCGATCGGTCAGCGCCTCGAACAGTTGTAAATAGCGCGCGCCCGGCGCCCGCTCCGGCGCCAGCATTTCACTGTAATGGCGCTGGCCGGATTGGATCAGCCGCTCCTTGGAGCCGACGTCCACCATCTCTAACTGCAGAGGTTTCAGCAGGAACACGGTGTCCTCAGACGGGTAGCTACCCGTAAATAACGCCATCAGGCGTACTCATTCCAGGTTTGGTTCTGAATCTGGCTCCCCTTGGGTATCAAAGCAAAATCACAGGACTGCATAAACGGCAGATCCGTCAGGCTGTCGCCCGCGCCAATGGTGACAATCGGTCCCTCACGCTGCAACTCAGCCGCTACTCGCCGCACGGCATCTTGTTTCTGCGCCCCCCGGACAGTCAGGGCCAAATTATTGCCGTTGCAATGCAACGCCAATTCTGGCGGCAACCCGGCTTGCTCCAGCCGCGATGCCAAACGGGCTAGCGTCCCTCCATCGTCATCCGCCTTGACCGAGATGTAGGTCAGCCATTTATCCACCGAATGGCTGTTGACCCGATAATCACCGGCTGCCCCGGCGCTTAAATGAATGGACAGATTCCTCAACAATGGCTGCGCTGCTACCAACGCAGGTTGCACTTCGGCAAACCACCAAGCCGGTAGCGATCCATCCGGTTGACGAATCACCGCACCATGATGGGTAATGCGCCAAGAAGTGAACGCAATTGCCACTCGCGCCAATGCATCATCCGTCCGCCCCGTCACTGGAATCACCATCCCCTGTTCCAGCCAGAACCCCAGCAACCGCTGCTGGGCGCGGGTCATGAATGACAACACCTCGCCTGCACGGTTGAAAGCGGCCGGTGCCAATGGCTCACCAGGCGGGCATTTCAGAGCGGTTTGCAAAATAGTGTCATCCAGATCAAGAAAAACTACGATGCGCGGCATGGCTCCTCCACAGCAAGCGCCAAGCCACCAATACGGTTAGGCAAGGTGTGTATTCCCGGCAGGGCCGGATGCTCATAGATCACCACCGGCAGCCGGTCTGGATCAAGATTGTAAAGATAATTGGGAATACCATCGCCATGATGGTCCAAGAATTCCCACCGGCTGACGATGGCGTCGCCAACCAGGACCGGCGAGCGGGTCGTCGATTGATAACTCACATCGTAACCCTCCTCTTCCAGCATCAGCGCGATACGGAAAGGTGTATAGGCATATTCGCCGGTGCCGATGACAGTCAGCGGGCGACCGGGTTTCCTGATCCTGGTCCTCTCTCCCTGGGAAAGAGGATTTATCCAGCGGCCAGCAATGACACCCGTCAAGGCGGGGTCCATGGCGATAGCATCATGGGGTTGCGCCGCATCTGCGAACGCGGCAGGCAACGCCGGTGGCGGAAACGCTGGATCGGCGGTAAAGCTGAATTCTCCTTCAATCAGCGATGGGAAATAGACAGGACGTTCTAACAATGCCGCCAATTCCTGCTGCCGCGATTCACTCAGCCAGCCGGTGATACTCGCCAGGGCGATCTGTTCGACCCGCGGGTTAAGCTGCAAATAGGCGCTGGCCAGTTCCGCCAAGGTGCGCCCCGTGGAAATTTCATCATCCACCAGCACCAAACTGCGTGCTGCCTGAAAGAGCGGCTGCACGGCCAAGTCAGGCAAGTACACTGCGTGATCCGGGGCGTGACTGTGAGATTCATCGAAAGCGAACGCTAGAGGCCGCGTCAACCGGCAGCGCGTAGTTTGCAGATACAGGATATCATCACGTCCGTCTTGCAAAGCCGCTTCCTCGGCAACCCCGCGTCCCAATGCAGTCGCAGTCTCGGCCATCCCTATCACTAGCATCGGGCCTGGCAAATTAGCAATTTTGGCAGCCAATCGCCGGTGAACCGCACGCATCACACGGGGGCGTACCGGCCAGTGCTTGCCCAGTACCTTGCTGACAAACAGGTACAACCGCCGTGGATTCTGACGGGTCGCATAGGTCACGCACTCAGCCAGCGGCCATTCCTCGCGGCGGAGCATCAAGGTCAGACAACCGGCCTGGATAGGCGCTTCTACGACCCTCATACGCTCGCTCCGTCCAAGATCACCGCCCGCTCGATTTTGGCGACCCGCACCCCGGAAGCAGGCCAAGGAATTTGCGCCTCCTCGATGGTCCCGGCCGCCAGCCGTAGCAGCCAGTAAGGCAGATTCAGTCCAGACTGACAGGCCATATCAATTCCCCCTGCCATGCGCGGATTCACCTCCAGAAAACACTGCTCGCGGCAACCATCCGGATACAACCGCTCCCGGGTTTGCACATTGACTAATCCATGCAACCGGAATTCGGCCACTGCATGGGCCGCGATTTTCCAGCTCTCCGCATCATCTTCGATGATTTGCCAGCGGCCGTGTGCGGTTGACGGTTTGCGTCGAATGACTGCCCGCACCAGCCGCCCATGCCATGCCAGGCAATCGATGGAGCGCTCATCGCCGGCTAGATATTCCATCGCTAGAAAGGGGCGCTCTCCCGCAGACGTTTCCAATAAAGCTGCAAATTCAGCGCGACCGATAGTGAAACTGTCGTTGCTCAGCAACCGGTCAAAGGGGCGTTTGCTATCATCGATCAAGCGAAAACCCAAACCATAGATGGACTGTACTGGTTTGACACATACCTTGTGTGCGCTACTTTCCAGCTCAGCCAATGCAGCGATGAATTCATCAGCTGCCGCTACCGGTAAGCTTCTCGGCAATGAAACACCGGCGGCAGCCAACCGGGCATTAGCGCGTGCTTTGTCCTGCAAGACTTCCAGCGTGTCTGCATCCGGACAGGGCAGGATCGATCGAATACCGGTTGCCGCCAAGCGGTCCTGGGCCTGCAACAACAACGGCCAGCGGCCCTGCGGCCAAATCCAGCCGAAATCCTGCGTCCGGCAAAGGTCGAGCAGCCATTCGATAGAGACCTCTACTTCCTTGTCCGCCGGTTCGAGGTACAAGGAGTCAGCAGCCTGCCGCAAGGGCGTATGTTCGGTGAAATAGGTTGCACCCAGATGAAATTCACCGGGCAGCATGGCCTGATGAATCAGATCAATCGCATCGCGGACATTGGATAAGCCGCGCGTCAGCAATACACGCTGCGTCATAGGCTGCCAAACTTCCCATCAAATATCGCCCGCTGCAACACCAGCGGCTTTCCTGCAAAGAGGCTGATTTTTCGCATTCGCTGGTTTACAACTGCAAATCGCATAATAAGGTTCTCACTCGATGCTCATAGGTATGTTCAGCCAGCACCCGCCGCCGGCCTGCTGCCGCTACTTGCACGGCGAATTCAGGCTCCCGCCGCAACCGGGCAACGAGCGCGTTCAATTCGCCGGCATCGCGGTAAACCAAAATCTCCCGGTCCGGTTCGAAACACAACGGCAAATCCGCCAAATCGTCATTCAATACCACTGTACCGCACGCCAGCGGTTCAAAACTACGTTGGTTCAAACCATGCTCCACATTCGCCTCATTGCGGATATTCAACACCGCCTGATGACGTTGATACAACCGGATCAATGCACTGCGACGGATCTTGCGATTTTGCACGTGATGAAATCCTTCACCTGCTAAGGCGCTCCAATCGGTGCCCATCACGCGCGCCGGTTCGTTCAAACCGCGCACCACCGATTCACGAAATCCGGTGCGGCTGGCAACAAACAGCAATTCGGAATCACGGGACACATGGCCTGGACGAAATCGTTCCGGATCGACGGCCAACGGCAGATAACGGCTGGGTGCGGTGAAACCCGCCCGCTCCGCGTCCTGGAAAAAGCACGTATCGGTGAAATACAGTTGATCACAGTGATTAGCCCGCTCGCGACTGTCAGCGGGAAAACGATCACCCACCAGACCAGCAATCAGCGGCCGCTGAGGCAAGCCATACAAAATCTGGTAATAACCCAATGGGACCCCAAACACGCCGGCTACGATCACTAAATTGGGACGAAACCGCGCCAATACTCGCTCGAACCGGGCCAGCATCCAATCGGCGGTTGCTGAACTCCGTCCCTGCCACTTGGCCCGCAGTCGTGAATCCCAGGTATCGCCATTGATCGCAAAAATTCGCGCAGCATGACCCAGCCGAACACAGGCACGATGCAGATTCTCCAACCACAGCACCAGACTGCCGCGTTTGCCGAGCAGCAAGATGTGAAGCGCCATTTATTCGATCACAGTTATTCAGCCAGTTCTGGCAAAGTCAGGCAGCGGCAGCTCGCACGGCAAAACGGCAATTCGCCACTCGTTTCTACTACACTTTGTCATTGAATTTTGATTCAAACCTAAAAAGATTGCCTAAATCCAATCACCAAAGGAGATTTCGCATGAATTCTACCAAATTGTTAACAACGATGTTCGCCGCTGCCTGCCTGCTGGCGGCTGGCGCTGCTCACGCTGGCGCTACCCTGGACGCCATCAAGAAAAATGGCTTCATCAAATGTGGCGTCAGCGACGGCCTGCCGGGCTTCTCTTACGCGGACGAAAAAGGCAACTACAGCGGCATCGACGTTGATGTATGCCGTGCGGCCGCCGCTGCGGTGTTCGGCGACGCCAAAAAAGTCAAATTCACCCCGCTGACCGCCAAGGAGCGCCTGACTGCCCTGCAATCCGGCGAAATTGACGTGTTGTCACGCAACACCACTTGGACTTCCAGCCGTGATTCCGCCCAAGGAATGAACTTCACGGGCGTCACCTACTATGATGGCCAAGGCTTTCTCATCAACAAAAAACTGGGCGTCAAAAGCGCCAAGGAACTGGACGGCGCCACAGTATGCGTGCAAGCCGGCACCACCACAGAGCTGAACTTGAGTGACTACTTCCGCGCCCACAAGATGAAATTCACTCCGATTTCTTACGACAAGTCCGACGAGAGCGCTAAATCGCTGGAAGCTGGCCGCTGCGACGTGCTGACCTCCGACCAGTCTCAGCTCTATGCCCAGCGTATCAAGCTCGCCAAACCGGACGAATTTATCGTGCTACCGGAAGTTATCTCCAAAGAGCCGTTGGGACCCGTGGTCCGTCATGGCGATGATGACTGGTTCGATATTGTCAAGTGGACCCTGTTCGTCATGGTTGACGCTGAAGAACTGGGCGTCAACTCCAAGAATGTCGAGGAAATGAAAAAATCCACCAATCCCGACATCAAACGGTTACTGGGCGTCGAGGGCGACAAGGGGAAGGACTTCGGCCTCGCTAATGACTGGATGGCGGTGGTTATCGCGCAGGTCGGCAATTATGGCGAAATCTTTGAGCGTAATGTAGGCAAAGGTAGCCCGCTAAAAATTGAGCGCGGCTTGAATGCGCTGTGGACGCAGGGCGGTTTGCAGTACGCGCCACCGGTCCGGTGAGAGGTATCAGGCGCCAGAAGCAGCCGTGTAGGGTACGCAATGCATACCCTACACGGCTGATACCCGAGACCTGGAGCCTTTCCCGGAAATCCCTATGACCGAACAAGCCGCTTCTCTTCCTCCGAAGCCACCCTTCTGGAATGATCCACACATCCGGGCCATTGTTTTTCAGGCCGTCGCCTTGATAGCGGCGATCACTTTCGGATGGCGCATTTTTGACAACACCCAGGACAATCTAAGCCGGCTTGGCATCGCATCCGGTTTCGATTTTCTCTCATCCTCCGCCGGATTCGATATTATCCAGACCCTGATTCCCTACTCAGCAGCCTCTAGCTACGGCCAGGTATTCTGGGTCGCCTTGCTGAACACCCTGCTGGTCTCGGCGCTGGGTATCATTTTCGCTACTTTATTGGGTTTTATCATCGGTGTCGCGCGGCTGTCCAAAAATTGGCTGATCGCCAAATTAGCGCTAATTTACATCGAGATTTTTCGCAACATTCCGTTACTGTTGCAAATCTTCTTCTGGTATTTCGCCGTACTACGGGCGATGCCTTCCCCACGCCAAAGTCTGAGTCTGGGCGACACTGCTTTCCTCAATATCCGCGGTCTGTATTTACCCGCACCACACGTTCAAACCGGATTCGGTTGGGTCCTCGCCGCGCTAGGCATCGCCATCATCCTGGTCATCATGCTGGCGCGTTGGGCGCGGCAGCGGCAAATGGCGACCGGTCAATCCTTCCCTGTTCTCAGAATGTCGCTGGCGCTTCTGTTCAGCGTGCCGTTGGCGGTCTTCTGGTTGATGGGTTCGCCATTACATTGGGAATATCCGGAACTGCGCGGCTTCAACTTCCAAGGCGGCCTGGTTATCATTCCAGAAATGGCCTCGCTGTTGCTGGCGTTGTCTATCTATACGGCTGCCTTCATCGCTGAAATCGTCCGTGCTGGTATCCAGGCCGTGAGCCATGGCCAAACCGAAGCGTCTTTCTCACTGGGCCTCAACTCCCATCTAACCCTACGGTTGATCATTCTGCCGCAGGCGCTGCGAGTCATCATTCCGCCATTAACCAACCAGTATTTGAACCTGACCAAAAATTCTTCGCTGGCGGCTGCGATCGGCTACCCGGACCTGGTGGCGGCTTTCGCTGGCACCGTCCTCAATCAAACCGGCCAGGCGATTGAGTGCATCGCCATCACCATGGCGGTCTATCTCACCATCAGCCTGCTGATTTCGCTGACGATGAATTGGTACAACCGGCAAGTTGCCCTGGTGGAGCGCTGAGACAATGGCCGGATCATATACCCCCCATCCCGATCTGCCACCGCCGGCCAATGTCGTCGGCGTACCCGGCTGGGTGCGCCGTAACTTGCTCTCCTCGCCACTCAATATCGCTCTGACAGTGCTGGCGCTGTACCTGCTTTACGTCACGCTTCCACCCTTGTTGAATTGGGCATTGTTCAATGCAACCTGGACTGGCGAGACGCGCGAAGCCTGCCAAACGAACGGCGGCGCCTGCTGGGTTTTTATCCAGGTTCATTTCGATCAATTCATGTACGGCTTTTACCCGGAAGCCCAGCGCTGGCGGGTGAATATCGCGGCACTGCTGCTGATTCTGGGTGCCGCACCGTTGTTTGCGGGTCGCGTACCCAACAAACTCAAAGTGCGGCTGGGTCTGGGATTGCTGGTGATCTATCCGATCATCGCCTTTGTGTTATTCAAAGGCGGCCTGTTCGGGCTGCCGGCGGTGGATACCCGGCGCTGGGGCGGGCTGCTGCTGACATTGGTGATCGCCGGGGTCGGCATGACCGCCGCCCTGCCGCTAGGGGTGTTGCTGGCGCTGGGCCGGCGCTCACAAATGCCCGCGATTCAATCTCTGTGCGTGACCTTTATCGAGTTCTGGCGCGGCGTGCCACTGATCACCGTGTTGTTCATGTCTTCGGTCATGCTGCCGCTGTTCCTGCCCGAGGGGATGAATTTCGACAAGTTATTGCGGGCGCTGATCGGGGTCACCCTGTTCCAGGCTGCCTACATGGCTGAAGTGGTGCGCGGCGGTTTACAGGCTATTCCCAAGGGCCAGTTCGAAGCGGCTGCCGCACTGGGCCTGGGGTACTGGAAGATCATGGCGCTGATCGTGCTGCCGCAAGCATTGAAGCTGGTCATTCCCGGTATCGTCAATACGTTTATCGCCCTGTTCAAGGACACTTCGCTGGTATTGATCATCGGCCTGTTCGATTTGATGAATATTGTCCACAATGCCACCACCAATCCCGAATGGCTGGGTTTTTCCACCGAAGGCTATGTGTTCGCCGCCGCCGTCTACTGGCTGTTCTGCTTCAGCATGTCCCGCTACAGTCAAAGTCTGGAAAAACGCCTGCACACCGGCCACAAGCGCTAGGAATCCCTTTCGATGAATGCATCGTCAACCTCCACTGCTCCGGCTCCTGCACCGCTGTCCGATCAAATCATGATCCAGATGGAACATGTCCACAAATGGTATGGCGCTTTTCATGTCCTTAAGGACATCAATCTAACGGTACTGAAGGGTGAACGCATCGTGATCTGCGGCCCATCCGGCTCCGGTAAATCAACCGCTATCCGTTGCATCAACCGGTTAGAGGAGTATCAGCGCGGGCGAATCGTGGTGGATGGTCTGGTGCTCACCAACGACGTGAAGCTGATCGAACAGATCCGCCGCGAAGTGGGGATGGTGTTCCAGCATTTCAATTTGTTCCCGCATCTGACCGTGCTGGAAAACTGCGTGCTCGCGCCGATCTGGGTGCGCAAGCTGCCGCGCAAACAGGCGGAAGAATTCGCCATGCAGTATCTGGAGCGGGTCAAGATTCCTGAACAGGCACGCAAGTATCCGGGCCAGTTATCCGGTGGCCAGCAGCAACGCGTAGCCATTGCCCGCAGTCTGTGCATGAATCCGAAGATCATGCTGTTCGATGAGCCGACCTCAGCGCTGGACCCGGAGATGATCAAGGAAGTGCTGGATACGATGGTCACCCTGGCTGAGGAAGGAATGACCATGATCTGTGTCACCCATGAAATGGGCTTCGCCAAAACCGTCGCTCATCGCGTGATCTTTATGGATGGCGGCGAGATCATCGAGGAAAACACCCCAGAAGCGTTTTTCACCAATCCGCAATCCGACCGGACCCAGTTGTTTTTGAGTCAAATTTTACATAACTGAATTCAGCGGCTTGATTCAATACAACGTCTTAAAACCGCCTGCGTCTCTGCGGCCGGAATGCGCGGCCCCAGGCTCGTGACCAGCTTGGCCGATGCTGCCGCCGCTAAATTCCCCGCGCGCCGGTGCTCCCAGCCCTGCGTCAAGCCATACAGAAAAGCCCCGGCGAACATATCGCCAGCACCGACGGTATCGACTGCTTCAACCTTGACCGGATCAATTTCGATCAGGCCCTTCCCATCCCAAATCAGCGCGCCCTGAGGACCCCGGGTGATGACAAATTCCTTGCTGATGGTTTTCAGGTAATCAATCACACTGTTTAAATGACTGGCGCCGGCCATGCCCTTCGCCTCGTCTTCATTGGCAAACAACAGATCAACCCCGGCGCCGATCATGTCCATCAACCCGGTCTTGAAGAACTTGACCATGTTCGGATCGGATAGCGAGATTGCAGTTTTGACCCCAGCCGCTTCAGCAATATGTTTAGCCTCGATAGAAGCGCGGCGGGCGTTCTCCGAAGTGACTAGATAACCCTCGGTGTAGAAATAATCCGCATTGCACAACGCATCCTCAACCAATTCCTTGGTTGACAGATCACCGCTGATACCCAAGAACGTGCAAAGCGTGCGATCGCTATCGGGCGTCACCAGCACCACGCAACGGCCCGTATGGCCCGGCTCCTTCTCGGTGTGGTGGTTGGTGTCCACGCCGCCGTCAAGCAAATCCTTCATATAGAAATGGCCCAGCTCATCCGCTGCGACCTTGCAAGAATAAAAGCTTGTTCCACCGAATTGGCTGACGGCGATGATGGAATTAGCCGCCGATCCTCCGGAGCTGCGCTGATGATGCCGTTCAGCCAAATGCTCCATGATTTTCAACTGATGCTCTTCGCTGACCAGGGTCATGACCCCTTTATCAATGCCCAATGCTTCCAGATCGGAAACCTCCACCTCATATTCCATGTCCACCAGAGCATTACCGATACCATAAACATGATATTTCGCCATCAAGCTTTCCTCGTCAAGTTGCCAAACTGGAGATTATATATCCTCTCATTTCCTTGACCCGCGCCAATGCGCCAGATGATGTCCCCTCCCATTCCCGCAACCGGCCCTCCGCTGCCGCCCGATAGGTTGTTAAAAACCGCGCGCGCAACGCCTCATCAAATCCTGGCGTAGCGGCAAACCACAACGGCTCGACATCCTTTGCAAACTAGAACGCAACAACTTCTGCCGGATCAGCAACTGCTGAAAATGGCATTTTTGCTCTCTGTAGAATTCAAGGGATGATTACGCCAGCGCCTGTTCGAGAAAACGCAGCAAATCGGGGTGGCTGGAGGATGCCAGATTGAAGCGCAGCCACGACGAGGGCAATTGACCCGGCGAGAACAGGCTACCCGGCGCCAGCAACCACCGTTGCTCATAGGCGCGGGCGGCCAGGACGTGACTGTCACGGCCGGCATCCAGCCAAGCGAACATGCCCCCTTGTGGATCGGCAAAAACCCGCAAACCTAATTGCTCCAACCGGCTCAACACCGGTTCGCGCCGCGCCGCCAATCGTCCCCGTAACCGTTCAACATGCTTGCGGTAGTGCCCCTCCGCCAACACATGGTGCATCACTCGCTCGCCCAGTTCGGGCGTGGTCAGCGCCGCCAGCAGCTTGCGGTCAGCCAGCGCCCGCGCCAGATCACGTTCGCCGGCGATAAACCCGACCCGCAGATTAGCAGCCACCGTTTTAGAAAAGCTGCCGACATAGATCACGCGCCGCAATTGATCGAGGGCCGCCAATCGCACCGCTGGCGCTTCGCAGAAGTCGGCGTAAATATCATCCTCGACCAGCCGGACGTCATACTGTTCGGCCAGGCGCAGAATCTGAAACGCTTTGGCGGACGTGAGCGAGGTCCCGGTCGGATTATGCAAAACCGACGTTGTCACGTACAACGGGGGCCGGTGCTCGCGCAGAAGCTGCTCAAGAACCGCCAGATCCGGACCATCGCTCTGGCGCGGCACTCCGATAGGGCGGGCGCCGAGCGCAGCAAACATGCCGAACATCAAAAACCAGCCAGGATCATCCACCAGCACGGCATCGCCAGGCCGCAGAAACTGCCGGGCGATCAAATCAAGCGCCTGGGTCACCCCGGCGGTGAGGACCATCTGTTCCGGCGTGGCGGCGATCTCGATCTCGGCCAGCTTGACCTGCAATTGATTGCGCAGTGGCGCATACCCTTGCGGTTCGCCATAGCCAAGCAACGGCGTGCTATCGCCTCGGGTTGCCGACCGCAATCCCCGGCCCAGCAGCGTACTGTCCAGCCAGTCCGGCGGCAACAAGCCCGAGCCGGGCATCCGTTCCGGCGGCAGATCCCGGAACATGGCCCGCACCAGCCAGACCACATCCAGGGCCGGCGGCGCCGGATCATCCGTTGGGGCTGCGGTCAGCGGGCGGCGTTCACGGACATAGAAACCGGACCCGCGCCGGGATTCCAGATAGCCTTGCGCCACCAGCCGCTCATAGGCCTCAACGACGGTAAAGCGCGATATTTCATGCCGGTCGGCACACTGCCGGATGGAGGGCAGACGGCTGCCGGGACGTAATAGCCGTTGATCGATGCGGTGGCGCAGTTCATTAAATAACCGTTCCACCAGCGTCGCGCCCGGATCGCCTGTCAACAAGGTCCGGCGGGTTTTAGAATGACTGGAGGGATTTTTTCCTAACGGACTGATAAATAAATTTTTCTCTTCAGAGACAGGCGAGTCAATGCACGCGGTTTCATGAAGTGTCATGGCGGCAGCTCCAGGCCAGCGAGGCATAAATATTCAATACAGAACAGTGATTGTCTTTAAAATTGTATCTGCACTGTACTGGTTTGACACGGTAGTGTACACCCTCACAACCGTTGTTGAGGAGTCATTGTCATGCCGCCAGAATCCTTTTCCTTTGCTCCTTGGGTTGCCTTGGCGCTGTTTACCTTCACCACATCGATCACGCCAGGCCCTAACAATCTGATGCTGACGGTCACCGGCGCCCAATTTGGTCTGCGTGCCACGGTGCCTGCCATGGCCGGTATTCTAGCGGGCATGAGCGTGTTAATCGGGCTGGCCGGCGCTGGGGTTGCAACGTTATTGCTCGCCGTTCCGGGTTTGGAACCGGCGTTGCGCACCGTGGGGCTGGGTTATCTGCTGTGGCTGGCGTGGAAACTGTGCGCGCCCAGCGCCCAGCTAGACTCACGGGCCATCCATCGTCCGCTGACCACCACCGAGGCGGTACTGTTCCAGTTCGCCAATCCTAAAGCCTGGATGATGGCGATAACCGCCGCTACTACTTTTCTACCGGGCCTGCTACCGGCCACATCCGGCGATCAGGCCACCGCAACCTTCGCGGTGGCCCTGTGCTTTATGCTGGTCGGCGGTCCTTGCATTGCCTGCTGGGCCATCCTTGGCGCGGCCTTGCAAAACCAGTTGCAGCAAGGGTCCCGGTTACGCCAGTTCAATACCTTCATGGGCCTGTTGCTGGCAGCCACTGCCCTCGGCATGGCGTGGGTTTAGCGGATGGCAGCGCACCGCTACTCCATGACCTGCCCGGCCCAGTCGCGGGTCTTGAACCAGTAGTCGTGCCGTTCTTTCAACCAGCCGTCCTGCTGACGCAGCAGAATCCAGTTATTGAAGAAGTTCAGCGCATCAGGATCCCCTTTGCGCAATGCGAAGCCCTCAGCACCTTGCACAAACGGTTCCGGGATAGGCAGAAACAAGATGCCGGGGTGTTTCAGCACCTCGAAAGCCGGCGTTGGGGTGCTGGTGACAAACGCATGGGCCTTATCATTGAGCACCTCTTGCAACGCCAGCGCATCCTCGTCGAATTGCCGGAGGGTCGCCTTAGGCATCAATCGCTTGGCGGCGGTGGCGGGTGTCGCGCCGCGCCGCACGGCCAACACGATCTCTGGTTTATCGAAATCCTCCAGGGTGCTCAAACCGGCTGCCAGCTTCTTGCTCGCCACCATCTGAATACCGGAATTGGCATAGGGCAGCGAGAAGTTGACGGTGAGGTTGCGTTCCGGAGTAATCGACATGCCCGCGATAATGATGTCGAACTTACCGGCCAACAGAGCAGGGATGATGCCGTCCCAGGCAGTGGGGACAAATTCCGCCTTCACGCCCATGTCCTCAGCCAGTTTTTTGGCCACATCAATTTCATAGCCGGTTAATCCGCCATTCTTGTTGCGCATCGCCCAAGGGACGAAGGTGGACATGCCGACCTTGATCGAACCCCGTTTTTTGATGATTTCCAGCACACTGCCAGCAGCGAGCTGCTGATTCAATTTCTGGGCATTCGCCAGCGATGGCAACAGAAGAGTCAGCGCTAACACGGCGGCAGTGAGCGCAGCAAACAGGCGATTTTTCATCGATTAAAGCCTCGGAAGAAGGATAGGTTTCAGGCAAAGGTAGCGGACGCTCCGGGTTGAGGCAACTTCACCGGCGGCCCTGGGGGTAATCTATACAGGGGGGTGTGCCAAGCAGGCTGGCACCGGTACAAAATTTCCGATGTAAAAAAGACCTGTTTTGAAGAATGATGAGTGGATATGATTTGCTACATAGTGTGACCTTCACCGGATCGGAGCCACGAATCATGATCGGCTATTCAACCTCGCGCATGCTGTTAGCGGATGAATTCATTGATGTGTTGCAGCGCTCGACCCTGGCTGGACGGCGGCCGGTCGATGATCCTGAGTGCATCGCGGCGATGCTCGCCCATGCGGATTTGACGGTGACAGCCTGGGAGGGAGACCGGCTAGTAGGCGTGGCGCGTTCCGTGACCGATTTCAGCTACTGCTGTTATCTCTCCGATTTGGCGGTTGATGCCCATTTTCAAGGACAGGGCATTGGCCGGGAATTGATCCGGCAAACCAGGGCATTGCTAGGACCAACGTGCAGGCTGATCCTGCTCGCCGCACCCAATGCTGCCAGCTACTACCCGCATATTGGTTTGGAAAAGCACCCCAGCGCCTGGGTGTTGTACGAAAATCAGGGCATTAAAGACAGGACTTGACCGGCAAAGCCGCGATTTATCTATAGCAATCCTAAACAATATCCATCTATTGTGGTGGTGTACGCAAGGGTCCATCGTATTGACGTCGCAGAATGGGTAGCTCAACGGCGATCGGTTCATCGCTCTCCATATCTACCATTCCCGATGGCATTAGCTTCAGTGTCGTCTTGAAGACAGCATTGGAATAGAGGATGGTGGCCTCATACCGTTGCCATCCGTCCTTTTCGAAGGAGCCGTCAAGGTATTGCATCGGTGCAATCGATTCGCGGAGCCTGTTTAGCAATGATTTCTCGAGAGAATCGCCGACTGGAATCTCGCCGACTTCGGAAATCACCTGAAAAGGCCCTTCGTCACCTCGAACGAATGCGCAGAAGAAGCCGAGATAGCTTTCTTCGGCATGGGTCGCGTTGAAGGAAAGCAGGTGAGGGTTGATCGTATGCAGGATATCGGATTTGCCATTCAACAGCAGTACGCCTTTGGGTCCGATCATCCCTGAGCACAAACGCGGTGCTTGCTGATCCAGCCAATGAAACTGGGCATCGATGAGCCGGTAGCCGGGGTAAAAAGGTAACGGCAGCTCACGTAAGCAGCGACACCTGGATTTTCGAAGATCGACACCTGGATACCCTTTTTCTGCGGCCATCAGCAATTGGGCCAGGATTGCCACAGCGTCATCACCGGCGATCTCGCACCAATCGCCGCTGAGTGGTGGGGAATCGACCCACTGACCTGGGATCAGCTTTTTTACTTGCTCCGCCGCAAGATGCCTAGCAGCACTGTCGTCGCCATTGGCGCCATTGAGGAAATCGGCAACCACAACCAAGCGCTGATGCGCTGATCGAGCCGACTCATCGCCCGCCTTGGCCCCTTCCCGGTACCAGTGGACGGCTTGCTCCAGATCCCGCGCGACGCCTTGGCCGGTTTCATAGCA
>DDST01000124.1:0-33536 GCA_002343485.1 Proteobacteria bacterium UBA2383
TCTATCTATATATGAATACTCTCACATCACTTGGATAAAAGCGGAAAGCCAATAGCGTTAGGAGAAGAAGGCTCGTGAAAAAAGTTTGCCTGCGTTGTTATATCAGTGGCCGGGTTCAGGGTGTTGGGTTTCGCTATGCAACTGCAGATAAAGCCCTCGCGCTTAACGTGAGCGGTTATGTCCGCAATTTGCCGGATCGGCGAGTGGAAGCGCTGATTTGTGGCGATGAACAAGCGGTTACTGCTCTTCAGCGCTGGCTAAGGCAAGGTCCGCCATTCGCTCAGGTGGGTGACATTCATTGTGAAACCTTGCCCTACCAGGACTACCACGATTTCCGGATTGAATGAAAATTTTCAGCCAGACTTGACTTATCCACAGGCTTGTGCAGCTTGCCTATTCAGTGCTTCATCTGGTTTCTCGTAACTAAAATCCTGACAAAATTCCATAATTTACATGCAATTTATTGATAATAAAATAAAAAAATAATGATCAAAAAATAACCCGTTATTCATTCTTACAACTGCAAGACGCCGTTAGGAAAAATCAAGGAATTTTATCCACAGAGTTATCCACAGGCACTGTGATCGTGCCAATTAGATAGCCGTATCACCTGGCCAGCCTCGTAAGCATGAAAATAATTTGATTATAAAACTATCGGTTGATAATCCATCAGGGTCCTGTTGATCCCCTGGATTAATCCTTTCCGGACAATCTTTCCCGCAACCAGCCCAGCACTGCTTCCCGCGCAATTTGAATGCTTTCCGCATCACGCCGGCCGCGATATTCTACTTGACCCGCCGCGAGGCTACGTTCGCTGATCACGACCCGGTGCGGAATGCCAATCAATTCCATGTCGGCGAACATCACCCCAGGCCGGGCGCCGCGATCATCCAGCAAGGGGTCAATTCCGGCGGCTAGCAGTTCCTGATAAAGCGCCTCGGTGGCTTCTTGCACCGCAACAGAGCGTCCTGCGCCAATCGGTAAGACCGCCACCTGAAACGGCGCCATCGCCGTTGGCCAGATAATGCCGCGGTCATCGTGGTTCTGCTCGATAGCGGCTGCGACCACCCGTGATACGCCGATACCGTAACAACCCATGGTTACCGTTACTGATTCGCCTTTCTCGCCTAGTACTTCGGCTTTCATAGCCTCACTGTACTTGCGGCCCAGCTGGAAAACATGGCCGACCTCAATGCCACGGGCGATGGCTAGCGTCCCCCGCCTATCTGGACTGGGATCGCCTTCGACGACGTTACGAATGTCAGTGATCAGCGGTTCGGGACAGTCACGCCCCAAGTTGACACCGGTCAAATGCCAGTCGTCTTGATTGGCGCCGGTCACAAAATTCGCCATGTGCGCTACTGTGCGGTCAGCAATGACGGTCCCTGCAAACCCGACAGGGCCGAGCGAACCGGGATGGGCGCCGAACGCCGTGTGAATGGCCTCGGGATTCGTGAAGGCCGGCGGTTCTTTGACTTGCGGCAGTTTTGCTGCCTTGATTAGATTCACTTCATGATCACCGCGCACCAGCAGCAACACCGGTCTTCCATCTTCCCCATCCACAACCACAGCTTTCACCGTGCGCTCAACGGGGATCTTGAGGAATGCGCACAGCTCGGTAATAGTCTTGATCCCAGGCGTATGAACCCGGGTTAGGGCCTCATTGGGTTCCGGTCGTCCAGCCGCAGGCATTAACGCCTCAGCCATTTCCACATTGGCGGCATAATCACTATCCGTGGAAAAGGCGATCGCGTCTTCGCCGGATTCAGCTAGGACGTGAAACTCATGCGAACGTGCACCGCCGATGCTGCCGGTATCGGCCAACACCGCGCGAAATTTCAGATTGAGCCGGTTGAAGATCGATGAATAGGCCTGATACATTGCCTCATAGGTTTCTTGCAATGAAGCCTGATCGATATGGAAGGAATAAGCATCCTTCATTAGAAATTCGCGGGCTCGCATGACACCAAATCGCGGACGAACCTCGTCGCGGAATTTAGTCTGAATCTGGTAATAGCTGACCGGTAATTGCCGGTAACTCTTAATCTCGCGGCGGAACAAGTCGGTGATGACTTCCTCATGGGTCGGCCCAAAGCAGAAGTCACGCTCATGGCGATCCTTGATTCGCAACAATTCGGGACCGTACTTTTGCCAGCGGCCGGATTCTTGCCACAGTTCTGCCGGCTGCACCGCCGGCATGAACAGTTCCAAGGCACCAGTACGGTTCATCTCCTCTCGCACCACTGCTTCGACCTTGCGCAACACGCGCAGGCCCAGTGGCAGCCAAGTGTAGATGCCCGCAGCTAATTTGCGGATTAGGCCCGCCCGCAGCATGAGTTGGTGGCTGACCACCTCGGCGTCAGCCGGGGTTTCCTTGACGGTAAAGAGCGGAAAACGGGATACACGCATGAATCGGCCTTGTGAAGTATCAATGATCAGGGATTGCAGAAATAATCCTGGTCTTTTTGGGCTTTCTGCAACTCGGCAGCACGTTCCTCAGCACCAAGAGTTACTTTGTTACCCTTGTCATCAGATCTGACTACTGGCCGGTTACTTTGAAGTGCTGCAACGTTCTTTTTAGCAATTTCACAGTTCTTGGCGCGTTGATCCTCGGCTTCCTTTTTCGCCTGTTCCTGCTGCTTCTGGATCTTGGCCTCTTCTTCAGCGAGCGTTCGAGCCAGTTCCTCTTGCTCCTTGGTTAGGTCACGGGCAGCCTCAGCGCCTGGCATTGCGCTACCGGGTTTACGCACTGTTTCATAGGGTGTGCCGCTCGGCGGTGGTAGCTCTGAATACTGCGGCTGGCCTTTTTCGTCAGTCCATTTATAGATAAATTGCTGTGCCTGGGCATTGGTTATCAGTCCACAACTGCCTACTAGCACCATGCATAACAGTGTTTGTTTCAACATAAGAGCCTCACATCGTCGTTTTGGCGTAGGACGGACATCTTGCCAGTTTGGAGGCCGGCTGGATGCCCTGCTGCGTCTCTGGCAAGCGAACGTCTTGCTTTAAGTCAACCATCGGGATTTTGCTGGAAAATAAAGTTGTGTAGTATAGCCTGTCCGCAAGGCTCGCGCTCGGCGTGTACTTGGCGGCTTTCATGGCGGGTTTGCCCGCCGGGTGTACCCCTGCCGCACGGCGGTGATCCTGCCCAGTCGCGGCCCCGGCAGCTACCTCATGGCCACGCCACGATGCCCCGTACCTTGGCGAAGGAGCATCTTGCTGATTGTCAACCTTATAAACTAACCCCGATTTATCACGAGGAGTCCACACCGTGGAACCGATCACTGGTGCTGAAATTCTTGTTCGCTGCCTTCAGGAAGAAGGCGTCGATTGCATGTTTGGTTATCCGGGCGGCGCTGTGCTGCACATCTACGATGCGCTGTACGCCCAGGAAAAAATCAAACACGTTCTGGTCCGCCATGAGCAGGCTGCCGTCCATGCCGCCGAAGGGTATGCCCGTGCCAGCGGCAAAACCGGAGTGGTGCTGGTCACCTCCGGTCCCGGTGTCACGAATGCAGTCACCGGTATCGCCGATGCTTACATGGATTCCATTCCGCTCGTGATATTTTCCGGTCAGGTACCTACCGCCCTGATTGGTAATGACGCCTTTCAGGAAGTCGATGCCGTCGGTATCACCCGGCCCTGCGTCAAGCATAACTTCCTGGTTAGGGATATCAAGAATCTAGCGGAAACCGTCAAGAAGGCTTTTTACATCGCTAGCACTGGCCGCCCTGGCCCGGTACTCATCGATCTGCCCAAGGATATTACTATCGGCAAGGCCGAATTTCATTATCCCAAGAAAATCAAGCTGCGTTCCTATAATCCAACGATTAAAGGCCACGCGGGCCAGATCCGCAAAGCAGTGGATTTGGTGATGTCTGCCAAAAAACCAATGATTTATACGGGTGGCGGGGTGATTTTGAGCGATGGCTCCACGGAATTGGTGGAACTCACACAATTACTCGGCTATCCGATTACCCATACCTTGATGGGCTTAGGTGCCTATCCAGCGACCGATAAGCAGTTTATCGGTATGTTGGGGATGCATGGCACGTATGAAGCCAACATGGCCATGCATCATTGCGATGTGCTAATCGCCATCGGTGCTCGCTTTGACGATCGGGTGACCGGCAAAATCGAAAAATTCTGCCCGGAAGCCAAAATTGTTCATATCGATATCGATCCATCGTCAATTTCCAAAAATGTGCAGGTAGATATTCCCATTGTCGGCTCGGTGCCGAATGTGTTGCGGGCAATGATCAGCGTCATCCGCGACGAGAAACTCAAGCCCGATACCAAAGCGCTAGAGCATTGGTGGCGGCAGATCGACGAGTGGCGGGCTATAAAATCGCTCAGTTACCGGCAAAGTGATGAGGTGATAAAGCCACAATATGTGATCGAGAAGCTGTACCAAGTCACCGAAGGCAAGGCGATCATCACTTCTGATGTTGGCCAGCACCAGATGTGGGCCGCTCAGTATTATCACTTCGACCGGCCTCGCCAGTGGATTAATTCCGGAGGTCTCGGCACTATGGGCTTTGGCTTGCCAGCGGCGATGGGCGCCAAACTGGCGTTCCCGGATCAGGATGTCGCCTGCGTGACCGGCGATGGCAGCATTCAAATGATGCTGCAGGAATTATCGACCATGAAGCAGTACTACACACCGGTCAAGATCGTGAACCTGAACAACGGTTATCTCGGCATGGTGCGGCAGTGGCAGGAGTTTTTCTACCAGAAGCGCTATAGCATGACCTATATGGAGGCGCTGCCGAATTTCGTTATGCTGGCCGAGGCTTATGGTCATGTGGGAATGCGTATCGAGAAGCCGGGCGATGTGGAGGGTGCGCTGCGTGAAGCGTTTGCTATGAAGGATCGCACGGTGTTCTTGGACTTTATTACCGATCAAAGCGAGAACGTGTTCCCGATGATCCCCTCGGGCGGTGGCCAGAATGAGATGCTGCTGGCTGAACGTGACGAGATGGTTTCGACTCATGAAGAAGGGATGGTGCTGGTGTGAACAATAGCGATAATAGCAATCGTCATATGATTTCCATTCTGATGGAGAATGAAGCTGGCGCGCTGTCGCGGGTGGCTAACTTGTTCTCAGCGCGGGGCTACAACATCGAAAGTTTGACCGTCGCTCCGACGGATGATCCGACCCTGTCGCGACTGACTCTGGTCACCTCCGGCAATGAACAGATCATTGAGCAGATCGTTAAGCAGCTCAATAAATTGATCGATGTGGTCAAGTTGATTGACTTGAGCGAGACCGATTCCATCGAACGGGAACTGATGCTAGTCAAGACCAAGGCTGTTGGCGAGCAACGCGCTGAAATGATGCGTTTATCGGAGATTTTTGGCGGCCACATTCTTGATGTGACCGAGTCGACTTACACCATCGAGCTGACGGGCCCCGGCGGGAAGTTGGATAACTTCCTGAATGCGGTCGAGAAGGATGCGATTCTGGAAGTGGTGCGTTCCGGTGCAACCGGCATCGCCCGTGGGCAAAAGGCGCTGCACGTCTGACGTCCTGTTGTCACTCCTTTTCCGTCCCTGACGTTGCGTTGGGGGCGGTTTGTTTTTTGAGTTTCTGATCGTTTTGATCTCCCGTTTCAAGGAAAATTATCCAATGAATGTGTATTACGACAAAGACGCCGACTTGTCCCTCATCAAGGGTAAAACCGTTACTATCATTGGCTATGGCTCCCAAGGCCACGCCCACGCCCTCAACCTGCGTGATTCTGGTGTGAATGTCATTGTCGGGTTGCGGTCAGGCTCCACCTCAGCAGCTAAAGCGGAAGCTGCCGGTCTGACGGTTAAGCCGGTCGAGGATGCCGCTGCAATGGCCGATGTGGTGATGATTCTCGCCCCCGATGAGCATCAGAGCGCAATCTACCGGCAGATTGAACCCGAGCTCAAGCAAGGTGCCGCATTGGCCTTTGCCCACGGTTTCAACATCCATTTCGGCGGCGTCGTGCCACGCGCTGATCTGGACGTGATTATGATTGCCCCCAAAGGACCGGGCCATCTGGTGCGCTCTACTTATACACAGGGTGGCGGCGTCCCCTCACTGATCGCGGTTGCGCAGGATGCTTCTGGCCGGGCCCGGGACATTGCGTTGTCCTACGCCTCGGCCAATGGCGGCGGTCGCGCCGGGGTGATCGAGACCAGTTTCCGCGAGGAATGCGAAACCGATCTATTCGGCGAGCAGGTGGTGCTGTGCGGTGGTTTGACTGCGCTGATTCAGGCTGGGTTTGAAACCCTGGTGGAAGCCGGTTACGCGCCGGAAATGGCCTATTTCGAGTGCTTGCATGAAGTCAAATTGATCGTTGATCTGATCTATGAAGGCGGCATCGCCAACATGCGCTACTCGATTTCCAACACGGCGGAGTATGGTGACTTTTCGCGCGGCCCACGTATTATCACTGAGGCTACCAAAGCCGAAATGCGCCGGATTCTCAAGGAAATCCAGACTGGCCAGTTCGCCCGTGAATTCATCCTGGAGAATCAGGCCGGTGCGCCGGTGCTCAAGGCTAATCGCCGCATTAGCCGCGAACACCCGATAGAGCAGGTCGGCGACAAGCTGCGTGGCATGATGCCGTGGATTAAAGCCAACCGGCTGGTGGATACCAGTAAGAACTGAGGTCGTACATCAAAGGCAGGGTGTGGCCTTCTAATCGATTCGCGCCCTGCTTTTATTTGGTGAGAAATTTCTCATCGCACGGCTTGATGAGTATGGATACTACAACTCCCAAACTATGGAAAATAACCCTCCATCTCTCATGACCAAAGATGAACTCCCCGAAGCCCGCCGTTCGCGCGGCGTCTATCTGCTGCCTAACTTGTTCACCACTGCGGCGCTGTTCTGCGGCTTCTACGCGATCATTGCTGCGCTGCGTGGTCGCTTTGAACTTGCCGCCATCGCCGTGTTCATCGCTATGATCCTGGATGGGCTGGATGGCCGGGTGGCGCGCATGACGCACACTGAAAGCGAGTTCGGCGCTCAGTACGACAGCATGGCCGACTTGGTGTCTTTCGGTCTGGCGCCGGCCCTCATCATGTATGAATGGGCACTGGGAACGATGGCCGACACCGGACCGTTTCTGTCCAAACTCGGCTGGTTGGCAGCGTTTTTTTATACGGTGATGGCCGCGCTGCGGCTGGCCCGTTTCAACGTGCAGCTCGGCAGCACGGATAAGCGTTATTTCATCGGCTTGCCCAGTCCCTCAGCAGCAGCGATCGTAGCGGGGCTGGTTTGGTTCTGCACTGATCTGGGACTGACGGGTCCACAGATGCTGTGGCCGGCGCTGATCGTCACCATTGGTGCGGGCGCCCTGATGTTCAGCAATGTCCTTTATTTCAGTTTCAAGCAGTTCGATTTGCGCGGACGCATGCCCTTTATGACGGCGCTGCTGGTCGTATTGATCTTCGTGGTTACTTCGATCGATCCTCCCAAGATACTCTTTCTCGGCTTCCTGTTATACGGCTTATCGGGTCCGGTTATGTACTTGGCACGACTGCGGCAGCGTGCCCGTCGCCGCAGTCAAGGGTTGGGTGAACACGAAACCAAGTAGTGAGCCTTCTCTTCTCAACTGCCCCTCTATAAAGTCAACTTTGGCCCGGTTCGTTGATCAGCAGCGCCACCGGGAAATGCTGAAGCACCTCCCGCAACCATAACGCCTCCTCGCCCTGGACGGCCTCCCCCGTTAAGGCATTGCGCCAACTCAAACGGGAGCCGGTTGGCGGCAATACTCGAGTTTCATGCCAAACCGCCTCGCCTAATGGATATTCGCTATCCTTGACCAAGCTGCTTGGAAAGCGTGGCACGATGATCAGCGCCCGCCGCTCGCCTAATTCCCGGGCGAACGCTACGACATGCGATTTGAGGCTGCCAATCACCGTTAATTTCTGGTAAGCGCCGTGCTGGAACAATTCCGGTTCGGCCTGCCTCGCTTGTAGGGCACGATAGATCAAGAACAGCTTGATCCGGCCATCTTCCGGTGCTGCCAGCAGTTCCATGATCAATTGCAGAATGTTCCCATTGGCGCGGTTATGCAGCACTTTGAGCATCGCACTGCGCCGCTCGAAATCTACGGGCCGCCGGTTATCGGGATCGACCAGGCTCAAATCCCATAACTCGGTACCTTGGTAAAAATCAGGCAGGCCAGGCGTCGTGAGTTTGAGAAGAGTCTGGCCAAGTGAATTGAGAATACCGTAATGCTGTATCTGCCGCTGGAATGGCAGGAACGCTTGCAGAAAAGGGTTATCCTTGCCCGGCTCCATCACGCGCTCAGCGAAAGTCAGCAAGGCATCTTCGTATTGGCTATTTGGCTCCAGCCAGTTGGTGTGAACCTTCGCTTCACGGGTGGCTTTAATTAAATAGGCCTTGACCCGCTCGATGAAGCCTGGGTAATCAGCTAGATCGAAGGGATACGCGCCCAGCAAGGTCTGATATAGCAAATATTCATCGTCGTTCTCGGGAGCGGTCGAAGTGCTGGTTTGCACTTTGCGTGAGTGGTTGATCTCGTGCCACTCTCGCAAATGGTGTTCCCACGTATCGGGCATTTCCGACAGCACATTCAATCGGGCGCGGACATCTTCACCCCGCTTGGTGTCATGGGTGGCGCTGGCGTTCATGGCATGGGGCCAAGAGGCCACCCGTTGCTGATTGAAGGCGTGAAATTCATCAAGATCGACACCGAACTGCAACGGTCCCGCGCCGACCTCGTTGAGCGATAACAGCCGGTTATAGACATAGAACACCGTATCTTCGACGCCTTTGGCCATTAACGGTCCGGTGAACTGCTGCAAGCGCATGATGAAATGCAGCCATTGGTCTTTGTCCTCGGCCGCCATATGCTCATCGAATTCCAGACGCAGGAACCGTTCGATGAAATTTAATTCATTACGGAAGTTGGGGATGTTGATCCGCGCTTGGGCGATGACCTGCCGGATGTATTCTTGGTCCGCCCGGCTGGAGCCGGTCCGGTCGATGTAGGTGCGATAGACTGGAAACAGCACCAGAATCTCAATCAGCGCCACCTGAAGTCCGTATAGGGTGAAATCGCTGGCGTACCGGTAACGCTCGGAAATGCGTTTAAGCAGATGCGCCAGGTTATCAATATCACCGGCCAGGTGCTTATCCACGATCATGCGCTTGTTGCTGTCGATCAGCATCTGGCAGGACGTCGTATTGCCGATGAACGAATGATAAATCCGGGTGAACTCTGCCTCAGCAGCGGGTTGGCAGAACAGGCTATTGATCATGCCGAGAAAATCGTAGCCGCTGGTGCCTTGACATGGCCAATTTACCGGCAATTCCTCGCCGTGCTCTAGAATCTTTTCTACGACCAGGTAGACATAGGGGACCTGTTCGCGCAGGCGATGTAGATACTGCACCGGGTCGTAAAGACCATCGATATGGTCGATTCGCAAGCCGTTGATCTTCCCCTCGGCCACCAGCTTCAGGATTAACTCATGCGTGAAGTCAAAGACCTTGGCATCCTCAATCCGTAGCGAGATCAGGTCATTGATGGTGAAAAATCGCCGGTAGTTCAGTTCCTCGTTACCGACCTTCCAGTAGGATAGCCGGAAGAATTGCTCATCGAGCAAGCTATCCATCAGGTCGAAGCTCTCGGGCTTGCCGACTTCGCCATTGAAGATGCAAATGTTCTTCTCGATGAACGCATGCACTTCGGGGCTGCCGTTCCACAACTCCCACAACATCTGCTTGATGAAGGAAATCTGATCGTAGCGCTCTTGCCCCTCTTCGCCGGACGGGATGTATTTGAGCAGGTAAAGCACCCCAAGAAACTTGACGAAATGCGGGTGGTTGCGTGCGATCTGGGCGCGCAACCATCCGAGATCGTAGGTTAATACCCGATAGTAAGACTCGATGCGAATCGGGAAGCGGAAATCATAGTAGTGAACGGCCAGTCCCTGTTCACTGTAACCTAATTGCAATTCACCGCTTTCCAGACAGTCGCCGTAGAACTTGCCGAGAAAAGGAGCCAGTACCCGGTCGCGAATGCCTTCGTAAAGATGGCTCCAGTTGATATCGAAAAATTCGCGATAGGGCGAATCCAGGCCATTTTCCAGCACATCCACCAGCACTTTGTTTTGACTGTCAAACGCCATGTGATTGGGGACGATGTCTTGCACCCAGCCGAGGTTGTGCTGTTTTAGCGTCTGGCTCAGTATCTCGAACCGTTCCATGCCGCCCAGTTCAGGATTGATGGCGTGTGCGTCTACCACATCGTAACCATGCTGGCTACCGTGACGCGGCGTGAGGATTGGCGAGGCGTAGATATCGGATACCCCCAATTCAGCCAGATAGGAGGCGATGGCAGTTGCGGCGTCAAAGCCGAAATCCGGGGTAAATTGCAGGCGATAGGTCGCGACGGGAATGCGCATCATGGATATTGGGTCCTTGTGGTAGATGTTCAGGCGGGGACACCGGCGGTATAGACCACGACAGCGTAAGGTGAGAGGGTGAACGAGCTTGAGACCATTCCACGAGCCAATTGCTTTGGCAAAACGGAACCTTCACCACCCCAGGCGGGATCAACCGCATCCAATTGCTTATCCCATGGCCCAGCGTCCAGCTTGACAGCGATGGTTGCCGGGTCAGCGGCAAAATTCAGCCAGATGACTGCTTGATTGCTATTGCACCAGCGCCGTAGTTCCAATACACCCGGTGCGATTACTGTTGCAATCAGGCTGGCGTTGTCCAGCCGGGCCAGCGCTGGCAGTTCCCGCCGCAAGCGCAGCAGCTCGCGGTAAAAGGCGCGCAATTGGCTATTCCGGCCCGTTTTGCTAAGTTCCCATTGCAGTTTTGAACCTTGGAAAGTTGCTTCGGACTGGGGGTCTGGCGCTTCGCCTTCGGCATGGAACGCTGCAAATTCCTTTTTACGGCCTTCACGCACCCCTTCGATCAACGCCGGGTCGCTGTGGCTGATGAAGTAGAGGAACGGACGGGGTTCGCCATATTCTTCGCCCATGAACAACAGCGGCAGGTAGGGCGATAGGAGCACTGCCGCTGCGGCCAGCTTCAGCGCTGGAAATGGCAGCAGGCCCGAAAACCGGTCACCCAGTGCCCGGTTACCGACTTGGTCATGATTCTGGCTGCACACCACAAAACGCCAGGCTGGGCAATTGCCGCCAGGATCGTCACCGTGGAAACGCTGGCGGTGTGGCGAGTAATCCCAGGCGTAGACGAATGGCCGGCGATAAGCTTGCGCTAATTGTTCCAAAGCGCCGAAATCTTCGTAATAGCCATGCCGCTCGCCGGTCAGCACGGTGTGCAAGGCATGGTGGAAATCGTCGCTCCATTGCGCGTCCAGCCCGTAACCGCCAATATCCGGCGGACGAACCATGCGCGGATCATTGAGATCGCTTTCGGCGATGAGATAGAAAGGCCGGCCTTGGCGTTGTCCGCAATCCGCAGCGGCTTTGGCCAGTTCCGCCATGATGTGGCGGGCGCCAAAGTCGTAAATGGCGTGGACTGCATCCAAGCGCAATGCGTCGCAATGGCAGGTTTCCAGCCAGTACAGTGCATTTCCCACCATGTATTCACGGACGCCGGGGCTATGCGGGCCATCGTAATTGACTGCATCGCCCCAGGGGGTACGGTACTGATTGGTAAAATAGGTCCCCAATCCCCACAGGTAATTACCTTCGGGGCCAAGATGGTTGTAAACCACATCCATGATGACCGCCAAACCCTCGCGGTGGCAGGCATCGACGAGCCGTTTAAGACCCTCGACCCCACCATAGGAATCCTGTGCCGCGTAGGGGTAAACGCCATCGTAGCCCCAGTTGCGGCTGCCGGGAAACTGAGCAACCGGCAACAGTTCCAATGCATTGATCCCTAGTTCCCGCAGCTCCGGCAGACGAGGGATGATCGCATCAAAAGTACCCTCGGCGGTGAACGTCCCGGCGTGCAGCTCGTACATGACCCATTGTTGCAGCGGCGGCGGTTGCCAACCGGCATCGGTCCAGGAAAAGCCATGATCGATGATTCGTGAAGGGCCATGCACGCCTTGCGGCTGGCTGTGGGAGGCGGGATCGGGGCGATCGGTTTCCCCATCCCACTGGTAGAAGTAGAGTGCGCCGGGTTTGATGCCAGTGACGGTAGCATGCCAGTAACCCTGCTCGTCGCGGATCATGGGAATCAGCCGATCCTCGGGCGCGACCAGGTGGACCGCCGCTTGTTTCAGTAAGGGCGCCCATAAAGTGAAAATACATTGGTGGCCGCCGCGATAATCAGCGCCCAGTTTGGAATGGTTCATGAGAATGATGCCTCCGTGGCGAGTTGTAGCTAATAGATTGAGTTGCCATTTTTATCGGCAAAGACATAAATCTGAAAGCTGGGTCGCTGCGTAGCTGAGTAGGGTACGCAATGCGTACCCTACGGCTGTCCGGTAGTTGCTACGCTGGATGGCCGTTGTAAGACTACCAGCGCCCGGCCAGCCACTGGCACCTCCGGTGTTTCAGCACCATAGCAGCGACCGTTTTGCAGAAAGCGGGGTTGGGGAGTGTCCATCACGGTTCGCCATTGCCCGTTCTGTAGAGAGTCGGGCAAGGTGAATTCAACTGCTTCGTGGTCGGCGTTAAACAACAGAATAAAGCTGTCGTCGACGATCCGTTCACCCCGCCGGTTGGGGGTGGCGATTTCTTCGCCGTTGAGGAAAATGCCGATGGCTTTGGCCAGCCCGTCATGCCATTGTTCCCCGGTCATCTCGCCGCCGTCCGGGTTGAACCAGACGATGTCATGGACGCCGGAGCCGTGGATTGAGCGTCCCTGAAACCATTTGCGGCGCCGCAGCACGGGATGCTCATAGCGGAAGGCCATCAGCTCACGCACGAATTCGAGCATTGCTGCATTTTCCTCCGGCAGGTCCCAATTCAGCCAGGAAATCTCGTTATCCTGGCAGTAGGCATTGTTATTACCATGCTGGGTGCGACCCATTTCATCACCCGCCAGCAGCATGGGAACGCCCTGTGATAGGAATAGCGTTGCCAGGAAATTGCGCTGCTGGCGCTGACGCAATTGCAGAACTCCCGGATCATCGGTTTCACCCTCGGCCCCGCAATTCCAAGAGCGGTTGTGGCTTTCCCCATCGCGGTTGCCTTCATTGTTGGCTTCGTTGTGCTTTTCGTTGTAGCTGACGAGATCATGCAGGGTGAAGCCGTCGTGGGCGATGATGAAGTTGATGCTGGCGCTGGGGTTGCGGCCATTGGGTTGGTATAAATCGGAACTGCCGGTGAAACGGAAGGCAAATTCGGCCAGCCGGCTCGGCTCGCCGCGCCAGAAGTCGCGCACCGTATCGCGGTAGCGGCCATTCCACTCCGACCACAGCAACGGAAATCCGCCGACATGATAGCCGCCCTCACCTACATCCCAGGGTTCAGCGATCAGTTTGACATCGGACAGCACCGGATCCTGATGAATGATGTCGAAAAACGCGGCCAGCCGGTCAACGGCGTACAACTCCCGCGCCAGCGCCGAGGCGAGGTCGAAGCGGAAGCCATCGACGTGCATTTCCAGCACCCAATAGCGCAGGCTGTCCATGATCAGCTTGAGCACTTGCGGATGGCGAACGTTGAGCGAGTTACCGCAGCCGGTGAAATCCATGTAGTAACGCGGGTTATCCTCGACAAACCGGTAATAGGCGGCATTATCCACCCCTCGAAGGGTCAGGGTCGGCCCCATGTGGTTGCCTTCGCCGGTGTGGTTGTAAACCACATCGAGAATGACTTCGATGCCAGCCCGGTGCAGCGCCTTGACCATCTCCTTGAATTCCTTCACCTGTTGGCCCTGGGCGCCACTGGCGCTGTAGCCGGAGTAGGGGGCGAAGAAATTCAGCGAGTCGTAACCCCAATAGTTACGCAGCCCGGTATCGGCTAGATGACCCGGATGAGCGAGGTAGTGATGCACTGGCATTAGCTCAACCGCCGTTACGTCAATAGACCGCAAGTGAGCGATAGCGGCCGGATGCGCCAAGCCGGCATAAGTGCCGCGTAATTCCGGAGGAATATCCGGATGCAGGCGAGTGAAACCCCGGACGTGCATTTCGTAGATCACGGTCTCATGCCAAGGGGTGCGCAGCAATTCATCGCCTTCCCAATCGAAGCGGGGATCAGTGACTACGGCCTTCGGCATCAGTGGCGCGCTGTCGCTTTGGGAAAATGCTAAATCGTCAACGGGCTGGTTCCATGGATAGCCGAAAATGGCTTCGCCCGGCTCGACGTCGCTGTCGAGCGCCTTGGCGTAAGGATCGATTAGCAACTTATGGGGGTTAAAACGGTGGCCTTCGTGCGGGGCGAAAGGTCCATGCACCCGAAATCCATAGCGCTGACCCGGTCCCATTCCAGGTATGTAACCGTGCCAAATAAATTTATTGACCTCTTTGAGTTCCAGCCGGATTTCCCGGTTTTTCTCATTGAACAGGCACAAATCAACCCGGGTGGCGTTTTCTGAAAACAAGGCGAAATTAACGCCCTTACCATCCCAAGAAGCACCCAGCGGATAGGGTTTGCCAGGCCAAAGCGATTGCGACATGAATTTTCCTGATGGTGCGGCTTTGCAGCCAGATGTTGAAATTATAGCAGCTTATCGCAATGCGCCCGCGAGTGTGCCGATTGCCAGTCGTGTTCGAATTTGGGAAACAATGATGCTTGGAATCAAACTGAGGGCTGATTGTGGGAAGAAAGTCCATTCTGGCGGCCTTCCTTTTGTGATGCCTGCTGGCAATGGAGGCACTCGCCTTGGCCTTCTATCTGAACCATCCTTGCCGGGGGACTGATGGACCAACCATAATCTCGCTCCTCTCTCGGCTGTAGGTGAATGAACGGTTACAATGCCTTTTCCCGGCAAACTTGACAGGAAAGATGCTTATGAAGCTGGACATGATCAGCCGTTATCCAGAGGCTACTCCTAAACCAACGCCTTTACTTTTCGTGCATGGTTCGTTTTCGGATGCGCGGGTTTGGGATGAGAACTTCCTGCCTTTTTTCGCCCATCACGGTTATGAGGCGCACGCCATCAGCCTGCGTGGTCACGGTCTGAGCGAGGGACATGAACGGTTGCGTAGTTGGCGGCTGACCGATTACGTTGCTGATCTGGAGCAGGCAGTACAGACCATGCCCAATCCACCTATGCTGATCGGTCATTCGATGGGTGGCATGGTAATTCAGAAATATCTGGAAAATCATACCGGAATTGCCGGCATGGGGTTAATGGCTTCAGTACCCCCGCAAGGACTATTGCCCAGTAACCTGCACATGGCGATGCGGCATCCCATCCTGTTCCAGCAGATGGTGATGTTCTCGCTGCTTGGCCCGAGTTATGGATCGCTCGATATGATGCGGCAACTGCTGTTTTCGCGGGAAACGCCCCGATCGAAGTTACAGGAGTATTTCGATCTGGTACAGGCCGAGTCGCAGATGGTAGCGATGGACATGATATGGTTTGACCCGTTGAGACTGAAATCCGGCCAGTTGTGGTTACCACTGATAGTAATGGGCGCGCAAAACGATGTATTTATTTCACCAGCAATGGTGCGGGAAACTGCCCGGTTCTATCGAACTGAGGCGCGGATTATCCCAAATATGGCGCATGCTATGATGCTGGAAATGAATTGGTGCGAGGCAGCAGATGCCTTATTAAACTGGCTGGAGCGCACAATCAACAGCCAGCCAGTGGACCGCTCCATTTGCGATCAAGAGTCAACTGGATGATATCAGAGGTTTGCTATATAAACCGTAGAAATTACGGCTATCTCCAAAACACCTGAGTTTTCAGTTTTCCTCCTGCCGCCGCCGGGCCTGGCGATCGGGCGTAGCGGCGTTTCTAGCTGCTTTAGCGGTTTTCGCGGTGGCGGGCCGGCCGGCCCGCAGGAATGCTGGGCAGCCCTTAGCGCTGCTAGCTTGATAATCCTCGGCCAGTACATGGCGAGCTATTGCTGCATCGGCGCCCAATACTTCTGTCAGTCCTTGATACAGCCAATCGAACAACCGCTCCAGGGCGAACTGATGTGTCTGGCCGGTCGTAGCGAACAGCCAGTCGCTTAGCGACATGAAGCGCCGAAAAGGTGCATTGTCCAATAAAATTGGACGAGTTTGTGCGAAACGCCCTGAATTGCCAATCAAATCCCAGTAGCGGGCAAAACGTTCCAAGCGGCGCAAGGTCGCAAAATCCAATAATTCTGAACACAATAAATTGTAAGGTGGATGCGGATTGTAGCGGCAATCGAACGGAGCGGTATGCCGGTCAATCGGCGTGCCACGCAGGCGTTTGAGAATGCCAACTTGAATTTCATGCGGGTCAAGCGTTACCAGCCGATCAAAACTAGCGGCAAAACTGCCAAGATCCTCTCCGGGCAGACCCGCGATCAGGTCAGTATGCAGATAGGCGCTCGTGTGTTGGCGCAACCAGGCCAAATTTTCCTCAGTCTTCCGGTTATGCTGCTTACGATTGATATGGGCCTGTACTGTGGGATTAAATGTTTGTATGCCGATCTCAAGCTGCAATGAACCGGCTGGAAAGCGAGCAATCCGGTCCTTCAGCGAACTCGGCAAATGGTCGGGGATTACTTCAAAATGCAGGAATAATTGCTTGTCCGCCCGTTCGAGGAAGAAATCCAGAATTTGCGTACTCGTCCTGATATTCAGATTGAAGGTACGATCGACGAACTTGAAATGGCGCACGCCGCGTTGATAAAGCTGTTCCATCTCACCTAGAAACAGCTCCAGCGGAAACGGTTGGGTATTCTGATCCAGCGCCGATAGACAGAATTCGCACTTAAACGGACAGCCCCGTGAGGCTTCCACGTAGATCAAGCGGTGCGCAATGTCCTCATCGCAGTAAAATGGGTATGGCGACGCCAGACAACTCAGCGGAGGCGATTCGGGGGTCATCACCTTTCCATCCGGTGGATCATCAGCCAGTAAACGCCGGCACAGTTGGACAAAAGCCAAATCGGCCTGGCCGGCAATCAAATAATCGGCAAGCGTTACAATGCGTTGCTGCTCCCACTCATGACTGACCTCTGGACCACCCAACACAATCTGTACTTCTGGGCGCACCTTCTTGAGCAATGCAACCACCTGCGTGGTCTCCACCACGTTCCAAATATATACGCCAAAACCGATGATGCGTGGTTGTTCAGCCAGCAGCGCTTCGATGATATCCAGTGGCCGCTGGGTAATGATGAACTCGCGGATGGCCGCATCTGCCTGCAATTCCCCAAGGTTGGCGTACAGATAACGTAATCCTAGCGAAGAGTGGAAGTAGCGGGCATTTAAGGTCGAGAGCAGGATGGAGGACATGATCATATTTCATGACAAGTGAATGATATTTATGAAGAATTTTATCATTCTAGATGATTGAAAGGCAGAGTAGATAAACGCTTAAGACCAAATAGTATAAGATGCCTGTCTTCCAAATAATCAGCCCTGGAGTCCTGCGGTTATGAGTCAATCCCTTGCTAAACTACGTCATGAGTATTCCTTGGGCGCCTTAACCAAGGCCGAAGTGGATTCCAATCCCATTCGACAGTTTCAGCGCTGGCTGGATGAGGCTATCAACGCCCAGTTGCCAGAGCCCAATGCATTGACGCTGGCTACTGCGGATCGTACTGGCCGCCCATTTGCGCGTGTGGTGCTGCTCAAGGATTGCAATGCTGACGGATTCGCATTCTATACCAACTATCGCAGCGACAAGGGCCAACAACTGGCGGAAAATCCCCATGCTGCCCTGGTGTTTGTATGGTTGGAACTGGAACGGCAGGTGCGGGTTGAGGGAATGGTTAGTAAGGTTTTACCCACTGAGTCGGAAAATTATTTCCGCAGCCGGCCACGCGAGAGCCGATTGGGTGCGCTAGCCTCGCGGCAAAGCCAGGTGGTGGCTAACCGCCAGGTGCTTGAGGAGCGTTACCAGCAGTTGGCGGCTCAATACCCTGATGACAACATTCCAATGCCAAACCAATGGGGTGGCTACCGGTTGAAGCCAGAAATGGTTGAATTCTGGCAAGGCCGCCATGGCCGGATGCACGACCGGTTACGCTATCGCTTGCAAAAAGAGGGGGAATGGCTGCTGGAGCGGTTGGAGCCTTAAGGTAGCAGTGGTTAATGTGAGGTGTGAGGTGTGAGATTTAAAAATCAACGGCTTGAGATTGGGCTGTTGCTGTTGTTTTGTCTGCCGGTGTTTGCTGGGGCTACTTCGGCGACCTCGGAAGATTGGTGGGTTACCCGGGCTACGACAGGCGAGCCACGCATTCATTTATATTTTTTCTGGACACAAACCTGCGCGCATTGCCGGAAGGCGCGACCCTCCATTGAGGCGCTGGCTGCCGATTATCCCTGGCTGGTTTTGCATGGCTATAATTTGAGTCGAGACATGGCCGGCGGGCTGCAATACAGCCGGATGGCCGAGGCGTTGGGTGAGTCCGCTCAAGCGGTGCCAGCGTTTCTGTTTTGCGGAAAAATATTCACTGGCTTTGAGCCTGGCACTACCGGACGTCTATTACGCCAGCAACTGGAAGAGTGTTACCAGCGCTATGCGCAACCTGTTGCCGCTGAGACTTTGAAGAAACCAACTGAATCGCCAGCTTCCATAACCGGGCCGCCTGTGCATTTACCTCTGATTGGTACACTGGATCCGGTCGTATGGTCGTTGCCCGCTTTGACACTGGTCTTGGCCAGTCTCGATGCCTTCAATCCCTGCGCTTTCTTTGTATTGCTGTTCCTGCTTAGCCTGTTGGTCCACGCTCGCGACCGGCGGCGTATGCTCCTGATTGGAGGAGTATTCATTTTTTTCTCAGGGACCATCTATTTCGTGTTTATGGCCGCTTGGCTCAACGTGTTCCTGTGGTTGGGCGAGCTGCAATTGATTACTTTGCTGGCTGGAGTGCTGGCGGTGGTGATCGGTGGGCTGAATATCAAGGATTATCTGATCTTCCAGCAAGGACCTTCATTGAGTATTTCCAATTGGGCCAAGTCAAAATTGTTCAGGCGGATGCGGGAATTAATGGGTAGTGATCGATTGCCAGGGCTGCTGATTGGAACGGTGGTGTTGGCTATCGTTGCTAATAGCTATGAACTACTTTGTACTGCCGGGTTTCCAATGGTTTATACCCGAGCCTTAACACTGAATGATCTGTCTACCAGTGTCTACTATTTTTATTTGGCGCTCTATAACCTGATCTATGTGTTGCCTTTACTGGCGATAGTTCTGGTGTTTACCTGGACGCTGGGTTCGCGAAAACTTCAGGAACGAGAAGGGCGGCTATTGAAATTGCTATCGGGAATGATGATGACTGAGCTGGGATTAATGCTGCTCATTTATCCCCAGGGATTAAGCCAGCCATGGATTTCACTCCTGATGGTTCTTGCTGCGTTGGCGGTGACCGGGTTGGCAGCAGTGCGGTTCAGATAACGCCATAGAATGCTGCAATGGGAGTGATTCCATCATTAAATACTGGCAAAAACAATAAGCAGTCAAAAATTACGGGTATTAAATATGCCCCGCATAGCATCCGCCTATTCTTCCAGGTTGACGTTGTCAACTTGGATCGAAGTAAACAGAATGATTTTAAGGAACTGCTTTATCAAGTTAATTGGAAATCGGCGGCAACCGGCAAAGGAGAGGCCGGCGATGAACTTAAAAAGTCAAAAGCTTGTGGCATCGCACCTTGTTACAGGATTTCAGGTTAGAGCCAATACTCCTAATTATCCCGATTTCAAGACTATAATCTCTGTGGATGGGTCTTCTTGTGTGTGATGCTTTAAGAGAGAGCAATAAACGTAGCATAACTTCATTGAGTGATTGCCGCTTGACGGGTTAATAAAGAGGACCTTGCTGTTAATAATAATTGCTAAATTCCAGGCATGTTCTGAAGATAGAATGAGAGTGAAACTGCTGCTGGAACTTGGTGCTGGTTGGAGGTTTGCGCACCGGGATCAGTTGTATTGGGTATGGTTATTATCAAGATACCACGAACAGTGACCTGTTGCTGCTGGCTGGGCATTAGATCAGCTAGGAAGCCTTGGAAAATTACTATAAAAATATATGCTTCTAGCAGTGAGTCACTTAGTTCGCAGATTTGGTGGTAGAGGCGCCGCTCTCGGTCAACCTCTACGAAATAGTGGAAATGGCTTGCTTTTGATACCAAGCCAGCCTATCCCCAGCACCTGTGGGGATCAGCAAAGTACACACGGTTAGGCTCCTCCCAGCCGTTCAATTAGGTAATGCTCACATCCTTTCAGCGTAGACAGCTTCGGGTAATCAAAGTCAAAGATCGTGACATCAAACTCTTTCTCCAGGCTCATCATTAGCCGGAGAAAATCAATAGAATCTAACTCAAGTTGATCGTGAAAGCTGATGTCAGGATGGAGCGTGTGGGTATCGGCGTTTGGGATGACATCGCTGAGGGTGCGCAGAATCGTATCGCGAATCTGCTCGTTGCTTACGGTATTCATTACAATTTTCCTTCTCAAAAACACATGGAGGCTTAGATCCAATTTGGTCTTTCTGTCGGTATGTTGCACCGCAACAAGAGTTTTACATTGATTGCCTGAAAAAGCAAGTAATCTTGTGCCTCTGAATGTAATTCAAAGTGATGCGGTAGCGAGGATAGTCTGATCACACTGTTTCTTATTCGGCTGCGCATCAAAAAAATACCCATCAAAACTTAAGTCAATCTCTTCCTGATTTTTCAGTTAAGCCGGGAGTGCCGGCGAGGTCTCAATATAATCTGGGGGCCACTTTAGGTACCGGGAAGCCTGATCCATTCTTGGTTAACTACGTTATCGCTGCAAAGCCGGTTATCATTCATTATTTATGGCTGATTCCCACAGCAGCCTGATAGCATGGAAAGCAATGAGGCTATTGGCTTGTACCCATAGCCATGACCAGAGGAAAACGCTGTTGCTCTTTGGGGATGGCTTCAACGGTGGCATTGGCAGCGGGCGTTGGTGGTGGCGTGGACTGCGTTGCTACCGCTAAGTGACTGCGTCCCATCCGGTTTGTTCTCGACGCTGCATGGTGAGCCTCGCGCAAGTATTTATTTCGATGAATAATTTTTTGTTCATCGCTCTACCCGGAAGTCGAGATTTATACCTTTCCAGGTGGAAATTAATTCTTGCGGTTAAATGCCCACTTGCGGAAAATTTCGTCCATTATTATAGATTCACAACCACTTTTCCGAGGAGAGAATGCCTTATGAACAGCTTCAATCGTCATGTCCTGAGCGCCGCGGTTAGCGCAGTCCTCCTCGGTTTAGGAGGATTGGCCCATGCCGAGAACACCATCAAGATTGCCGTAGCTGGCCCGATTACCGGTCCGGTCGCTCAATACGGCGACATGCAAATGATGGGCGCCCAAATGGCGGTCGAACAGCTCAATGCCAAAGGCGGTGTCAACGGCAAGCAGTTGGAAGCAGTGTTAATGGACGATGTGTGTGAGCCTAAGCAGGCGGTGGCCGTCGCCAATCAGATTGTGAATGATAAGATCAAATATGTGGTTGGCCACTTGTGCTCTGGCTCCACGCAGCCGGCTTCCAAGCTATACGAGGATGAAGGCATCCTGATGATCACCCCGGCGGCTACCAACCCGGACATCACTCACCAAGGTTATAAGATGGTGTTCCGCACCATTGGCACCGATGACCAGCAAGGCCCGACTGCCGGCAACTACATTGCTGACCAGATCAAACCCAAAAATGTGGCGGTGATCCATGATAAGCAGCAGTACGGTCAGGGGATTGCGGAGGAAGTTAAGAAAACTATCGAAGCCAAAGGTTTCAAGGTGGCCTTATTCGAAGGTGTGAGCAAAGGGCAAACTGACTTTTCCGCACTCTGCACTAAGATGAAAAGTGCCAATGTCGATTTTGTCTATTATGGCGGCTACCATCCGGAACTGGGCCTGATTCTCCGTCAATGCCGGGAACAGGGGTTTGATGCAGGATTCATGGGACCCGAAGGTGTTGGCAACAAAGACATCAGCGCCATTGCCGGTCCGGCTTCGGAAGGGTTGCTGGTCACGCTACCCGCCGATTTTAGCGCCGACCCAGCCAATGCCAGCCTGGTCAAGGCCTTCAAGGACAAAAACCAGGATCCCAGCGGCCCCTTTGTAATGCCCGCCTACTCAGCGGTGCAAATTATTGTGGACGCCATCAAGGGCGCCAAAACCGAGGATCCAGTCAAGCTGGCTGACTATATCCGCAAGCACAGCTTCGACACGCCAATCGGTAAGGTGGCCTTCAAAGAGAACGGCGACCTGAAAGAATTCCAGTTTGTGGTCTTCAAGTGGCATGCCGACGCGACCAAAACGCCGGTCAAATAGCGGTTTAAAGCAGCACGGGCTTCCCGCCCGTGTCTGAATTGGCAAGATGCCCGTCCTGCATTGCCCGCCTAGCGTTTAACATCGGGTTCCTTCATGCTTGAATTCTTTCAGCAGGTTATTAACGGCCTGACCCTGGGTAGCATCTATGCCCTGATCGCCATCGGCTACACCATGGTGTATGGCATCATTGGTATGATCAATTTCGCTCACGGCGAGATTTATATGATCAGCGCCTACATCGGGTTGATTACCGTCACTGCGCTCACCGTGCAGTTCGGTGTCGAGAATGTTCCCTTGATCTTGTTGTTCACGCTGGCAGCCAGCATTCTGGCGACGAGCGCCTATGGCTGGGCGATCGAGCGGATCGCTTACCGTCCGTTACGGAGCAGCCCCCGCTTGATACCGCTGATCTCGGCCATCGGCATGTCCATCTTCCTGCAAAACTATGTACAGATTGGTCAGGGCGCACGGGATTTGTCGATGCAGCCATTGATCAGTGGCGGTTGGCGGTTTGGTTCTGATGCAGGGTTTCAAATCTATTTATCCTACATGCAGGTGTTGATCGCCGTCGTGACCGTGATCTTTATGACTGCACTGACCTTGTTCATTGCCCGTTCGCGTCTGGGACGAGCCTGTCGCGCTTGCTCTCAAGATCTGACGATGACCAATCTGCTGGGTATCGATACGAATCGGGTGATTTCCCTGACTTTCGTGCTGGGCGCGGCTTTAGCGGCAGTCGCTGGCGTGCTGATCAGCCTGCACATTGGCAAGATCAACCCCTTCATCGGCTTTGATGCCGGTATCAAGGCCTTCACCGCCGCGGTGCTGGGCGGCATCGGCAGCATTCCCGGTGCAATGTTGGGGGGTATCATTCTGGGGTTGTCGGAAAGCTTCGCCTCCGCTTACCTGCGCACTGAATATAAAGATGTCGTTGCGTTTAGTCTGCTGGTGCTGGTGCTGTTGTTTCGCCCGACCGGACTACTGGGCAAGCCTGAGATCGAGAAGGTATAAACACGATGCCCAGGCATTTTTTCGAGGCGATGCTGGTCGCGCTGTTGGCTGGACTGCTGACCGTACCGATTCTCGGTATTCAGATTCAGGTTGAAGGCATCAACGTCTCCCTGGAAGGCGATCCCTTGCCGGTGTTGTTGGCCATGGCGGCGGTGTTTATGGCGCGATTGCTCCAGATTCCTCTGAAAGCAGTTTCTGGCGTGATTCGCATGACCCGCCGGGTACCTCGACCTACCCATTTGCCAACGGCTTACCGCCTGATTTTAATCGTCCTGGTGATCGTAGCAGCGGCAATTTGGCCGTTCACAGCTTCCCGTGGCGCTGTTGATATAGCTACTTTGGCACTGATCTACGTCATGCTTGGCCTGGGTTTGAACGTGGTCGTAGGCTTTGCCGGCCTGCTGGATTTGGGTTACGTTGCTTTCTATGCAGTCGGTGCTTACGGTTATGCCTTACTGTCCATGCATTTCGGCCTGTCCTTCTGGGAATGCCTGCCACTGTGCGTGATGATGGCGGCCATCACTGGTTGTTTGCTGGGGTTTCCGGTGTTGCGATTGCGCGGCGACTACTTGGCTATCGTGACTCTGGGATTTGGCGAAATCATCCGTCTGTTATTGAATAATCTGGATGAGCTGACTGGCGGTCCTGATGGGATTGGCAATATTCCCAAACCCAGCCTATTCGGCCTGGAATTCGCCCGCCGGTCCAGTATTGAAGGTGGAACTACCTTTCATGAGTTCTTCGGTCTCGAATACAGCGGGGCTGATACTGTGGTTTTTCTCTACCTGGTGGCGCTCGTGATGACCTTGTTGATTCTTTACGTGATTAACCGGTTGATCCGAATGCCAGTGGGGCGAGCCTGGGAGGCTTTGCGGGAAGATGAAATCGCCTGCCGCTCGCTGGGCTTGAATCCGACCACAATCAAACTCTCCGCGTTTGGCTTCGGCGCATCGACCGCCGGTTTTGCCGGCGCGTTCTTCGCCGCACGGCAAGGTTTTATCAACCCTGAGTCTTTCACCTTCATCGAATCCGCCATCGTTTTGGCTATTGTGGTGCTGGGCGGCATGGGTTCCCAAATTGGCGTCATTTTGGCGGCCATTGCCCTGACGGCATTGCCGGAAATTGCTCGACAATTTGCTGAGTACCGCATGTTGATCTTTGGTTTGGTACTGGTGTTAATGATGATCTGGCGGCCCCAAGGATTGTTGCCGGCGACCCGGCCCCGGTTGGAATTGCCGGCGCCTGCGGAAACGCTATGATGAATGAATCCAATCTTCTCGCGGCTCAGTTACCTGCACCAGTAGAGCGTTCCTTACTGCAAGTTCGTGATCTCAGCATGCGTTTCGGCGGATTGCTGGCGGTGGACCATGTCCAGTTCGATGTGCATCGCCACCAGATCTTTGCCGTTATCGGCCCCAATGGCGCAGGTAAGACCACAGTCTTCAACTGTATTGGTGGTTTCTATCGGCCAGCTTCGGGAACTGTTCTACTGGACGGCCATTCAATTCACGGCCTGCCCAGCCATCGCATCGCTCGATTGGGACTGGTGCGCACTTTTCAGAACGTGCGATTGTTCAAGAACATGACCGTGGTCGAGAATCTCCTGATTTCTCAGCACATGCAATTGGAAACCCGGTTCTTGCACGGCTTGTTTAAAACCTCCAAGTACCGTCGTGCCGAGGCCCAAGCCTTGGAGCGAGCGGCATTCTGGCTGGAGAAGGTCAACCTGTTGTCTGTGGCCAATCGTGAGGCCGGTAATCTTGCTTATGGCCAGCAGCGACGGTTAGAAATTGCCCGTTGCATGATTACGCAACCCAAGCTGTTGATGCTAGATGAGCCGGCAGCAGGCCTGAATCCGCAGGAAACGCGCGATCTAGATCAGTTAATCAACGAGTTACGCGCTGAGCATGATATCGCAGTGCTACTGATCGAACATGATATGAGCTTGGTCATGGGCATTTCCGATGAGATTTTGGTCATGGAATATGGTCGTCCGATTGCCATTGGATCGCCTGATCAAATCCGCAATGACCCTCGGGTGATCAAAGCGTATCTTGGAGAAGAGTGATGATGCTCAAGCTGGATCACGTTCATACGTTCTATGGCCAGATTGAGGCGCTTAAAGATGTATCGCTCGATGTCCATCCCGGCGAGATTGTCACCCTGATCGGCGCTAACGGCGCTGGTAAGAGCACACTGCTGATGACTATTTGCGGATCGCCGCAGGCGACAGAAGGCCGTGTCGTCTTTGAAGGCCAGGACATCACGCATAAGCCTACTCATATCATCATGCAATGTGGGCTGGCCATCGTGCCAGAGGGGCGGCGCATCTTCCCGGGTCTGACCGTGCAGGAAAATCTGCAAATGGGTGGGTTTTTCGCCGATCAGTCCCGGTTAGGCATCGACCTGGAGCGGGTATTCACCCTGTTCCCGCGTATGAAGGAGCGCCGTCATCAGCGTGGCGGTACCTTGTCCGGCGGTGAACAGCAGATGCTGGCGATTGGCCGGGCGTTGATGAGTCGGCCTAATCTGTTGCTACTGGATGAACCTTCGCTGGGATTAGCACCGATTATCATTGCTCAAATTTTTCAGATTCTTGAAGAAATCCGTGAGGAAGGCGTGACGATCTTCCTGGTCGAGCAGAACGCCCATCGCGCTTTGCAACTGGCTGATCGGGGCTATGTGCTGGAAAATGGGCGGATCGTGCTGGCCGACACCGGTGCTAACTTACTGGCCAATGACGAGGTGCGCAAAGCGTATTTGGGAGGGTGAAGTCATGGTAATATCAGCACTCCCTTATTAACCGCAGCACACAGGACAAGATTATGATTCTGGACAGAGTGGACGCCGGTCATCACGTTCCCGATGAATTCAATGTCATCATTGAGATTCCGGCGCATTCGGACCCGGTCAAATACGAAGTTGACAAGGAGACCGGCGCGCTGTTTGTAGATCGTTTTATGAACACCGCCATGCATTACCCCTGTAATTATGGCTACATTCCCCATACGCTTGGCGAAGATGGTGATCCTCTGGATGTGATGGTCGTTGCGCCGCTACCGGTCATCAGCGGTTGCGTCGTGCGTTGCCGCCCGCTGGGGGTATTGAAAATGACCGATGAAGGTGGTGGAGACGCCAAACTGCTGGCAGTGCCGATTAAGCAGGAGTGTACCCTGTACGATCACATTGAGTCGTTTGAGCAGATGTCCAGTGGACAATTGAATCAGATCGCCCACTTTTTCCAGCATTATAAAGATCTTGATACCGGTAAATGGGTGCGGCTGGATGGTTGGGCGGGTGTGGAAGAAGCCAAAGCGGAAATTATGCGAGGCGTTGAGCGCCACAACAACAGCAAAAAATAATTCTGGTTCTGATTTTATAGAAACCCGCTTGCGGGTGACCGGTGATTGAAATTACCAGCAAACTGCTGCTTCCCGCGTGTGCTTAATACCCAATTCTCTGGAGTAAATAAACGCTTCCCTGCAAGATTAGCCAGGCATATCCGGCGGCTAGAACATCGTCAAACATGATCCCGAAGCCGCCGCCGACTTCGCGATCGACTTGTTGAATGGGCCAAGGTTTGACGATATCGAACAGTCGAAACAGTATGAAGCCGGCGAGGACCCACCGCCATCCCGGTGGTGCGGCAATCATGGTGATCCAGTAGCCAATCACCTCGTCCCAGACAATAGCCGGGTGATCGTGGACACCTAAGTCATGCGCCGTCCGGCCGCAAATCCAAATGCCCAATACGAAACCCGCCACAGTTACCAGCAGATAAGCCCAGAGCGGCAACGGTTGCATCAGCAAATAGAGCGGGATGGCTGCCAGTGTCCCAAAAGTGCCGGGGGCTTTTGGCGCGCAGCCAGCGCCGAAACCGAGGGCGAGAAAATGCACGGGATCACGAAAGACCCGCGCACAAGGTTTTTCAGTCGCGTTCATTCAGTCCCCGGTCCGCCGCAAGCCGATCAATTTCCGATCATCGCCAAAACGCATTTCGAACTGCCCATTCACTCCACCTGTGGTGACGAAACGCCGCAACCACTGCGCAGGGAACTGCACCCGCCGCCCGTCGTTGGCGCGTACGATCACTTGGCTCGCAACGCCTTGATAGTAGCTGTGCATCTGCTCAACAGTCAGATTGAGGCGAAAGTATACAGTCTCCATCATCGGACGCCATTCAGAAAACCGGGAAAACCCATTACTTTTGAGCTGGCGACACTGAGGCTTGGGCTTCACGCTGCCGGCGCAGCAGCAGGCGCGAGATGAAGATACCGGCCTCAAACAGCATCCACATCGGTACCGCTAGCAGCGTCTGCGAGATCACATCCGGCGGGGTGAGCAACATGCCAACGACAAAAGCGCCGACGATAATATAAGGCCGTTTGGCTGCCATGGCATCGGGTGAGAGAATGCCAGCCAGTGCCAGGATGACCGTAGCGACCGGCACCTCGAAGGCCACCCCGAAGGCAAAGAAAATCGTCATCACGAAATCGAGATAGCGATTGATGTCGGTCATGACCGCCACGCCCTCTGGAGCGGTCGTGGTGATAAAGCCGAAGAAGATCGGCATGATGATGAAGTAGGCGAAAGCCATTCCACAGTAGAACAGAATCGTACTGGACAGTAGTACTGGTATCGCCAACCGTTTCTCACGCTGGTATAGACCCGGTGCGACAAAGGCCCAGATTTGGTAGAGAATCCACGGCATGGTGAGGAACACTGCCAGAATCAAGGTGAACTTGAGCGGGGTCAAGAACGGTGACAATACATCGATGGCGATCATGCTGCTTTGTGCTGGCATGTGCCGGGTTAAAGGACCTGCCAGTGCGCTATAAATTGGATTGGAGAAAGGCGACATCGCCACAAACACCAGCAATACTCCACCTACCATACGCAAAAGGCGGCTGCGTAATTCGATCAGATGGCTAACGAAAGGTTGTTCGCGATCAGTGTTGGACACAGGTTTCAGTCCGCGGCAGGCGGTTGCGGAGATTGCGGCAATGGAGCGGGCTTCTGCAACTGGGTTAATCCCTTTTGCTGCTCCTCCTTTTCAAATTCAAAGGGGGATGGCGAGGTCTGGGGGATTTCAATAGGCAGCATCGGCTTTTTTGCGGGGGAGGCATCAGCGGCGGGTGGTTTCCAGCCGGGCGGTGGTGGCGCTGAAACCGCTCCTGGCCGCCAACCGGGGGGCGGGCCAGGGTCATCGAATTCTGCCTGGATATCCTCCTGAATTGCTTTGATCTGGTGAGCCAGATCTTTCTTAGTATCGTTAATCTCAGTTAGATGGCCTTGCTCACGTAACGACTGCTTGATCTCTTCCAGGTGCAGTTCACGATCCACTTCCGCCTTGATGTCGGCCACCATGCGCCGGGCTTTGCCCAGCCACAAGCCAGCGGTGCGCGCCAGCCCGGGCAGGCGCTCGGGGCCAACGACGATCATCGCTACGACACCGATCAATGCAAGTTCCCAGAAGCCGATTTCGAACATGTCAAGGGGTCCAGAATCAAATCTTGTCGCGTTCCTTGGTCAACGGATCGGGCAAGCCCGCAGTGGCGCCACCGCCAATAGGGTGCGAAGCAGTAGATTGTTCGAGTTTTTTGGTGTCTTCCTCAGCGGTTTCCGGTTTGCCGCCCTCTTTCATGGCGTCGCGGAAGCCGCGAATGGCGGAACCAAGGTCGGAACCAAGATTGCGCAACCGGCTGCCACCGAACAGCACCAGGACGATAACGAGAATAAGCAAAAGTTCCCAAATACTGAAATGCATAAAGATCTGCCTCTGAATAACGGGGGAGGGTGGCGTTTTAACCGGTAACGCGAGCGGCTTTTTCAGCCAGACCGGACGTACCAAATCGACGCTGTAATTCGTTCAACACGGCGTCCGGGCCAAGACCTTGATGAGCCAGCATAACTAAAGTATGAAACCATAAATCGGCGGTTTCACGCACTAGAGGTTCAGGATCGCCGTTTTTAGCAGCCAGCAGGGTTTCAGCAGCTTCTTCGCCGACCTTTTTGAGGATGGCGTCCAGACCTTTGGCGTACAACCGGGCAACGTAGGAGCTGTCTGGATCGGCCTGTTTACGTGCTTCTAGAGTCACCGCCAGTTCACGCAGGATATCGTCACTCATGAACCGTACATCTCACGCGGATCCTTAAGCACTGGATCGATCGTGATCCATTGGCCATCGCGCAGCTCTTCGAAAAAGCAACTCTGCCGTCCAGTATGACAGGCGATACCGCCGATTTGTTCGATGTCTAAGAGCAACACGTCAGCGTCGCAATCCAGCCGGATATGTTTGACCTTCTGGGTATGGCCGGAGGTTTCTCCTTTGTGCCAGAGCTGTTTCCGCGAGCGTGACCAGTACACGGCCTCGCCGCATTCCACGGTGCGCTGGAGTGATTCCCGGTTCATCCAGGCCATCATCAGTACCCGGCCTGTGCTGGCGTCCTGGGCAATGGCGGGGACCAGTCCGTCCGCTGTCCATTGAATGCGTTCCAGCCAATTGTCAGTCATAAGCATCCGATCCTTAATCTTTCTCCCTTACGAGAGAGAAGGGTGATTTATAGCCGTACTTCAATACCCCGCGCCAACATGTGGCGCTTGGCTTGTTCGATGGTGTATTCGGCAAAATGGAAGATACTGGCGGCCAGCACCGCATCCGCCTTGCCAAGCAGGATGCCATCTGCCAGATGATCGAGCGTGCCGACGCCGCCGGAGGCGATTACGGGGATGCTGACCGCCTCGCTGATCGCGCGGGTCAGTTCCAGGTCGAAGCCGCGCTTGGTGCCGTCACGATCCATGCTGGTCAGCAGGATTTCGCCAGCCCCATATTTAGCCATGCGTTGCGCCCATTCGATCGCGTCGATGCCGGTAGGCCGGCGGCCACCGTGGGTGAAAATTTCCCAGCGCGATGCCTCATTGGCTGGATAGACTGATTTAGCGTCGATAGCGACTACGATGCACTGGTTGCCGAAACGTTCGGCGGCTTCGCGGACAAACTCCGGGCGATGAATGGCAGCGGTGTTGATAGACACTTTATCTGCGCCGGCGTTCAGCATGCGCCGCACATCATCCAGGGTGCGGATGCCGCCACCCACTGTCAACGGGATGAAGACCTCGCTGGCGACCTGTTCGACAACGTGAACTATAGTTTCGCGATCATCTGAGCTGGCGGTGATGTCCAGGAAGGTGATCTCGTCAGCACCTTGCTCGTCATAGCGGCGGGCAATTTCCACGGGATCGCCGGCGTCGCGCATCTCGACGAACTTAACACCTTTGACTACGCGGCCACGATCGACATCCAGGCAGGGAATGATACGTTTGGCTAATCCCATCAAGGATTCCCCGAAGTTCCGGCCAGCCGCTGAGCCTCGGCTAGATCAATAGCGCCATCGTACAGAGCCCGGCCAATAATCGCACCCATGATGCCTTCGCTTTCTACCGCACACAGCGCTTGAATGTCGTCTAGAGTGCTGATGCCGCCGGAGGCAATGACCGGAACCGTGATGGCTTGGGCAAGCCGGACTGTCGCCTCGACGTTGACGCCTTGCATCATACCGTCGCGGCCAATGTCGGTGTAAACGATCGCTTCCACACCGTCGCGTTCAAAGATATGTGCTAGATCAATAACATTATGTTTAGATAGCTTCGACCAGCCATTGATGGCCACACGTCCGTCTTTAGCGTCGAGTCCAACGATAATGTGGCCAGGGTATTCCAGGCAGAGATCATTGATGATATGCGGTTCCTGCACCGCCTTAGTGCCGATGATAATGAATTGAACGCCAGCATCTAGGTAGGCCTCTACCGTTTCTTCGTCGCGGATGCCGCCACCAACCTGAATAGGCAATTCGGGAAAAGCTTTGGCAATCTGGCTAATCACTTGGGCGTTAACCGGCTGGCCGGCGAACGCGCCATTCAGATCCACCACGTGCAGACGGCGGGCGCCAGCCTCCACCCACCGTCCGGCCATGGCGACCGGATCATCTGAAAAGATCGTCGAGTCTTCCATGCGGCCTTGGCGCAGCCGCACACATTTACCATCTTTCAAGTCAATCGCAGGTATAAGCAACATAATGGCTTCTTCCAGCAGCACACCTTAAATTTTTAGTGAGTAGTGAATACTAACCACTAGCCACTAACCACTGTCCTCTAAGGACTCCATTTCACAAAATTGGCAAGCAATCGCAGTCCTGCCTGAGCACTTTTTTCTGGATGAAATTGCACAGCGAAGAGATTGTCCCGTGCAATCGCTACAGTGAAATTAAAGCAGTAATGGCTCTGACCCACCGTCAGTGTCTCGTCGTTGGATTGCAGGTAGTAACTATGGACGAAATAGAAACGGCTATCCTGAGGGATGCCCTGCCAGAGCGGATGATCGCGTAGTTGATGAACCTGGTTCCAACCCATATGTGGCACTTTGAGCCGCTCACCGCTGACGGGATCACGCAGTTCGTTAAACCAGACCACCCGGCCAGGTAATACCTTTAGGCATTCAACGCCACCGTTTTCCTCGCTAAAGTCCAATAGCGCCTGCGGCCCCAGACACAAACCGAGAAAGGGTTTATTGCGGGCTGCGTCCCGGATCACGTCTATCAGCTCCCAGCGAGCCAATTCATGCATGCAATCACGGATCGAACCTTGACCAGGGAATACCACCCGGTCGGCATCCAGGATATCCCGGCGATTCTGGGTGACATGCACCCGCGTTTGGGGAGCAACATGTTCAAGCGCTTTGGCAACGGAACGGAGATTGCCCATGCCATAATCAATGATCGCGATGCTGGTCATGCGGAGGACTCGTGGGAGTGCAAATGCAGGAGTTGGCGTGTTGTATCGGCTGATACCTTAGAGGCTGCCTTTAGTGGAAGGAACACCTGTTACTTGGGGATCAAGTTCAACTGCCATACGCAGGGCACGGCCAAAGGCTTTAAACACGGTTTCGGCGATATGGTGGGCATTGCGGCCACGCAAGTTGTCGATATGCAGGGTGATCAAGGCATGGTTGACGAAACCCTGGAAGAATTCGCGGAACAGATCGACATCAAATTCACCAATCCGGGAGCGAGGGAATTCAATCGCGTATTCCAGACCCGGCCGGCCAGAGCAATCCAACACCACTCTGGAGAGTGCTTCATCCAGCGGCACATAGGCATGGCCATAACGGCGGATGCCATGCTTGCCGCCCAGCGCCTGCTTGACCGCTTGGCCCAGGGTAATACCAATATCTTCAACGGTGTGGTGTGCGTCAATATGCAGATCACCCTGCGCTTCGATGTCCAAGTCGATCAAGCCGTGGCGGGCAATTTGATCGAGCATGTGATCGAGAAAGGGTAAGCTGGTAGCGAGTTGGGCGTTGCCCGTACCATCCAGATTCACCCGAGCTTGAATCCGGGTTTCTAGGGTATCACGCTTGATGGTGGCGATGCGCGCCGACATGTTGGCTTGTTTCTATCTGCAGCCGCTGTTGTTATGGTCATCTACACTGAGGATCCCACAGCGAAGATGGAGGTAATGCCAGAGGAATTATAGATGATCAGTCTGAATAAGCGAATTCTATTCGGTACCCTTCAGATTTGCAGTTACCGCTGCTGATCGTTGCGAGTACCCGCTAAACGTTGCAGTAGATTACTAACTGTTAAGTGTTTTATCATAAATCTGAAGTTCTTACGGTTAAAAGCAATACTTATCGCCCAATTGGCCGCAAGCTTGAACGTTTAGGATTGCTAGAGAAAATCCTGGTTAAGATGGATGCGAAAGCCATGAAAAATATTTGTTCGTTATTGCCACCATCAAAGAGGTTGGATCTGGAAGCAGCTTTGCCTTGTTTGAAAGCAGGCGGCGCAGGGGACATAGTAAGGAGAGTTGCGTGTGCCATTGATGCAGCGCTGGTTGCGGGAACGTGGGTAGATAAAACCTGCTATCAATGGAGAACGATATGAGTAACGCATTGCTCTAATTGATTACCCTCGTATAATTCCCGGCTTCTTTCCCTGGTTCTCGGCCCCGCGCCTTCTGGAAGTTCATGCACGCTGCTCCCTCGTTGTTCTCTTATCGCAAGTACTGGGCCGCCCGTTTTGGTATTGCGCCCTTCCTGCCCATGTCGCACGCCGAAATGGATCAACTCGGCTGGGATTCCTGCGACATTATCTTGGTCACCGGTGACGCCTACGTGGACCA
>DDST01000124.1:33623-39607 GCA_002343485.1 Proteobacteria bacterium UBA2383
TGCGCCACAACGACGCCTACACGCCGGATGACGAAGGCGATAAGCGCCCGGACCGGGCAGTGATTGTTTATAGCCAGCGTTGCCGTGAAGCCTACCCGGAAATACCGATTGTCATCGGGGGTATCGAAGCCAGCCTGCGCCGCATCGCCCATTATGATTACTGGTCGGACAAGGTGCGCCGCTCGATTCTGCTGGATGCTAAAGCGGATCTGCTGCTGTACGGCAATGCCGAACGCGCCATCGTTGAAATCGCCCATCGGGTTGCCGCCGGCGAATCTCCACGTGTCCTGCGCGATATTCGCGGTACGGCATTTATCCACTGCGGCGGTTTACCCGAGGATTGGCTGGAAATCGACTCGACCGATGTGGATGAACCGGGTCCGGCCGCCGCACATCCCGATCCGTATGCGGCAATGCCGGTCAAAAGCGCGGCTTGCGCTACCTCCTCGCCCGCTGAAGCCGCCACGCCGCCGGTGCAGCCGCTGCGTTTTCAGCGCCGTGCCATCCGCCACGACCGCGCCAAAACCGCTATCCGTCTACCCGCCTACGAGCAGGTCAAGAACGATCCAGTGCTGTACGCCCACGCCTCGCGCCTGCTGCATCTGGAGACCAATCCCGGCAATGCCCGCGTCTTGATTCAACACCACGGCAACCGTGATGTGTGGCTCAACCCGCCGCCCATTCCGTTGACGACCCCAGAAATGGATGCCGTGTTCGATCTGCCTTATGCCCGTGTTCCGCACCCGGCCTATGGCAATGCCCGCATCCCGGCTTATGAGATGATCCGCTTCTCGGTCAATATCATGCGCGGCTGTTTTGGCGGTTGCACCTTTTGTTCGATCACCGAGCACGAAGGACGCATCATTCAATCCCGTTCGGAAGCGTCTATTTTGCGCGAGATCGAGGACATCCGCGACCGGACGCCAGGCTTTACCGGCGTGATCTCCGACCTTGGCGGACCGACCGCTAACATGTACCGGCTGGCTTGCAAATCCAGTGAGATTGAGCAGAGTTGCCGTCGGCTCTCCTGCGTTTACCCGGAAATCTGCCCGAACCTCAACACTGATCATTCGGCGTTGACCGCGTTGTACCGCAAAGCCCGGGAATTGCCGGGCGTGAAGAAGGTGCTGATTGCTTCGGGATTGCGCTATGACCTGGCCGTGCGCGATCCGGCTTACGTGCGGGAACTGGTCACCCATCATGTGGGCGGCTATCTCAAGATCGCCCCGGAACATACCGAGGCCGGACCACTCTCGAAGATGATGAAACCCGGCATGAGCGCTTACGATCAATTCAAGGCATTGTTTGACAAGTTCTCGCGCGAGGCGGGCAAGGAACAATACCTGATCCCTTACTTCATCGCCGCCCATCCCGGAACCACTGATGAAGACATGCTCAACCTGGCGCTGTGGCTGAAACGGAATGGCTTCCGCGCCGATCAAGTTCAGGCGTTCCTGCCGGGTCCGATGGCGCTGGCTACCGCCATGTATCACACCGGGCGCAATCCGCTAAAGGGTATTCACCGTGAGCGGGGCGAGAAGGTCATTTCGGCCAAGGGATTGAAACAGCGGCGGCTGCACAAGGCATTTCTGCGCTATCACGATGCCGGAAACTGGCCGTTGCTGCGCGAGACACTTAAACGCATGGGCCGCGCCGATTTGATTGGCAATGGCAAACAGCAGCTGATTCCAATGTGGCAACCGGCCGGTACAGGCACTGGTGGCGGGGAAGGTGTGCGGGCCGGTCGCAAACACCGGCCACAGACCGTGTTGACGCAACACACCGGTCTGCCGCCACGCAGCGAAGGAACAATGCCTGGCAAGTCTTTTTCCAAACCACCCACCACCGATCGGCGGCCCGCACGGGCCTTTACCCAAGGCAGTCCTTGTGGTTCCGGCCGCCGGTCACGTCGATCTTAGTTTTACCAGACGCATGATGTCAGGGGTCTTGCAAAACTAAAGTATCCCAGGGCAGCGCCCTGGGTGGCTAAGCTTGTTAGCTAAGGATACCCAAGTGAATGGCCATGGTGGCTGGGGGAAGGAAGGCCAAGATAAGTAAGCATTAGATTAACAATGCCTTTTGCTCATACTCACACGATCATCCGCCGGGCGATGCCCTTGGGTTTGCGCTTTTTGAGCCGTTGCGCTTCCTTTTGCCGCTTCTCTGCTAGTTCGATCAGAATCTGCTGGGAACCGCGTGGATCATCGCCTTCGCCAGGGATGCGCTGAATATAGGTTCCATCCGGTTGCATATCCCAGGCGCTGCGCTGGTCGTTCAGTTGCACATCCAGAATCTGCTGTAACTCCCGCTGCAGCTCCGGGGTATCAACCGGCGCTACGACCTCAACCCGGCTTTCCAGGTTGCGTTGCATGCAGTCCGCGGAGCCAATGAAATATTCATCGGCACCGCCATTGCGGAAATGGAAGATCCGGGTGTGCTCCAGGAACCGGCCAACAATGCTGATCACCCGCACGTTTTCCGAGATGCCTGGAATGCCTGGACGCAGCCGGCAAGTGTCGCGAACGATGAGATCAACGTTGACGCCAGCTTGCGAAGCCTGGTACAGCGCTGCAGTCACTTCCTTATCTTCCAACGCATTCATCTTGAATTGGATCAGCGCAGGTTTACCGGCCTTGGCGTGGCCGATTTCACGCTCGATCTTAGCCAGCAACGCCGGTTTGAGTACCTTAGGCGCCGGCAACAGCTTGCGGTAATTCCGCTTCGGCACGTAGCCGGTGGTGAGATAATTGAATAGTTCCGTCAAATCCTCGCCAATGACCGGATCACAGGTTAGCAAGCCCAGATCGCTGTACATGCGGGCGGTACCGGCATGGTAGTTGCCCGTGCCGATATGCGCATAGCGACGCAAGCCATTGTAATCCCGCCGCACCACCAGGATGACCTTGCTGTGCGTTTTAAGCCCCAAAACTCCGTAGGTTACATGAATGCCGGCTTCTTCCATCCGGTTCGCCCAGCGGATGTTAGCTGCCTCGTCGAAGCGTGCCTTGAGTTCCACTACGACCGTGACCTGCTTGCCATTTTGTGCGGCATTGGTCAAATATTCGATGATTTTTGAATCCTCCGAAGTGCGGTACAAGGTCATCTTAATAGCCAGCACCTTCGGATCGAAGCTGGCTTCCCGCAAAAACCGCTCTACTGACGTTGCGAACGATTCGTAGGGATGTTGCAGCAGGATCGGCCCAATCTCGCGAATAATGTGAAAAATACTGCGTTTGTCGCTCAACTTGGGATGATCGAGCGGATGGTGTGATGGATCGTGCAAATCAAGACGATTGATCGTGACAACCTGGAACAGGTCTTTCATCGCCATCATGCCATCCACTTCGAATACTTCGCTAGCCTCGTCCAAGCCTAGCTCAGCCGCCAGCATGCCGCGATGTACTGGGTCCATATTTTTCTGCACTTCTAGCCGGACGATGGGGGCAACCTTGCGCTCGCGCAGCTCTGACTCGATCATTACCAGCAAGTCATCGGCCTGATCCTCATCACGTTCGGTGATGGCGTTGCGGGTGACGCGAAACAACTCACATGCTTCCACCACCATGCCCGGAAATAGCAGATCGAGGTTATTGGCCATCACATCCTCCAGCGGCACATAGAGTTCCTCATCGCCAACCTTGAGGAAGCGCTCAATCCCGGAACCGAGTGGCACTTTGATCCGTGCCAAGCCACTGGCGTCATCGTTGGCGTAGCGCACGGTGACTAGCAGATTGAGCGACAGATTGGAAATGAAGGGGAAGGGATGAGCCGGATCCATGGTTTGCGGGGTGACCAGCGGGAAAATATTGCGCAGGTAGTACTCGCGCATCTGTTTGCGCTGAGTCTCGGTGAGGCGCTTGTAGCTTCGTAGAAAAATCCCCTGTTCCTTCAATAACTCGTGTAGCTGGGAAGCCAATATTCGCTGCTGGTCGACAATATCGCGCACCACCACTAGACATTCGCTTAATTGCTGTTCAGGACTGCGGCCATCGACCGACAGCTCCCGCACTCGGGTGCCGATCTGCTGCTTGAGGCCGCCGATGCGCTTCATAAAGAATTCGTTAAGATTGGAACTGACAATTGCCAGAAATTTGACCCGGGCCAGTAAAGGAGTCCGTTCATCCTGGGCCTCATGCAGCACGCGTTGATTGAACGCAAGCCAGGTCAGCTCGCGATTTAGATACCATTCGGGTGCGTTGGCATCAAAAACCGGCGGTGGTGATTCTGGGAGCGTTGGTTCTGAGGCCATCTCCGCGGTTACCTGTTCGTTTGATCGTTTGCTACGTCTACGCGTGGCAGTGGATTCAGTTTCCTGGAGAGAGGCTTCAACCTGTTCAGTCATGGTAGCTCCGAATTTATTTCTTGCTCTTGGCGGCGATAGGTTTGTCTTCAGGTTGACCCAATGCTACCTCCAGGCGTTCACACAGCGCCCGCAATATTTCAATACGTGCATGGCGCTTGTCGTTCGCCTCGACCAAGGTCCACGGTGCCTGACGAGTGCTGGTCCGTTCCACTAGATCGTTCACCGCCAGTTCGTAATCCGCCCAGCGATCGCGGTTGCGCCAATCCTCATCGGTCAATTTCCAGGCCTTGTAAGCGATCTGTTCGCGCTCCTTGAAGCGTCGCAATTGCTCATCCGGGGTGATGTGTAACCAGAACTTCAGCAACACGATGCCTCGTTCTACCAACTGTGCCTCGAAGTCATTAATCTCAGCATAGGCGCGCTGCCATTCGCGGATGCGGGCGAAACCTTCGATCCGTTCCACCAATACCCGTCCATACCAGCTCCGGTCATAGATGGTGACGCGGCCGGCGCGCGGCAGGTGCCGCCAGAACCGCCACAGATAATTATGAGCGGCTTCTTCGTCCGTCGGCGCAGCGATCTGGATCACCTGGTAATCACGGGCATCCAGCGCAGCAGTGATACGGCGAATGCTACCGCCCTTGCCAGCGGCATCCCAACCTTCAAATACCAGAATCGTCGAAATCTTGCGCTCGCGGGCTATGCGTTGAAGCTGATTCAATTTACCTTGGTAATGTTTCAATGCGACGTCATAGTCTGCCTTGGATAGGGTCTTGCTCATATCCAGGCGTGATAAAATGGTAATGATCGGCAATCCATCTATATCCGTTGAAGCTGGCTTCGACGTATGAGCATCTGTATCTTCATGGCTGCTGGCCAGCGACGTTTTAGCCTCATCCAACCGGAAATGAATTGCGTCGCGCATGACCGTTGCTACGGCGGCGCTGCGGTAGCGCGCATCATAACCTTCTATGATTTTCCACGGTGCCAACCCGGTGCTGGTCTTCATGATCGTGCGCTCGGCTGCGGCGATGAAAGACTCATATAACTCCCAATGCTGCCAGTCGCGCTTGGATATCCGCCAGTGCAGCAACGGATTCTTCTCTAGCTTGCGCAGGCGTTCTTTTTGGGCATCCTTGGAAAGATGCATCCAGAATTTCAGGATCAGTGCGCCATCGTCAGCCAGCGTCTGCTCGAAGGTTTTGATTCGCTCCAGCCGTTCGTCAAATTCCGCTAGATCGATATGACCGTAAACATGATCGAGAATCGGCGTTGAATACCAGGAACTTAGAAATAGACCGATCCGTCCCCGGGGGGGTAGATCCCGCCAGAATCGCCAGTATTCCGGCCGATCACGTTCCTCGTCGGAGAGTTCGCCAAAAGCGCGGGTCACCAGCCAGCGTGAATCCAGCCACTCATGCAGCTTGTTGACCGTCTCGCCTTTGCCAGCACCGTCCACTCCAGCGAAGACCACAATGACTGGAAAATCAGCATTGCGTAGTTCCATCTGCATCATCTGTAAGTCTTCCCGTAGCTGGGAAACCTGTTGGTGATACTCGTCCTTGGGAAGCTTATGCTGCAGTTCGGCGGTTCTGAACATTATGATCCTCGCTGGCGTAAACAAAGATGGCGGGCGGATGGCCCAGGTGGCCGCAATAAAGTAATAAAGTAATTTCAAATC
>DDST01000089.1 GCA_002343485.1 Proteobacteria bacterium UBA2383
GGGCAACATGCCCTGATCGACGAAACGGGCGAAGGTCAGCAGGATACGCCGTGCGCTGTCGAACCGGCCCGTTGCCAGCGTCAAACCCGGCAAGGCGATCATGGTATCGCGGCCCCAGTCGCCAAACCAAGGATAACCCGCGATCACCGATTCGCCGCCGGGCAAATCCGGCAGCGGCCGGGCGAATAGAAAACTGTCAGCGGCCAACGCCAATTGTTCGATCCAATCGGGCGGCGAATTAGCGAGGTACGGACGGGCACGGTCGAGCAACGCGCGCTCGCGGTCGAAAAACCGTTGCAGCGCCGCATCCAAATCGGCGGAGGCGTTATCGTGCAGGCTGGCGGCGATGCCAACCCAGCCGCCAGGGCGCAAACGCAACAGCGCATGGCCGACGCACAGATGCGCGTCCCGATCCGGCAGGCCGCGCTCCCGTTCCACCGGCAAATCGAAATTCTCGATCCAATCCCACGCAGTCTGAAACTGGCCATCCGCGGCCTGAAACCGCAAGGTGAAACGATCGGGGCAGATGACGTGCAATTGTTCCCCTGCTTTCTTCACCTGCGGCGTGAAACCGCCGGGCGCCATGCTGATGTGATGATCGCGGGCATTGACCAGCAAGCGAACTTGCAAGCGCAAATCCTGACCGGTATCAGCGGATTCCAGCCGGTACGCCACATAAACCGTATTCGCGCCCGGCTCCAGCCAGATGCGTTGCTCGATCACCCGCTCGCCCAGGGCATAGCGCCACACCGGCATCCGGCCATGCAAGTGGAAAGATTCGAGGTGAACGTACCCTTCGGGAACCACCGCGCCACCGCTCCAGCGATTGCTGAACAGCGGGATTTCCCGGCCACCGTCGAGCAAGGTGGCGTCGGCCTTGGAAAACACCAGCCAGCGGCCAAGCGGCGGCTCAACCGGCGCGATCAACAAGCCGTGGTAGCGGCGGGTCACGGTCCCGGCAACCGTGCCGGCGGCGTAAGCGCCCAAACCATTGCTCAGCCACCACTCGCGCCGCTCGGCCTGGCCGGGATCGCCGCAAATCGCCCTGCCAAAGCGGATAAAGCCGGGTCGTGCGCCGTTCATACTGATCGCTCCTCTTGTTGTAACCGTTCCGCCACCCGCAGCGCCCAGGCGTAGATGGTCAACGACGGGTTGACCCGGCTGGAGCGCGGCAGGACGCTTCCGTCCACCACGTACAGATTGTCCAGACCATGCACCTTGCCACCGGCGTCCACCACGGAGGTGCGGGGATCGTGGCCTGCGGCCAAAGTCCCGCAGGCGTGCGCCGTGCCAGCGAGCGGAATTCTTTTGGCCGCCGCTGGCAGGCCGATTTTCCACAACGAACGATTGAAGTCGCGCACCAGCCGCCGATGTTCCTCCCGCGCCGCCGGCAAGCGCGCCGGGTCGTAGTCGAGCTGAGGATACTGCGCGCCGTTGCGTTTGGCGACGACGCGGTTGGCGGGATCGGAACCGTCCTCGGTCTGCAAGAAGAAACCGTAGGCGCGATGCCCGAGCGCCCGGGCGAACCCGCGCGGCACGAAGCCCGGAATCAGGGTGCTGAGCAATTCCCCGTCGAAACCCAAGGGCTGGATGCTGCTGTGTGGCAGCCGTTCGTTCAACAGTAGCAGGGTTTTCCGTAGCAGATCGGTTTTGGGGGTCGCGGAAAACGCCAGCACGGCGCTGAGCAGATGACATTTGTAATTCCGCCCCACCGCGTCCGCGCACGGCAGCCGTCCGGCCAAACCGCTATCGGCCAGATAGCTTTGCAATAGCCGCGGCGAGTGCAATGCACCGGCTGCCAGCAACACCGTATCGGCCCGGAATTCGCTGCCCTCCTCGGTGCGAACGCCCAGCAGCCGCTCGGGCCGGCCGGGGCCGGCGATGAAATCGCCAACCGTCTGCCCGGTCAGTATGGTCAGGTTGGGCAGATGTTGAACCCGCTCCAGCAAAGCGTGCTGGCCGTCGGCTTTCAGGTTCTTGACCGAAGCGAAGGCGTCGAAATGCGTGGCTTCCTCGGGATGCTCGACGATGCGGGGGTCCAGCGCCAGCGCCAAGGGCCGGGCGTTCCAACCCGCGCCGTTGCGGGTCAGCTTACCGGCGATGGCTTGCAGATCTGGCTCCGGCTCGAATTGATGGACACCCAGCAAGGTTTCCGCCTGCTCGTAGTAGGGCAGCAATTCCCGGTACGAAACCGGCCAAGGCAGGCATTGATGCGCCGGTTCAGCCTCGAATTCGTGCGGTTCGAAGCGGGCTAGGGCCGCGCCGTACCACTTGGTTTTACCGCCCAGATTGAAATATTCCTCCGGCTCGAAGATCCGGCCATTCTTGTCCAGCCAATGCTCCTTGCTCTTGAAAATCCCCTGCCGGATGACTTTGTCCACGTTCAGGGTGCTGCCGTCGCGTGGAAGTTCCTGGCCTTTCTCCAGCAGCAGCACCCGGCGGCCAGCGCGCGCCAAGGCGTAAGCCGCCGCTGATCCGCCCGCGCCGGAACCGGCGATGAGGGTGTCATAATGTTCGTTCATGAAGGTGTGTCCTTCTCAAAAAACCGCCGCCGGGGCGATGACCGCCGCCGTGGAGCCGCGGGTTTTGGCATGGGTGACGGTGAACAGGAATTCGTGGACGCCGCGCCGCGATCCGCTTCATGTCAGCCTCCTTGATCGAAGCCCGGATAGAGGGTCATGCCGCCATCCACGTACAGGGTGGCGCCGGTGACGTAATCGGAATCGTCGGAGGCCAGCCAGACCGTGGCGCGGGCGATGTCGTCCGGCTCGCCGACCCGGCGGGCAGGAATCAGCTTGAGCAGTTCCGCCTCGGCTTCGGGCGTCATCCAAGCAGCGGTGTTGATCGGGGTCTTGATCGCGCCGGGCGAGATGGCGTTGACCCGGATGCGCTGCGGCGCGAGTTCTTGGGCCATGGTCTTCATCATCATGCTCACCCCGCCCTTGGAGGTGGCATAGTTGACGTGTCCCGCCCACGGGATGATGTCATGCACCGACGAAATACAGATGATCTTGCCGGCGACGTGCGACAGTTCCGGCACCACACCGCGCCGGAGGAATTCGCGAACGGCCGCGCGGGAGCACAAAAATTGGCCGGTCAAATTGATGTCGAGAACCCGTTGCCAGTCAGCCAAGCTCATCTCGACCAGCGGTGCATCTTTTTGCAGGCCCGCGTTGTTGACCAGGATATCGACGCTGCCCCAACTCTCGATCATCCCGGCAAACATTGCCTCGACTTCATCTTCGCGGCTCACGTCGGCACGAATCGCCATCGCTTCGCCGCCCGCTGCCTTGATCTGACGGGCTACAGCGTGCGCCCGGTCTGCGCCGCCGGCGTAATTGACGACGACTTTGGCGCCAGCGGCTGCGAGCGCCTTGGCGATGGAAGCACCGATGCCGGAACTGGCCCCGGTTACTAGCGCACGTTGGCCTGTCAGGGCTTGTTCTTGGGTGTTGCTCATAAGAATCTTTCCTCCGGTGGTAGAAGCGGGCTTGATGGATAAACCGCATGCCACCGGGAAGAGCAACGCCCGTGCCAGGCTAAAAATAAGATAAATATTTTTTATTATCAATAGATTATAATGCTTATCTGACGTTTGGCCTGTCTGTGAAGCCGCGATATGCCGAAGCGGCTGTTAAATATGGTGATCAGGACGATTGATGCCGTACCGGGCCGCCTATACGCAGCCGGCGCTTACTGATTGGTGTTGCCACCGTATTATCTAATACCCATTCTGCATCGGTTTTACGCGATTGGCGGTAGGCCGCAGGTTGGGCAAAAGCGCGGCATTGCCTAAGCTCTATCTTGCCCCACCCGCAAGGACAGCGGCCAGTTCACTTGCCGTCGAGTAGCCGGGCTGCCCCACAGCGGCGCGAGTTCCATTGCCAGTTCATTCACCGGGTCTACACCGTGTTCGGTAAGATAGCGGCCCGTGGCCGACCAGCTTCGTATGTAGCCGAGTAATTCTGGTAAGGTCCAAGCCGCAGTCATACAAAAGGCCGGCGCCGGAATTTCACGGAATGGGAACGGCAGGGTCCGGTAACCGCTTTCGACATGCCGGCGTTCAGAGGGCCAGCAGGGTCCGGCGGTCTCCCGGTAGAAGGTCAATACACAGGTATTAACGCGAGCATCCTCGATCACCAGTACCCCATAGGTCCACGCCGCCAGGATTCCGCCAGGTTTCAGTACCCGGCGGGTCTCGCCATAGAAACGGTCCAGGTCGAACCAATGCAGGGCTTGCGCCACCGTAATCAGGTCCACTGATGCGTCGGCCAGGCCAGACGCCTCAGCAGGAGCGACCCGGTACTCAACATTTGGATGAGGCGGAGCTGCATCGATTTGCGTCCGGCTGGCATCGGTGGCGATCACGTATCTGAAATATCTGGCCAGATCGAGTGTGGCTTGCCCATTGCCCGCCGCACAGTCCCACGCCCGTTCCCGTCCGGGCGTGGCGGTAGCCAGCCAGGCAAACAATGCCTCCGGATAGGTAGGGCGAAAACGGGCGTAATGGGGAGCTACCGGCGCAAAGTGATCGTTGAATGGGAGATTCATAGCCGCCCTCACGAAGATTCTGGTGTTTGAAGGGGTGCGCGACGGCCACGCCAGCGTCTGGCTAGGGCTTGATGAAAGTGACACCCGTTAGACCCGCGCCGCGTGATCCAGGGCGCTCGCTTCGCGCGCCCAGTAATGCGCTCCGCCACCGGCTTCCATTCCTGCCACACAGGGCAGCGCCTGTCTCAACTTGTGCAGCACTTGGCCACGGCTCACCTTCTTCCGTAACACCCGTTCACCCTCGGCATCTTCGGGCATCCTTCCTGAGCCTATGGCTTCATGTTAAGCAACATAAAATTTTTGCACTTGTTTCTCGCTTTTTCTACTTTATCTAGGGGGCAGTTATGGTTGTATTGAGGTAGTCGTATCACGTTCGGTGCTCAGCGAGGAAAAGGCATCCACTATGTTCAAGAATCTCAAAATAGGTACCCAGATTGCTCTGGGATTTGGCAGTGTCATTGTGTTGTTCACGGTCGTTTCGGCGATCGCTTTCCTCGGGTTCAACAATACCTATCAAGGCTTTGTCGATTACCGGGGTTTGGCCCTTGACAATCACATCAGTGGCCAAATAAGAGCCGACCTTCTTAGTATGCAATTAAATGTCAAGGAATTCCTGGTTTCATCCAGGGATCAAAATGTGCAGGAATATGAACATCGCTTAGAGCAGATACACGGCTTTCTGGAACAGGCGAAACGCGTCGTCCAGCAACCCGAACGCATGGCCTTAGTTCAGAAAGTCGATCAAGCGATGGCGCAATATAAAACAGCCTTCACCGAAGTCATCCAATTGGTGCGCCGTCGCCAGCAGATCCTTTCCGGACAGCTTGAGCCAAACGGTCTGGCCATGCGCAAGGCCGTGACGGAGATCATCCAATCCGCCTATGCGGATCGAGATCCGGAAGCCACCTATTACGCTTTCCGCGCCCAGGAGCAGCTCCTGTTGGGTCGTTTGTATGTGCTGAAGTACCTCAACAGTTATCACCGCGAGGACTTCGAGCAGGCGCTGCTGGAGATGGAGGCGAATGTCGACAAGACAAAACAGGAGCTGGATGCAGCGCTGCAAAATCCACAGCAGCGTGCGCTGTTCGCTCAATTCACTCAGGCGCACACCATCTACGTTGCCGCAATGAAAGAACTTTTTCAGGTCGTGGAACAACGTAATAACTTGGTCGAGAGCGTTTTAGATCAGGTGGGCCCGGCAGTCTCACAGTACATCGAGGAGGCCCAGGTCTCTATCAAGAAGGAACAGGATGCGTTGGGCCTGGACGTGCAAGCAGCCACGGAGTTCAACCTCCTCTTCATCGGCGGGTTGTCCGGGGCAGCCGTTCTGACCGGCATCGGATTGGCCTGGTTCTTGGGGCGCCGGATTCGCCAGCCGCTGCAACAAGCCGTTACGATCTCCCGCTGCATTGCTGAAGGTGATCTGACGGTGGCGATTCCCGCCGGTTCGCGCAGCGAAATCGGGCAGTTGCTGGAGGCCATGCACGCCATGAAAAACCAGTTGTACGACATCGTCCGCCAGGTGAATACGGCGACTGAAACGGTCAACTCAGCCGCTCAGGAGATCGCTCAAGGCAACAACGATTTATCGCAGCGTACCGAACAGCAGGCGGCCAGCCTGGAAGAAACGGCTTCGAGCATGGAACAGTTGAACGCCACGGTCAAACAAAGTGCCGATAACGCCACGCAAGCCCATCAGCTGGCCGCCCAGGCTCATACTCAGGCCGAACAAGGCGGTGACGTGATGGCCCGCACCACCGACGCTATGAATGGGATCAATACCAGCAGCCGCAAGATTGCTGACATCATTAGCGTGATCGACGAGATTGCGTTTCANNCCGGCGAGGTGCGCAAGCTGGCGCAGCGCAGCGCCGATTCCGCCAAGGACATCAAGGTCCTGATCCAAGACAGCATCGGCAGGGTGGAGCAAGGCAGCCATCTGGTCGATGAATGCGGCAAGACCTTGGGGGAGATCGTGGCCACGGTAAAGAAGGTCAACGATATCGTTGCCGAGCTGGCGGCGGCCAGCCGTGAACAGTCGTCCGGTATCGATCAAGTCAATCAGGCGGTCATCCAACTCGATCAGGTCACGCAGCAGAATGCGGCCTTGGTGGAAGAGACCACGGCAGCCAGTCACTCGATGAGTGAGCAGAGCCGCCATTTGCAGCAGTTGATGAGCTTTTTCAAAGCCGGTGGTGCCGTGATCCCAGCGGCAAACGCAGAACCAGAACCTCCAGCCAAGGCGGTTCCTAAACGTGCTCAAAAACCCGCACTGGAAGCTTCACGTTTGGAAGACAATTGGGAAACTTTCTGACCCCGTTCAATCTGCTGTATGAGAACCCCTCGCCCTGCGGGCGAGAGGCTGGGGGTGAGGGCAACGGTTTCAAAGACTGATCCCCTCACCCTCACCCTTGCCTCTGTGGCAAGGGACGAGGGGATTGAATGATGACAGGGCTGGATTTAGCTGCGGTCGTTGAATCCGCTGCCGGTACGGGTGAACATGCCAGTGGCCGGAGGGCTGGCATGGGTGCTGCTATGGGTTGAGTAACCTTCGCTCTCTACCACGCTGTACATGTTGAAACTGCTCACGGTTGGCGTTGTGCTAGGGTGCTGGACATCCTGGATGCTGTGAGCATTTGGCGCACTGACATAGGAATAGACATTACTGTTAGCGTCAACAAAACCGCTGCCATGATTGAAGGGCGCTGCAATGGCGGTTGTGCTCAGAGTCAGGCCGGCTGTCAGGATGAACAGAGTGGCTGTCAGGTTCTTGCTCATGGGATGGCTCCTCGATTTGGTTTAGGAATGACATTGATCGTCAATACCTGAAATAGCAATGCTTGTGCCATCCTGATTTTTTAATTTAAATTCTTTCAATAACAATGAATTATATAATAACGATTAAGGCTGTTGCCGCCTTGAAGGATCTTTGAGCCTGCGATATACCGCAGGATCGCTAAATACAGAAGGGGGATGCATCGCGTGCAACGGCATCTTCAGGCCACCGGTTTGGGTTTGCGGATATTCAGTTTTTGCATCCGCGAGCGCAAGGTGCTGGGATTGAGATCCAGAATTGCTGCCGCACCTTGTGTTCCCTCAACCACCCAGAGGGTGCGTTCCAATACCTTGAGAATATAGGCTCGCTCCATCGCTTCCAGGGAACCGAGCGGCTCCTGCTCGGGGATACCCGTCATGTCTTGATCTTCCAAATGCGTTTCTAGCGCATTGCCGATCTCCAGCAAGGAGCCTCGTGTGAGAATTGTGGCGCGTTCAATAACATTTTGCAGTTCTCGGATGTTGCCGGGCCAGGGGTAACGGAGCAACTGTTCACACGCCTTGGGGGAAAGATCATGGATCGTCTTGCCCATCTTCTTGGCAAATTTGTTCAGGAAATGCCGCGCCAACAGAGGAATATCGTCCGGGCGTTCACGCAAGGATGGCAGCCGGATAGGAAACACATTCAACCGGTAATACAGATCGGCGCGAAAGATTCCCTCCTTGACCATCCGCGCCAAATCACGATTGGTGGCCGCGATCAACCGGACATTGACTTTCAAGGTTTGGATGCCGCCGACCCGTTCGAATTCCTGATCTTGCAATACACGCAGCAACTTGGCCTGCGCACCGGCAGTCAGCTCACCGGCTTCATCCAGGAACAGGGTGCCACCGTCAGCCAGTTCAAAACGGCCTTTGCGCTGGGCAGTCGCCCCAGTGAATGCGCCTTTTTCGTGACCGAACAACTCGCTTTCTACCAGCTCACCTGGTAAGGCCGCACAGTTGACATTGACAAACAGCTTATCGCGCCGGTTGCTCAGATCATGAATGTTGCGAGCAATGACGCTCTTGCCGGTGCCGGTTTCTCCGGTCAGCAGCACAGTGGAATCAGTGCCCGCCACCTGCTCGGCATGCGCGAAAACGTCTTGCATGGCGAGCGAGCCACCGGCGATATGGCCCGGTGTCTGCCGGGTTTTGATCTCTTCCTGCAGGTAGAGGTTTTCCAATTGTAGCTGCTGGAGTGTTTCCTCAGATCGCCAGCGTTCGGTCATGTCGCGCAGGATCACTGTGTAGAACTGCTGGCCACCGATCTCCAATGGTGAAAGCGTCGCTTCCACCGGAAATTCCTCGCCATCGTAACGCCGGGCCGTCAGCCCTTCAGGCGCCCAGAGCTGCTGGGAATTCACTGCCTCTGGCTGGACCGCCAGGCAATAGCCTTTGAGCAGATTGCCAAAGCGCTTGGAGAGGAGTGGATCAAAAGACTGGCCAATCATCTGTGCCGCAGGGCAGCGAAAGACTTTTTCGGCAGCGGAGTTGAATAGAGTGATACGCCGCTCGGTATCGAGGGTAATGATGGCGTCCATCGTGCTGGTCAGGATGCTGGCCAACCGCTCCTCACTCTTGCGCAGCGCCTGCTCCGCTTGCTTACGCTCCAGTTCCACCCGGGCGCGGGTTGCAAAAATCTTGAGCAACGCCATGCCCCGGAATTCCTTGATCATTGGCTGGTCGTGCATGATGGCCAAGTGGCCCATCATCTGATTCCCCGATTCAGACACCAGCGGCACCCCGAAATAGCTTTCAATACCCATATCCTTGAGTTCTGGATGCCGGGGAAACATTTCATACACCTTACGGGTGTAATACACGGTTTCACCGCGAATCACGTTTTCGCAAGGCGTGCCGTCTAGATCAAATTCGATGTTATCGATGAACTGGCCATCGAACCAGAACGCCAGGGTGCGTACTCTTATTCCGCTCTCCAGCAGTTCACTCACAAACGCATGGCGCACGTTGAGCGCCTGGGCCAGTTCCCGCACTAGGGCATAAAAGAACTCCGTGCCTGTAGCGGTCGCGGTCCCTTCGACGATGGCGCGCAAGGCTTGCTGGATTGAATCCTCATTGTCTGTTCCTTGGAACGTGAGATCATGCTGCGGAGCGGGCCTCTCATTGACAGGTTGTGCAGCCGTTTGATTCATAGGGAAATCCTCATTCAAACAACATCAATCAGCGACAGATTAGCCAAAGAAGCTCACGAAATGGTCTCAATTATTTAGAGACACCCCATAGCTCTTCAAGACGTTGATCCCGCCCGCAGGAATAACGATAGTATTTATAGCGTACTGGGTTCTTCTGGTAGTAATGCTGATGATAATTCTCAGCGGAATAGAAAACCGGCGCAGGCACAATGGCCGTAACCACCGGTTGCTGGAAACGGTTCTTCAGCATCTGTTTGGATTCTTCCGCCAAGCGCCGTTGTTCGTCGCTGTGGTAGAAAATGGCTGAGCGATATTGCGGGCCTTTGTCGCAAAATTGCCCATTTGCATCGAGTGGGTCAATGTTGTGCCAGAAGATATCCAGCAACCGGGCATAGCTAATTTGGGTGGGATCGTAGACGATCTCGACCGCTTCGGCGTGGCCCGTACCACCCGCTGAGACCTGTTTATAGGTTGGACTTTCCTGGTGGCCGCCGGTATAGCCGGAAGTGACCGAAATCACACCAGGCAATTGAATAAAAGGCGGTTCCATGCACCAGAAACAACCGCCAGCAAACGTGGCCTTGGCCCATTCGTGACGCGTTTCCGGGTTGTCAGCACTGTAGGCGGGAGAACACAAATTCAAGAATAACCAGCCGCCGGCTAGAAAGAACCGCCGGATATGGGAAAGCTGCATCATGGCGACCCCATTGACATGCGTTGATAGAGTATCATGTTGAATAGTCTGCAAATAGCAAAGCCGGTTGGGCAGGCGCTGCGCACGTGCCCAACCGGCCCTTGGCGAATCGCAACTTCTAGTAACCCCTTACTTCATGTCCCAGCCCATGGTATCCCAATATCCGGCGGGGTGGGGGTCCTGCATGACTTCCGATCCTCCATTGGTAACCATCAATACGAGGTCTGCAGGGCCTGTAATAGTTTTGCCGCTCTTCCCTTCCACGGTCACGCCTTCGGGAACCAGGATCGAAATCACTGCAAAGTCTCGTACTTGCTCTGCAGGCATTCCAAAATACTGGTCAGCGTTCATGAAGCTGGTCATGAATGCATCATCCTTTGCCATCTCTTTGACATAGGGGGATTCCAGCAGCTTGATGCTGGAGCCGGGCACCATCACGATAGAACCGCCTTTCTTCACTTCGCCTTTTTGATTGGTGATGGTGACTCCCTCGGGCACGAGAAACTTGTACATCATTTCGTGCTTGCCCAAGCCATCCGGGAAGCTTTGCATGTTAAATCCCTGCGCATGAACAGTCATCGCACCCAATGCCAATACCAGGGCTGTACCTAAGATACGTAAAATTTTCATCTTCAATCACCTCAGTTGTGGATAAAAACTTTCAGGACTGAAATCATCATTCAATCCTCCAAGCGGGTCCAAATGCTCCTGCAGACCAGCGGCAACGACATCCGGATCACCGCTATCATTCTTAATCCTTCGTGATGGCTTCCCATCAACCAGGGACGATTCCTATCGTCACCAGAATCCTTCCTTGACGTAGAGCATGCTCAGCAAATCCATCTGTAAAAGGATGGCTTTCAGCAATGCATACTGCATCCGTTCAATGTCTTGTTGATTTCCTCCTGCAGCGGCCAGAAAAGAATGCGCTGTGGCCGCCAACGGAAAGGCCAGCGCTAAAATGTAACGAAATCTAGGCAATCGTGTCGAAGCTAGGGACTGCTCTGGAAAGTCTTGCATCCGTTTGGAATAGAGTTGCTTAATCCAAGGCGGATCATGAGGAAACTGGCAAGTCTCGAACAACCACTGCCGGAACTGGCGGCGGAGGCTCGTAGAACCGTCAAATATCTCTTCCGGACTCTCGCCGCCTAAGACGCTCAGCACCTCATCCAAGACGGGGTGGGCAGCCACCATGCCAAGCACGATGTCCAAATAATCATCCGTTTGCCCCCGCAAAATCCGCCATAGTTTCCGCAACGCACGCGCATCGTCTGGTGAAAAGAGGCCAATGCGCCACAACTGTTCGATTTCGTCATCATCCGGAAACCCAGGCAGTGCCATCCGGGTCCCCTCATTTTCGCTGGAAGCTTGGGCCAGAGGGTTCATGGCGGTGGCATTCTCATTAAAGTTGGGGGAATGGCGGTCAGCGGCGCATCCATCGATCGATTAGATAATCGAGGGAGAGCTTGCCGGGACCGTGGCAAAGCGTGATCAGCAGCAGCAAGCCCCATACCTGATGCTGGGCCACACCAGCGGCCATCAAGTCTGGGTAGGAGACCACTGCCACGATGTTGAAAATGAACAGCGCCAATGCGGCATAGCGCGTCCCGAGACCCAGGAACAGGAACACGGGTAACAGCAATTCCGCCGCCGTGCCTAGATAGGCTGCCAGCATGGGAGGCAGCACGGGCACGTGATACTCATATTCAAACAGGGCAAATGTACTTTCCGTAGGCAACAGGCTGACCGGGTATTTGAATGTGAATCCAAACAGCGTGAGGCTGCTGCTGACTGTCTTCGTTAGCCCAGAACTGAAGAAGACCCCGGCGACCCAGTAGCGCGCCAGAAAATCGGCGATTGGTGTCAGCAGATCCGCAGCTTTGTGAAACAGCGTGTTGACCTTGCCCAGGATAGGGGTGATTTTGGTCCGCCATGCGTGCTGCTGTGGTGGATGAAGCATGGCGTTGGTGGCAGTGACCATGGAAGTTCTCCTTTATGGATGATCATGAATGGAGGATGAGGTATCAGGCAGGTAAAAGGCGGTCAAAGCGCCTTGCAAAACATGCCGGCGGAAACTGGCTGGTAAATCGAAACCGGGTTGTGCGGAAATCGCCTGCTCGCAGGCTGTGGCAAAGTTGCAACCCGTAGCCAGGGCATATAGCAGGCGGAACTCCCCATCCGGCAAAGACTGAAACTCGATATCGAGATTCTCATGGCGGAATACCATCAGCTTGATGCCGCCATCATCCAATCTCACCGGTGGATGATCATGGTCTACGTTTTGATGGGCCTGCCAGATGCACAGGATGGGAAAAGATGATTCCAGCAATCGGGCAGCGGGGTGCAACTGAAAGCGCAACTCCCCCTGCCGCTCAGCGGGCACGGCTGCCAAAGCGCATAGATCAAGCGGCGCATGATGGGCGGCATGAAACACCTCATGATAGGCCCATTCCAAACGGGCCACGTCAGGGAGGTAGCTCAACCCGGCAGCCGGTTCGAAGGTTTCGAGGAAGGTGGCGAACGGCCCGCCGAATTCGTGCAAATTACCGGAACGGGAGGGATAGCGGGTGATGTACTGGGCAGCGGCATAATGGAAAAATCCCTCGCCTACCAACTGCTGCACCACCGGGTAAACTGCTGCGAGCGCACCGGTCAGGCCGAGCCGGGTGTTGTTGCGGTAAACCTGCAAACGCTGGGCGCCTGTCAGGCCTGCCGCGTGGATGGCGCGTTCAAAGCCGCTATCGTCTTCGCCCAGCACCGCAGTGGCGAATCGCTGTTGTAACTCATGCAGCGCGAGCATGGCGTTCCTCCAGAATGGCATCGGCCTGCTGCGCTTCATTGACCAGCACGGCCAATTCCGGCAAGCCGGTATCCCATTCGATCAAAGTGGGCCGCGGACCGAAGCGTTGCACCGCTTGGCGATACAGCGCCCAGACAGCCGGGCAAACCGGTTGATTGTGGGTATCGATCAAAATCTCGCCGCCTTCGAACCGGTTTACCGTAAATCCAGCCAGATGGATTTCTTGAACGGCACGATGCGGAATTGCCCGAAGGTAGGTGTCAGGGTCGAAACCGTGATTGCGGGCGCTGACATAAATGTTGTTGACATCCAGCAGTACGCCGCAACCCGCGCGTTCGGCGAGTTCGGCGAGAAATTCCCATTCAGGGATCGTCGAATGGGTGTATTGCAGATAGCTGGAAACATTCTCGATCAGGATTTGCCGGCCCAGAACATCCTGCACCTGAGCAACCCGTGCGATGAGATGGTAAAGCGCCTCTTCGGTGCAGGGCAGCGGCAACAGATCGTTGAGATAGCGCCCGCCCACCGAACCCCACGACAAATGCTCCGATACGAGCGCCGGTTCGAAGCGCTGGATCAGGCGCTTGAGCTGTGTCAAGTGCCAATGGTTCAATGGATCTGTTGAACCGATAGACAGGCCGACGCCATGCAGGCTCAAGGGATAGTGGGCGCGAATGCGCTCCAGATAATCCAGCGGCTTGCCACCGGCTCCAAAGTAGTTTTCGCTATGGATTTCCAGCCAGCCGACCGGTGGCCGGGTTTCCAGAAGAACGTCGTAGTGTTCAGCCCGAAGGCCAATTCCGGCGCGAACCGGAATCGGGCCTGGGCCAAGCCTGGACGTTGCCAGCTTGGCGCTCATGGTGAATTCCTCAGGCCTTTGGCTTCGTGCTGCCGCCGACAATTTTCTCGCAAGTGCCCTTGGGGACGTAAACCCAGGAATCGCCTTGACCGTCCTTGCTGGCCTGACCGGCGCAAGCGTGGGCACTGGTCTGACAATCATTCTTACCGGCCTTAACGATGCCGTAGCACTTTTCAGCGCCTTTTTCTTCAGCGGCGGTGGCCTGACCAGCGGCAGTGATCAGACCCAGGGTGAAAACACTGACCAGAGCGGAATGGATAAGGGTTTTGCTATTCATGGCAAGAGGCTCCTTCGTGGTTAAGCATGTTGAAAACAGTGTTATACCAAGTAGCGTTCATAGAT
>DDST01000082.1 GCA_002343485.1 Proteobacteria bacterium UBA2383
TTAGCCGCTGGTTATTTGTTATGGGCGTATCAGCGGATTTTTCTCACCCATCATCCGCAAGGCGCGGGGTCATTATTGACCGATCTGCGCTACCGGGAGCTGATCATGGCCGGCCTGCTATGCACGGTGATGATCGGCGTTGGACTCTACGCCGATCCTTGGATTCAAACGATCAACAAAGCGATCGATGCCACGGCATATCGGCTGGAAGCCGTAGCCGGGACCGATCATCCTGTGCCTCACTAACGAGCTACTGCGTTAATAGCAAAGAAAGATTTTAAGTAACCCAGGTTATGGCTCAAACGGAGTAACAAGGCTTGAGCGGCCGCCTCCAGGGTCAGCGCAACACCCAGATCACGCAACTGAGTGACCCTCAGCCCAGGATAACCGCAGGGATTGATACGGCTGAATGGCTCCAGATCCATATCCACGTTCAGGCTCAAACCATGGTACGAGCGGCCCTGGCGAATCCGCAGACCGAGTGAAGCGATTTTGGCATCTTCCACATAAACGCCCGGCGCATTGGGCCGGGCATAGGCGGTTACATTATGCATGGCCAGCACCTCGATCACCGACTGTTCCAGCGCCGTCACTAATCCCCGCACACTCAACCCCAATCGCCGCACATCCAGCAGGCAGTAAATTACGATCTGCCCTGGGCCGTGATAGGTGACTTGTCCGCCACGATCCACCTGGATGACGGGGATATCACCCGGCGCAAGCAGATGCTCCGCCTTGCCGGCCAGCCCTTGAGTAAATACGGGCGGATGCTCAACCTGCCACAATTCATCCAAGGTATCCGCATCACGCGCTTCAGTAAATGCCTGCATAGCATCAAAGACAGGCTGGTATTCCTGGTGTCCCAAACGGCGGAACAAGAGAGATTTGAGCATCAAACAAGCATTGCAGCTGGTATCAGATTCCGGATTTCATCTGATTTTCTTAATCTCTATCACAACACCACCGCCACACGCGGATGGCCGCTAAGATCCTGGTAAATTGCATCCAATTGTCCACGATTGCGAGCACGCACCACGATGGTTACCGCTTGGTAGCGCCCGCCGCTGCTATCTCGAAGAGTGATGCGGTTCTCGTCGAGATCAGGGGCATGCAGGCGCACCAGCTCCACCACCAGCGGACGAAAATCGGAACCCCCCGTACCCATAATTTTGATCGGAAAATCACAGGGAAACTGCAACAGCGATTCATCGTTCATCCCAATCCCTCCAGACATAGGGTGGGCTATCCAGTCCGTTACACGATAGAGATGGAATTGCCCGTGCCACTCGCTTAATTGAATAAGGAGTAGAAAAACAATAGGATTGAGTCGATCATTCGCCCGAACCAGCCGCTTTCTGGAACGTCCTTCAACGCGACCAGCGGTACTTTACTGACATCCTGCTCGCCAAACCGGACCACAATCTCACCAAATGGCTGGCCTTTCTGGATTGGAGCAACGATGACCGGTTGCACCGAAGTCACGGTACTGACACGCGGCGCCTGCCCTTTTGGCACAGTCACGTAGAGTCCTTGGATCACACCCAGCGGCAACTCATTGTCCTGACCCTTCCAGAGGGACGCGGTTACAATGGGCATATCTGCATCGTACAGTTTGTGACTCTCAAAGAAGCTAAATCCATAGTTCAGCAAGGACTGGCTGGCCTGAAACCGTTCCCGTTCTTTCTGAGCGCCGAGTACCACGCCGATCAACCGGGTGTCATTGCGCTTGGCTGAGGACACCAGACAATAACCCGCGGACTCCGTATGGCCCGTCTTGACACCATCGACTGAAGCATCCGTCAGCAGCAGCCGATTGCGGTTCTGTTGCTCGATGTTGTGGTACTTGAAACTGCGCACCGAGTACCGGGTGTATTGTTCGGGAAATTCCTGGATGATCGCTCGGGTCAGCACGGCGATATCGCGAGCTGACATGTAGTGATTAGGATCGGGCATCCCTGGAGCATTGGCGAAATGACTGCTGACTAAACCCAGCCGCTCGGCTTCCTGATTCATCAGTTTGACAAACGTTTCCTCGGAACCGGCGACATGCTCAGCCAGCGCCACGGTAGCATCGTTACCAGACTGCACGACCATACCCATCAGCAAGTCTTCCACCGATACCTGGCTGCCGACCTTAACGAACATTTTTGAACCGCCCGTCCGCCAGGCCTTTTCACTAATGGTGACTTGATCGTTCAGATGGATTTTGCCCGACCTTAACGCCTTATAGATGACATAACCGGCCATGAGCTTGGTGATGCTGGCCGGCTCCATGCGCTCATCGCTTTTCATCTCCGCTAGAATATTGCCACTCTGATAATCGATCAGAATATAGCCGCGCACGGGCACTTGCGGTGGCGGTGGTATGGTTTGGGCTTCTTGAGCATGGGCGCCCGTTCCACTCAGCGTCAGCCAAGCAAAAATCAGGACCGCAGGCAGATTAAAAAGGCGCGCTGAAATCGAGTACGACATGGTCCGTAACAAGTCTCGTAGTTAAAAAAATGATAAGCAGGATTCTAACCAGAAGCCTAAAGGAAAACGGCTGGCTGCCCTAGGACAGACCAGCGGTCATTTTTCGATGCCGATTAATCGGCGACGATCCGGGAACGGCTCACCCCCAGACTCGCCAAACGAATTGCAACTTGCTTAGCTTCGCCAGGACCATGCAACGGCACCCGCACTTCATATTGCTTACCCTTACCGGATTCGACTTGTACGCTGCGTTGCAATTGGCTGCTGAGCCGGGTCTGCACCTGGCGGGCATTGTCGCGTTCGGTGATCATACCCACGACGTAGAGCGCATTGCTCCTACTGACCGGCACAGTGCGGTTTTTGGCTGTTTCGTGTTTATCCTTGCGTACTTTAGCAGCCGGTGCCGCCAAAGCTAACTGCATTTTCGCAACTGGATTGCCTACCTTGCTGCCCTTGACAGGGTCCGTATTCCTTGCCAGCCGTGAGTCCGTATTCCTTGCCAGCCGTGATGGCGTGTTCTTCTTGCCCATCATCGCCGGCTCGACAGTGCGCTGGGCAAGCTGCTCGCNNAGCTGCTCGCGCTCCTCAGTGCGCCGGGCAAGCCGCTCGCGCTCCTCAGCGCGCCGGGCCGCCAATTGCGGCAAGTGTTGATAGGGTTCCAGGGCGACCACTTCAACTTGAGCGGTTCCCTGATTCAGCATGTCCAGACGGGCGGCAGCGGCGTAGGACAGATCAATGATCCGCTCACCAGCGAACGGTCCCCGGTCGTTAACCTTCACCACGATGCTGCGGCCATTTTCCAGGTTGGTCACCCGCGCATAGGTGGGAATAGGCAAGCTCTTATGGGCGGCGGTCAGCTCAAACATGTTGAATGGCGGACCGCTGGAGGTCTTGCGTCCGTGAAAATCCCAGCCGTACCAGGAGGCAATGCCGGTTTCCCGGTGACCTTCGCTGGTCTCCTTGACGCGATAGCGCCGGCCAAACACAACATAAGTATCAGGATTGCCGCTGCGGCTGGGAGGTTCCGCTTGTGGAACCGGATCCGAGCGGGTCAAATCAGCGCTATAGGTCACATCTGTTGACGGGCGCGCTAGCCGCTGCTGGTCAGGAACACTGCTACAACCGGCCAGTGCGCCCGCCAAGGACGCGAAGAGCAACGCATGGCTCCAGGATTTCGACATAAAAGACCTCCCTTGCATTGGCAACGCCTTTCAGCATGCCAAATCGTGCGATAGTTATTGAAGTTCGAAACAGATGAAGGACTACCGAAAGGCTTTGTCAATGCGTGCCAAGCGTTCCCGCGGGGTCACCTCAGCGCCGGAACGCGCATATTGTTCACCAATGGCTTGGCCAAGCTGGTACACGGCCATAGCATATAACTGACTGTGGTTATAGCGGGTGATGACGTAAAAATTAGTAAAACCCAGCCAATATTCCGGGCCGTTGCGGCTCTCGAATTCCAGCAGCATCGCCGCTTGGCTACCGCTCACTGGCTCCATGGGCAAGACGCCCTGCGCTTGCAAGCTGGCAACGTTGTCCTTGGGTGGGCTTAACGTGCGGCTGACCAGCCCAAAATAACCAGCGCCGCTGACCGATACGGGTATGGTGACCTGCTCGCCCGGACGCCAGCCGTGCTTATTGAAGTAATTGGCAACACTGCCAATGGCGTCACGCGGATTGCCCCACAGATCGCGGTGGCCGTCACCATCGAAATCCACAGCGTAGGACAGAAAACTACTCGGCATGAACTGCCCCAGTCCCATGGCTCCAGCGTAGGAGCCGCGCAACGCCAGCGGATCGATACCTTCGGCGCGGGTCATCAACAAGTAATTTGCTAACTCCTTGCGGAAGTAGCTGGCGCGCCGGGGATAGTCAAAAGCCAGGGTAGATAGGGCTTCCAAAACACGATAGCTGCCCATGTTGCCGCCATACTGGGTTTCCACGCCGATGATGGCGGCCACGATCTCCGGGGGCACGCCATAGACCCGCTCCGCCTCGGCTAAGGCCGCTGCGTGGGTGCGCCAGAATTTCACACCGCCACGAATGCGCCGGTCATTGACGAAAATATCCCGATAGGCGTACCAGGGCTTGGCTTCAGCAGGCCGCGACATAGCAGCAATAATGCTGGGCTGGGTTTGCGCCCGGCTAAAAACTGCCTGTAAGCGCGCTGGGTTAAAACCATGCCTGGCTGCCATCTCGCGAATAAAAGCTTGCACATCGGCCCGCTGGGCCAGCGACGGGTGAACCTCGGGGGCCGCTCGCGCCACCACGATTTCCGGGGCCGGCATCGAAGAAGAGGGCGGCAGTTCCGGCGTCGCCGCCACGGACGGGGTTTCCAGGGTTTGCACAGGGGAGCGAACGGCTCTGGTCGGCGCACAAGCGATCAGCAGCAAAGCGATGCCAAGCAATAAATACGGGCTCTTCACGCGTCAGTCTCGTCGTAGGTGAGGGCGGCGATTACCGCGTTGGGGTCCGGCGGTGCGAATAAACGCTCATTAGGATACCGAAGCCTGCCATGATCGTCACCAGGGAAGTTCCTCCATAGCTAAACAGCGGCAGTGGCAAGCCGACCACCGGCAACAACCCGGAGACCATCCCGGAATTGACGAACGCATACAGAAAAAAGATTAGCGTAAGACTGCCGGCAAGCAACCGGGTGTAGGTATCCGGCGCACCTGCAGCCATGTACAAGCTGCGGGCGATGATGAAAAAATACAGCGCTAGCAACAAACAAGCTCCAACCAGACCGAATTCTTCCGAAAACGCAGCAAAAATAAAATCGGTCGAACCTTCCGGCAAGAAATCCAGATGCGACTGGGTGCCATTCAGCCAGCCTCGACCGTAGATACCGCCAGAACCAATGGCGATCTTAGATTGAATGATATGGTAACCAGTGCCCAACGGATCACTTTCCGGATTCAGGAAGGTCAACACCCGCTGGCGCTGATAATCATGCATGATAAAGGTCCAGAACAACGGAATCGCCGCACCTAATAGCAGGGCCAATCCGAACATGATGATCCAGCTCAGTCCGGCTAAAAATAGGGCAAAGGCGCCTGCGGACCCTACCACCAGCGCGGTACCGAGATCTGGCTGTTCCGCAATCAGCACAAACGGAATGGCAGTGATCAGCACTCCACCCAACAGATGCAGCCAACGGGGCGGCAGGGGTTTCTCGGCAAAAAACCAGCCCATCATCATCGGCACTGCCAACTTCATGATTTCCGAAGGCTGGAACCGGATGACACCCAGATCGAGCCAGCGTTGAGCGCCCTTGGAAATATCGCCAACCGCCATGACCGCAAGCAGCAGCGCAATACCCGCCAAATAAATCCACGGCGACCATAGCCGAAAATAACGAGGCGGCGCCTGTGCGAGAGCCAGCATGATCACGAACCCCAAGCCCAAGCGCATACCCTGCCCCAATACCAGGTCCATGTTCTGTTGCCCAGCGCTGTAGAGCACAATCATTCCCAATCCCGAGACGGCCAGCAATCCCAGCAGCAGCGGCACATCCAGATGGATCAGCTTGAATAGCTTACCGTTATCATTCTGTTCCATGCAGACCATCATCCGAAGCAGGCAGGGATCCAGGGGCAATCGAGGTATCGTCGTATTTACTCAGCAACCAAGCGTCCATGACCTTGCGCGCTATTGGGGCAGCCGTTTTACTGCCTCCCCCGCCATGTTCAGCGATCACTGCAACAGCGATACGTGGATCATCCGTTGGCGCAAAGGCAACGAATAGCGCGTGATCTAACAGATGTTTAGGCAACTGCCGGGCGTTGTATTTCTCTCTCTGCCCCAGGGTGAATACTTGGGCCGTGCCGGTTTTGCCCGCAATACGATACTTGGCGCCGATGCCGATGCGATAGGCAGTGCCACCTTCGATAACGTGGATCATCCCAGCAATAATCGTATCCCAGAACTGCGCATTTTTAACCTTGACCGGCGGCAGTTGATGTGGTGGTTCCAGAGTTTTGATCCGCGTGCCGGGATCCTCGGTAGCCAACAGCACCCGGGGCTTGAAATCGACCCCTTTTTGCGAAATCACTGCGGTCGCGTGCGCCAGTTGCAACGGCGTGGTTAGAAAATAGCCCTGGCCAATGCCAACACTGAGCGTGTCGCCGGCAAACCAGCCATGTTTATGCATCCGGCGCTTCCATTCCTGGGAGGGTAGCAATCCGCTTTTTTCGCCGGACAGATCAATGCCAGTCTGCCGGCCGAAGCTGAACTGGTCCAGAAACTCGTGGAGGCGGTCAATACCCAAGTTAAATGCCAGATCATAGAAGTAGACATCGCAGGATTGGGCGATGGCTCGATCCATACCCACACTGCCATGGCCACTGCGCTTCCAGTCGCGAAAACGATGGCTGGAACCAGGCAACCGGTAAAAGCCCGGGCAGTACACTCCACTGTGGCGATTGACCACACCATATTCCAGACCAGCCAGCGCCATCAAAGGCTTAATCGTGGAGCCAGGCGGGTAGACTCCACGCAGGGCACGATTAAGCAGTGGCCGGTCTTTGGAGGTGTTCAGTTTACGGTAGGAGGCAAAATCAATCCCGTTGACAAACGGGTTGGGGTCATAGGTTGGCTGGCTGGCCAAAGCCAGCACCTCGCCGTTACGCGGATCGAGCGCGACAACCACACCGTTGTAGCCATCCAAGGCTTTCTCTGCCACCGCCTGGAGGCGCATGTCGACCGTGAGGTAGACATGCTGGCCAGGAACCGGGGGGGTGCGGCTGAGAATGCGCAAGGGCCGCCCTTCGGCATTGGTCTCAACCTGTTGCCAGCCCGTACGGCCACGCAATACATCTTCGTAGAAACGCTCTACACCAACCTTGCCGATATGTGTACTACCACTGTATTGGCCAGGATCGATGTGGCTCAATTCACTCTCATCGATCCGGCCTACATAGCCGAGGATATGAACACCCAGCGCCTCCAAAGGATAATGCCGGGTCAAGTCGGCCTTGATTTCGACGCCAGGCAGCCGGTACAGATCAATTGCCAGCCGGGCAATTTCTTCGTCAGTCAACCGGAAGCGCAGGGGCACTCCAGCATAGGGCGGACTGCGCCGGACCAATTTATGGAAACGTTCAATATCAGCATCCGTCAATTCGATGCGCTCACGCAACTCCATCATGGTGGCGTCCAGGTCCTGGACCTGTTCACGAGTGATTTCCAGGTGATACGAGGTTAGGTTATCAGCCAGCAGGACACCATTGCGGTCGAAAATGAATCCCCGGGTCGGGGGCAACGGCTGCAACCGGACCCGGTTATTTTCGGACAGGGTGGTGAAGCGCTCATGATGGAGCACTTGTAGATAAACCAGCCGGCTTGCGACCGCCAGAAACCCGGCGAGGACTATACTCAGCAACACCAGGGCACGGCGGAAAAACAGTTCGCTTTCAGCCGTATTATCCTTTTCCCGGACCAGTAAATCCATGCCAGGCGGCCGGTTCAACCATTCTTCGAGGCTCATAGCGATGGATCTTTTCAACTCACCTGAAAATACCGGCGGGCGTCGCGCAGGATCACAAATAACAGAGGCCACAGCACCATGCCCCCCACGGCTGGCGCCAGATACCACCAATCATGCGGCGGATAACCAACCACGCCACTGATCCAGAAAATCAGAATTTGTTCAACCAGCAGAAACACCAAAACGCTGAAAGCCTGCTGCCAAAGCGGTGCGACCCGGATGCGCCGGTAAGTCTGCAAGGTCAGGTAGGCCACGACCGCCAGCGCCAGCGCGTGCTGGCCTAATAACGCACCCCGGCCGATATCCAGCAGCAGCCCCACACCCCAACCGACGCCGATGCCAATGCGATTTGGCAACGCCATGCACCAGTAGATCAGCACCATAGCGACCCAATCTGGACGAAACGGACTCAGTTCCTTCGGCAGCGGAATCCCAGCCAGTAGAAACCCAATCAGAAAACTGACAACGATGACCCACCGGCCAGTAGGATATGCGGTCGTCATGGCATCTGAACTGCAGCGACCGCTGACCCCGGCTCAGGCTTCACAGCCGGCAACTCGCCTTCCAGCAGCATGACTTCGCGGATGCGATCCAATTGTGCAACCGGCTTAGCAACGATATGGGCAAATGGGCTGCCCGGATCGAATTCCACCTTCGTAACAGTACCAACAGGGTAACCACGCGGAAAGCGGCCACCCATGCCAGAAGTTATCAATAGATCGCCTATTTTGACATCTTCGTTGTTGGGAATGTGCGGCAGCTCTAGCTCTTGGAAGTTGCCGGTACCCTGCGCCAGAGTACGCACACCAGTGCGGTTGATCTGAATAGGCAGGGCGTGATTGGGATCGGTGATCAAAATCGCTGTAGCGGTCAAGGGGTCAGCCTGGATGATCTGGCCGATCACCCCATGCTGATCGAGCACCGGTTGTCCGGCATAAACACCGTGCCGGCGGCCGCGGTTCAATAAAATATGATGGCGATACGGGTCAAAATCCACCGCCAGCAACTCGGCGATCAATACTCGTTCCGGAGTATTAACCGCCGATTCGAGCAAGGAGCGCAACCGGCGGTTTTCCGCTTCCAACACCGTTAACTTCTGCAATTGCACATTGAGGAAAACCTGCTTTTCACGCAGTTGGGCGTTTTCCGCCAGCAAGGCATCACGGCTCGCTAAATTTTCACTGAGCCAATTGCCGGCGTCAGCCGGCAAACGCACCAGATAATGGAACGGATAGATGGCGGTCGCCAGAACATCGCGCACATCGTTGAGTCCCTGATAACGATGATCCACCGTCATCAGGACGATGGACAGGACGCCCCATAGACCGAGCCTTAGAACAGCCGTCGGGTTAACCGCAAACAAGTAACGGATACGCGGGCTGGGTTTAAGGGTAGCCAACGGCTATTCAATAGCAAAAGCATCGACAGCGCGCTCGTCTTTGGCGATCAATTCCAGTACCCGGCCACCACCACGGGCCACGCAGGTCAGCGGATCTTCGGCAATAACGACGTTCAGACCGGTTTCTTCAATAATCAACCGGTCAATATCGCGCATCAACGCCCCGCCACCGGTGAGCACAATGCCACGTTCGGCAACATCAGCGGCCAGTTCCGGCGGAGTTGCCTCCAACGCCATTTTTACCGAACCAACAATCGTTGACAGCGGTTCCTGCAAGGCTTCCAGAATTTCATTGCTGTTGAGGGTGAAACTGCGTGGTACGCCCTCGGCCAGATTGCGGCCCTTGATTTCGATTTCGCGGACCTCGCTCGTGGGATAGGCGCTGCCAATTTCATGTTTGATCCGTTCAGCCGTCGGTTCGCCAATCAATACCCCGAAGTTGCGGCGCACGTAGTTAATGATCGCCTCATCGAACCGGTCGCCGCCCGTGCGCACCGCGCCTGCGTAAACAATGCCATTGAGCGAGATGACCGCCACTTCTGAAGTGCCGCCCCCAATATCCAGCACCATCGCGCCACGCGCTTCCTCGACCGGGACACCCGCGCCAATCGCGGCGGCCATCGGTTCCGGGATAAGATAAACCACCCGGGCGCCAGCACCCATCGCTGATTCACGAATCGCCCGCCGCTCTACTTGGGTGGAGCCACAAGGAACGCTGACCAGCACCCGTGGGCTGGGATTGAAAAATTTGCGGGCATGCACCTTGCGGATGAAATGCTGGAGCATCTTTTCAGTGACAGTAAAGTCAGCGATCACCCCATCCTTCATCGGCCGGATGGTCGAAAGATTGTTGGGCGTGCGGCCCAGCATCCGCTTGGCGTCAGTGCCGACTGCCGCAATGGTCCGGACCCCGCGCACCGGGTCCTGATTGATGGCAACCACCGAGGGTTCGTTGAGAACGATGCCCGCCCCCCGAACGTAAATCAATGTGTTAGCAGTCCCTAAATCGATCGAAAGATCGTTGGAAAACTTGCCGCGCAACCATTTGAACATGTTGTCGAAAGCCCAGTGCGTCAAAAGGGGCTAATGCTAACAAGCAGGGGAGTTAGGAGCAAGCCGGCAAATTATGGTAGGGTTGCGTGTCCGAATCCGCTGCAAGGAGAAAATTTGCATGACGCCCTTGGGAACTGCTGAAGTCGCTAAGATTGCTCATCTGGCGCGGCTAGCCATTCGCGAAGAAGAGGCACCCGCCTACGCCAGCAACTTGTCGGCTATTCTAGAACTGGTCGAGCAGATGAATGCCGTAGACACCACCGGTGTCACACCGATGGCCCATCCGCTGGATATGGCGCAACGCCTGCGTCCTGACGAGATTAGCGAGACCAACCATCGCGAGTGTTTTCAAGCGATTGCGCCCCGGACCGAAGCCGGATTGTACTTGGTGCCGAAGGTTATTGAATAATTATCTTTTCTATCCGCCACTATGCACGATAAGACCATTGCCCAAATTAGCGCCGGTCTCGCCGCCGGCGAGTTCAGTAGCGAAGAATTGACGCGTGCTTTGCTGGAGCGCGTGGAGCAGTTCAATCCGCAATTGAACGCCTTTATTACGATTACTGCCGAATCAGCTCTTGCTCAGGCCCGCGCTGCAGATAGGCGCCGCCAGCAAGGTGAGGCTGTACCGCTCACTGGCATTCCCATCGCGCACAAGGATATCTTCTGCACTGATGGAGTCCGCACGTCCTGTGGCTCGCGGATGCTGGATCGCTTCATTGCGCCTTATAACGCCACGGTCGTTGAAAAGCTCAACGCGGCTGGCACGGTGATGCTGGGCAAAACCAACATGGATGAATTCGCTATGGGTTCATCCAATGAGACGAGTTTCTATGGCCCGGTGCGCAACCCCTGGGATCTGAACGCTGTGCCTGGAGGTTCCTCGGGCGGATCAGCCGCTGCGGTTGCGGCGCGGTTGACGCCAGGCGCAACCGGCACCGACACGGGCGGCTCAATCCGGCAACCGGCGGCGCTCTGTGGAATCACCGGTCTTAAACCGACTTATGGCCGGGTGTCGCGCTGGGGAATGATCGCTTATGCCTCCAGTCTCGATCAGGGCGGGCCGATGGCGCGCACTGCTGAAGACTGCGCCTTACTGCTGGGCGCAATGGCCGGTTTTGACCCACGGGATTCAACATGCGTCGACCGGGCTGTGCCTGATTATGTTGCGGCGCTTAACCAACCCTTGGCTGGGTTGAAAATTGGTCTGCCAAAAGAATATTTCGGCGAAGGGCTGGATGGTCAAGTAGCTCAGGCCGTGGAAGCGGCGATTGCTGAATACCGGAAACTGGGCGCGGAACCGGTAGAGATCAGCCTGCCTAACAGCCAATTAGCGATTCCAGCCTATTATGTGGTGGCTCCAGCGGAATGCTCCTCCAACCTGGCCCGCTTCGATGGCGTGCGCTACGGTCACCGCTGCGAGAATCCCAAGGACTTACTGGATTTGTACACCCGTTCGCGTGGCGAGGGTTTCGGTGCTGAGGTCACGCGCCGCATCCTGGTCGGCACCTTTGCCTTATCTGCCGGGTATTACGACGCCTACTACTTGAAGGCACAGCAGATCCGGCGCTTGATCAGTGATGATTTCCGGCGCGCGTTCGAGCAGGTGGACGTAATCATGGGACCGACTTCGCCAACGGCGGCTTTCAATCTCGGCGAAAAGGCCGATGATCCCATCACCATGTATTTGTCGGACATTTACACGATTGCGGTCAATCTGGCTGGGTTGCCAGGGCTATCGCTACCGGTAGGCTTCGCCGGTCAGCGGCCAGCGGGTTTGCAATTGATTGGCAATTATTTCGCCGAGGACCGGTTGTTGAGCGTCGCACATCGCTACCAGCAGGTTACGGACTGGCACGAGCGTGCTCCGGTAGGTTTTTAATCCGTTTTTAGCGAGATATCAGAGTCAATAATATGAAATGGGAAACAGTGATCGGGCTGGAAATCCATGCTCAGCTTGCCACTAAAAGCAAGATATTCTCTGGTGCATCAACCGGTTACGGTGCAGAACCCAATACACAGGCGTGCGCGATTGATCTCGGGATGCCAGGCGTATTGCCGGTGCTAAACCAGGAAGTGGTGCGCATGGCAGCGATGTTCGGATTAGCCATTGGTGCGGAAATAGCTCGCCGTTCGGTGTTCGCCCGCAAAAATTATTTCTATCCCGACCTGCCCAAAGGCTACCAGATCAGCCAGTATGAGCTGCCGATCGTGCAAAAGGGACAAACAATAATCGACCTGGAGGACGGTTCCAGCAAGGTAGTTGGCATCACCCGCGCTCATCTGGAAGAAGACGCTGGCAAGTCGCTGCACGAGGACTTCCAAGGTTTTTCTGGGATCGACCTCAACCGTGCCGGAACGCCGTTGCTGGAAATCGTCTCCGAACCGGATTTACGTTCGGCGAAAGAGGCCGTAGCGTATATGAAAAAGCTGCATCAACTGGTGGTCTATCTCGGCATTTGCGACGGTAATATGCAGGAAGGCTCGTTCCGTTGCGATGCCAATGTGTCGGTGCGGCCCAAGGGCGATCCAAAGTTCGGCACCCGCGCTGAGATCAAGAATCTCAACTCCTTCCGCTTTGTCGAACGAGCGATCGAATTCGAGATCGAGCGACAGATCGACCTCATCGAATCCGGGGGCAAAGTGGTGCAGGAAACCCGGCTCTACGACCCGGACAAGGGTGAGACCCGCTCCATGCGCGGCAAGGAGGAAGCCAACGATTACCGTTACTTCCCCGATCCTGATCTGCTGCCATTGGTGCTAGACGAGGCGTTCATCAATGCTGCCCGTACTGAATTGCCGGAATTGCCGGACACCAAGAAACAACGATTTATGGAGCAATATGAATTGTCCGGTTACGATGCCAGCGTACTGACTGTCAGCCGTGATTTAGCCGGCTACTACGAGGCAACGGTTGCGGCCCTGGGTGGTGAAGCGAAGCTCTGTGCGAACTGGGTAATGGGCGATTTTTCGGCGTTCCTGAATAAAGACAATCGAGATATCGCTGACAGCCCGGTGGATTCCGTGCGGCTGGCTGGATTGCTGCGGCGGATTGAGGACCGGACCATTTCCGGCAAGATTGCCAAGGAAGTCTTCGAAGCGATGTGGGCTGGCGAGGGTGATGCCGATGCAATTATTGAAAAACGCAGTCTACGGCAAATCACTGACACTTCGGCAATTGAGCAGGTGATTGATGATGTGATGGCTGGCAATCCTGATCAACTCGCTCAATACCGTGCTGGCAAGGATAAATTGTTCGGCTTCTTTGTCGGCCAGGTGATGAAACTGTCCAAGGGCAAAGCGAATCCGCAGCAGGTGAACGAGTTGTTGATGGAGAAGTTGAAAGGTTAACGAGATAGACTCTGCGGGCATGCAATCATCCTGGTAGCTATAGCAGAGAGGATTTGCCAATGCGCTGTCCCGAGTGTAAACAGGATCAGAAGTACAAGGATGGTACTCGCTGTAAAAAATGCCGTTATCAGTTCGTCTTCCGTAAAAAGGACGACAACATAACCGATATGGCTTTACGGCAAATCATTCAGCGCCTATCGGACAACGGGCAGTATGCATTCACCGCTACGCAACTCGCGCTAGAAATTTGCCGCCTTTGGCGCAAAAAAACACTGGGGCCAGCCGGTTGCAGTGTCATTGCACTAATTATAAGTGTAATCACGGGTCTGATTGCATTCAGTAAATGGAACGGGCTTGGCGGAATACTGTTACTTGCCGTAATCCTGCCCTTGGCAATCTGGCTGGGCCAACGCGGGAAAAGCACGTTGTCTTTCAGCAAAGCTTGCGGGATTGTCAGCAAGTACCGCCAGATCCACCCCATCAACGGACTGGCGGATGGTACGGCTTTCCGGCAACAAACCCCGGCAGCAGACTTTCTGGACCCGCACTACGCGCCAGAACGAATTCTAGTGGTGGAGCGAGATGAGCTGGTCGACATGCTGGTTCGTAATCGCTTCCACCTGACCGCCAAAGCGGCCATCGTCAGCCGTACCGGTTACCCTAAGGGGGTGTTTACTGCCTGCCAGGCGTTTTTGCGTAATCACCCGGATACCCCGGTACACGTCGTTCACGATGCCTCCCCGCAAGGATTCGCGCTCGCCACGCAACTGGCAGCAGATCCAGAATGGCAGTTTGCTCGTCAATGTCTGATCGATCTTGGGATCTCCAGCACATCACTTAAGCACGATGCTTCCCTACCCTGGACACCAACGGATACCTCCCGGACCGGTGGCGCTTTTGGCGGTCATCCCAGTAAAAGGTTACAGGCTGGCTATCGGATTCCCCTGGATTACATTGGCCCAAAACCCATGCTCAGTCTACTGAGCACCGCCGTCGTTACTGGAGCATTACTGCTTACCCCAGAGATTCTAAGCGCCAGCGGTACTGAAGTAGAAATCGACTATGGCTGACACTGTCATCGATATTTACCTCCTCCCCCTAACCCTCTCCCGTCAAAGGGAAAGGGAATCCATCTCCTAGCTGCATGGCCTGCCTATTTGGTTACTGCGGGCCGCCAGCAGACGGTCTGCTAGCGCGCATGGCGGCGTTGCTGGCCCATCGTTGTCCGCTCAGTTGGGAGCGTACAGGTGAGACAACGATTACCGGTGATCGTGTCGAAATCGGTCATGGCATCGCCCCCTGGAATCAGACATCGCAACTCGCCCAGCATGGCCGTGATCTACTTGGCTACGGCGGTGTGTTATTCAACGTGGATGAAGTAACCCCGCACGATTCCCTGCCAATGGTCCCTGCGGCTCGATTATTAGCGAAACTCGGCCCTACGCCTGAACCCGTTTTTAACGCACTGACTGGCTGTTTCGTACTGGCTGCGCATTTAGGCGGCTCGTTCTATCTGTTACGTGATCCTGCTGGCGTCAAGGTGATCTATTGGACAGTGTGCAATGGCCGCCTGTTATTTGCTAGTGAGATTAAGGCATTGTTTGCCGAACCCGCCCTGCCCCGCCAAATGCGCGCTAGGGCGCTGCTGGAATACCTCAGCTTCAGCTTCGTTCCTGGCACCGATACCATGTTTGAAGGGATCAAGGAATTACAACCGGGCTCCCTTCTGTGTTTCCGCAATGGGCAGGCACAGGTGCAGCGGCATTTCCGTTTCGAGAAGTATGCCGCAGAGACCAACTGCATCGTGCAAGACTATCCCGCCCTGGTGCGCACCGCTTTGGAACAATCAGTAACCGAATGCCTCGCGGTGCGCCCGGACAAATTGCCAGCCGTATTTTTATCGGGCGGTATCGACTCCAGCGCCGTCCTGGCGGTTGCCGCCCAGCAATTGCCGAAAGCGCGCATCCCGACTTTCTCCGCGCACTTCGGCGCAGAGTATGCCCGGGAGAATGAATTTATCCAGTTGATGGTAAACCGCTATCACACAGACCATCACTGGCTGGAAATCCGTCCCGATGGATTCCTGGAACGATTGCGGGAAATCATTTGGCGGCTGGATGACCCCATCGGCGACCCCGTGACCGTACCCAACTACTTGCTAGCGCAGGCAGCATCCCAGGCCGCAGATGTCGTGCTCAATGGCGAAGGCGGCGATCCCTGTTTCGGCGGTCCAAAAAATATTCCGATGCTGATGGCCCGGCTGTACGGCCCTTTGCCAGGCGAACCCTCGACCGGTTGGCTAGAACGCAATTATCTACGCGCTTTTCAGCGTTGTTATCAAGATCTCAGCGCATTGCTGGACCCAGCACTGCTACGGGAAGCGGGTGGCGAGGATGCCCTGATTGCCTTACTGGAACCGTATTTCCGTGAACCCGAACCGCAGGATTTCGTCAACAAATTGATGAGCATTAACATCCGGCTTAAGGGTGCCAACCTGATTCTGGTCAAAGTCGAGAAAATGAGTTCAGCCCACGGTTTGCTGGCGCTGCCGCCGCTGTTCTCACGGCGGATCATTGAAACCAGCATGCTCTGCCCTCCAAGCGTGAAACTGGCAGGCGCAGTAGAAAAAAGTGTGCTTAAGCAAGCCGTGCAGGACCTTGTACCCGAACCGATTATCGCCCGGCCCAAATCGGGAATGATGGTGCCGGTGCGGTTCTGGTTCCAAAGTGACATGCGCCGCTATGGACAGAAACTCCTGTCCCGCCGGCAAATCCAGCGCGGTGGCCTGTTCAATCCAGACTATGTGGAACGCCTGCTGAACTATGAAATGGAAGGTGTTCCAGGTTTGCGGCATGGCCTGAAGTTATGGATGCTCATGACCTTTCTGTTGTGGCATGAGCAGATGGTTGATGCACCTATCGCTCCTTAACGCATTATTCCACCTTTAAAGCCAAAACAAGCATAATATGCACTATCTTAGTGCATCATCCCGCTAAAGCGACCTATCATATCACCTAGCATCCGTGTTTTTTTTGAAAAACCAATGCAGTAAGCTAATTGGTTCAATTATTGCTAAGCCAACTCCATAGTCACCAGGAGACCATGCAAGGTGTTAAAAGACGACTACTATCGCCGGGTGGTGGAAGGTTTGAGCATCGCTGTGCTGGTGCTGGACCGGCAATTACGGCTATTGTTCATGAACCCAACCGCTGAGACACTACTTGAACTCAGTTTCCGCAAAGCGTGCAATCTGGCACTGCCAGAGCTGATCATCGGCGCTAAAGCGTTCATCAATGGGTTACAACACTGTCTGGAGAGCGGCCATCCCTATATTGAACGGGAACTGCAACTGACCTTTCTACCAGACCGCGTTGTCACCGTGGACTGCACCGCTGCACCGTTACAGGAACGCGATCCCACGGGCGAATTACTGCTGGAGCTGCGGCAGGTGGACTGGCGGCTACGCATCAGCCGAGAGGAGCATATTCTGGCCCAGCACCACACCACGCGGGCGCTGGTGCGCAATCTGGCCCACGAGATCAAAAATCCTCTGGGCGGATTGCGCGGAGCGGCCCAGTTATTAGAACGGGAGTTGCCAGATCCGGCATTGCGCGAGTACACCAGCATCATCATCGGTGAGGCGGACCGGTTGCGCAATCTGGTCGATCGGATGCTTGGCCCAAATCAATTACCCAACCACAGTGAGGTCAGCATTCATGAAATCCTGGAGCGGGTCTGCGCACTGGTAAAAGTCGAAGCCAATCCCGGCATTCACATCGAGCGGGATTATGATCCTAGCATTCCGCTATTGTGGGGCGATGCAGACCGGCTGATTCAAGCGGTCTTGAATGTAGTCCGTAACGCCGCGCAGGCGTTAAGTGGACGTAAGCAAGGCACCATCTGTTTGCGTACCCGCGTACAACGCCAGTACACCATCGGCGCCAAGCGTCACCGGCTGGTGGCTCATCTGGATATCATCGACGACGGTCCCGGCATTCCACCCGAGCATCAGGAACAAATTTTCTATCCCATGATCAGCGGTCGACCTGATGGAACAGGCTTGGGCTTATCGATCGCCCAGAGCATCATCAACCAGCATGGCGGGCTGATTGAATGCGTCAGCCGGCCTGGTGAGACGATTTTTACCCTGTTGCTGCCTCTGGATAAAACTGAATGAGCAGGAAAGAACATATTTGGGTTATCGACGACGATCATGCGATCCGCTGGGTGCTGGAAAAGGCATTGCAGCGCGAAGATATGATGGTGAATACCTTCGAGAACGCTACCGGCGTGATGGAGGCTTTGCGTCAAGGCAAACCCGATGCGGTGATCGCCGATATCCGGATGCCAGGGATCAGCGGTCTGGAATTATTATCTTCTCTGCGCGAGCGCTTGCCGGATTTGCCGGTGATCATCATGACAGCGCATTCTGATCTAGACAGCGCAGTTTCAGCGTATCAAGGCGGGGCGTTCGAATATCTGCCCAAACCGTTCGATGTCGACGAAGCCGTAGCACTCGTACGGCGGGCTTGTTTAACCCATCGTCAACAAAACAGCCTCAACGAGCCGGCGCAACCTTTGCCTGAAATCATTGGTGAAGCCCCTGCAATGCAAGAGGTATTTCGTGCCATTGGCCGGCTGTCACGCTCCAATATTACAGTGTTGATTACCGGCGAATCGGGGACCGGCAAAGAACTGGTCGCCCGTGCGCTGCACCGCCACAGTCCCCGTGCCGATCAACCCTTCATCGCTATCAATACAGCTGCTATTCCTCGCGATCTGCTGGAATCTGAGCTATTTGGCCACGAGCGCGGTGCGTTTACCGGGGCACAGGCCGCTCGCCAAGGGCGATTCGAACAAGCCAATAGCGGCACTCTGTTCCTTGACGAAATCGGTGATATGCCAGCGGAATTGCAGACTCGCCTGCTGCGAGTGCTGGCTGAAGGTGAGTTTTACCGGGTGGGTGGCCACACTCCAACCCGAGTCGATGTGCGCGTCATTGCTGCGACCCATCAGAACCTGGAGCAACGGGTACGTGACGGGTTATTCCGCGAAGATCTGTTCCACCGCCTAAATGTAATCCGTATTCAATTGCCGTCACTTAACCGGCACCGTGAGGATATTCCGCTGCTGAGCCGGCATTTCCTGGCACAGGCAGCGCGTGAGTTGGGCATTGAACCCAAATTGCTACGCCCGGAAACCGAGAGCTATCTGGGCAGGCTGGACTGGCCAGGCAATGTCCGGCAGTTGGAAAATCTATGCCGCTGGCTAACGGTGATGGCTTCAGGGCGAGAGATCCATATAGAGGATCTACCGGCTGATTTACGAGAAAAAACACCTGCGGCAACCGATGGTTATGACTGGGAAACGGCATTGCGCCTGTGGGCGAGCCAAACATTGGCACGCGGTGAACAGGCATTGCTAGACACCGCTTTACCCAGTTTTGAGCGGGTGCTGATTCGCGTAGCGCTGGAGCAGACAGGCGGTCATCGTCAAGATGCAGCCCGGTTACTGGGCTGGGGACGCAATACCTTGACCCGCAAGATCAAGGAATTGCGGATGGATTGATCCGGTAAGGCGCTCTTCCCTTGTGGAGAAGAGCTACGGCCATCATAGAAGCTGGATTGCACTTCGCTTCCACCCTCCCTTCTATCCTGCTGTTTCCCTGCTGTTTCTGCATAAAGAACCCCCATGTTCGAAATTATTCTGTTCGAGCCAGAGATTCCGCCCAATACTGGCAATATCATCCGCTTGTGCGCCAATACCGGAGCCAGGCTACACCTGATCCAGCCACTGGGTTTCCAATTGGAGGACCGCCGGTTGCGGCGGGCCGGGCTGGATTACCATGAGTGGGCAAGGGTTCGTGAATATCCCGATTTAGCCAAGTGCCTGGCGGAACTGGGTCTGCCGCGCCTATTTGCCTTCACGACCCGAAGCCGTCATCCCTACCACACCGTGGCCTACCGCCCTGGCGACGCTCTGCTGTTTGGCCCAGAAACTCGCGGTCTGCCGGCAACGGTGCTGAGCACCATCCCTGAAGAGCAGTGCTTACGCATCCCGATGCTAACGGCTGGACGCAGTTTGAACTTGTCAAATACGGTCGCTGTCGCCTTGTACGAGGCGTGGCGGCAATACGGCTTCCCTGGAGCATGTTGAAAGCATGATTTTCAGGAATTAACCACTCTGCCTTTATATTGTTCTTCAATGGATATTGAGTGAACTATTACTGGAATCTGCTTAAAAAAAATGAATTATCTCATGCAAACAAGCACCTACATATCAGGTATTTATATCAGAAGTACAACCACAGAATCGTCCCCAGCGACACACAGCCTACTATCGCGTTAAGTGGCAGTCCTACCCGCAGATAATCGCTGAAGCGATATCCACCAGGCCCATACACCATCAGATTGGTCTGATAACCAATCGGCGTCGAAAACTCCGCCGAAGCTGCCATCATGATCGCCATGGCAAACGGTACGATGCTGGTATCCAGGCTCGATGTCGTCGCCTGAGCGATGGGAAACATCAGCAATGCGGCTGCATTGTTATTGATGACCGCAGTGAACAGCACGGTGGCCAGATAGATCATAACCAGATTCAATATAGGTGAATCCCCCGCCAGGCTGACCATCGCTGTCGCGATATTCAGCGCTAATTCAGTGCTCTGCAACGCACTGCCAATGCCAAACGCTGCTGCGATGACCAATAACACCGACCAGTCGATGCTTTGGCGAACACCCACGATGCTCACACAACGAGTCAGCACCATGAGTCCCGCTGCCCCTAGCGCAGCCTCAAACATGCTTAACAGTCCGACTCCGGACAATAACACCATCACTCCGAGAATGGTCAATGCCAGCAGTGCTCGCTCGTGGCGCAATGGCGTCGAATCAGGCACTGGACTGACCAGAAAGAAATCCTGGTTATTACGATGACCTTCCAGAAAGCCGATACCGGCCTCAACCAGCAGAATATCCCCAGGCCGCAGTACGATATCGCCGACCTTGCCACGCAGTCGCGCGCCATTTCGCGCCACCGCGATAACGACCGCTTTGTAGCGGTTACGAAACTGGCCATCGCGGATGCTGCGCCCGACTAAAGGACAGGTATTCGAAACTACTGCCTCGACCAGCAGCCGGTCACTGCGCCGCTCAGCCAGTTTGAAGACCTGGCTAGCCGCCGGGGTCAGGCCGCGAATGCGCTGTAAATCCACCACCGAATCCACTACGCCCACGAACACCAGCCGGTCGCCACCCTGCAGGGTTTCGCGGGGCGACACGGCCGGTAATACTGCGCCATCACGGTCGATCTCCATCAGATAGCAACCTGACAGATGGCGCAAACCCGCTTTCTCAATGGTCTTGCCCACCAAGGGGCCATGCACATCAACCAGCATCTCCAGGGTATAGCGGCGCGGATCATCGCTAGGCGACACCGCTGGCTGCCGGTTAGGCAGCAACCAACGGCTGGTCAAAATGATGAATGTTACTCCCACGAACGCAACGGGCAACCCAATCCAGGTAATGTCGAACAGACCCAGGTTAATGCCAGCGCGTTCAATCAACAGGCCATTCACCACCAGATTAGTGCTGGTGCCAATCAGGGTACAGGTACCGCCGAGAATCGCCGCATAGCTTAACGGCAACATCAACTTGGAAACCGGCAGCTGGTATTTGCGCGCCCACTCGCCCACCGCTGGGATCAGCATCGCGACAACGGGGGTATTGTTTAAAAACGCGCTGAGCATCGTCACTGGCAACATCATTTGCAATTGCGCCCGGGACACCGACTCGGGCTGACCCAGCACCCGCTGCACCAGCCACTGTACCCCACCGGTTTCGCGAAGCCCCGCAACCACGACATACAATGCCCCGACCGTAATCAATCCTTGGTTAGCCAATCCTTCAAACGCCTGTTCTGCTGGTACAATCCCAACCAGCACCAGCAAGACTAACCCGCCCAGAAACACCATATCCGGTGCTGCTCGGGTCATCGCCAATATTCCCATCAGCGCTACGATCAAACCGCCGGTAAACCAGGCTTCCCACCCCATAAGCATCGCAGCCCGTCGCTCAGGCGCCGCGCAGGATGCGCCGCTCGTTCAGATAACCGAGTAGCCGCTCCAAACACATCTCGACCGAATCCTGTTCAGTGTCCAGCACTAAGTCTGGACGCTCCGGCGGCTCATAGGGCGAGTCGATGCCGGTGAAATCACGGATCACCCCGGCGCGAGCCTTGGCATACAGCCCTTTGGGATCACGGCGCTCACAGGCTTCTAGCGAAGCGTGGACATAAACCTCAATGAATTCACCTTCCGGCACTAGCGCCCGTACCAGCGCCCGGTCGGCGCGAAATGGCGAGATGAAGGCCGTCACCACAATCAACCCCGCGTCAGCGAATAGGGACGCCACCTCACCGATCCGGCGAATATTCTCAATCCGGTCGTCCTTGGAAAAACCCAGATCGCGATTCAATCCGTGACGGACGTTGTCACCATCCAGTAAATAGCTGTGATACCCTCGCTGCAGCAAACGCTGCTCTAGGGCATTGGCTAGCGTCGACTTGCCGGAACCCGATAAGCCAGTTAACCAAATCACGCAAGCGCGCTGCGCCTTCTGATTCGCGCGCTGCGCCTTGGTGATTTTATGTTCATGCCAGACCACATTGCGCGACTTATCGACCAGCGGACGGATCACTGGACGAACGATCATTCCCGCCCCGACCGTTGCATTACTCACCCGGTCGATCACAATGAAGCCGCCTGTGCCAGGAATTTCCTCGTACGCATCAAATGGCGCCGGCTGGTTGAGGCTAAAGCGGCAATGGCCGATCTCATTCAACCCCAGTTCCTCAGCGCGCTGATGCTCCAGAGTATTCACATCAACCCGGTAATGGAGGGTTTCCGGCATGGCTGACAATACCCGTGTGCCCAGCTTTAAATCGTACTGGCGGCCCGGCAACAGCGGCGCATCGGCCATCCACACCACTCGGGCATCGAACGCCTCGGCAACTGCGGGCAACCGATCGGGATGGACCAGCAGGTCACCACGGCTGACATCGATTTCATCCGTCAAGGTCAAGGTTACCGCTTGACCGGCAAAGGCTTCAGGCAAGTTTCCTTCAGCAGTCACAATCGCCGCCACCTGCGACCGCCGGCCTGAAGGCAGGGCAACAATCTCCTCACCTGGCCGAATTGTGCCAGCGGCGACAGTGCCGCAAAAGCCGCGAAAATCCAGATGCGGGCGATTAACATACTGCACTGGAAAGCGAAAATCGCGTAGATTACGGTCTGACGCCACTTCCACTGTTTCCAGCAACTCCAGTAAGGCCGGCCCCTCGTACCAGGGCATGGCGGTGGAGGGCTGTGCTACGTTATCGCCGCGCAGCGCCGACACCGGCACGCAACGCACGTCACGTACTCCGAGCTTATCCACAAACTCTTGATATTCTTCACTGATCCGGTTGAACACAGCCTGTTCAAAACCTACCAAATCCATTTTGTTCACTGCCAGTAACAGGTGGCGGATACCCAGCGACGAAACGATGAAGCTATGGCGGCGGGTTTGGACTTGCACCCCCTTGCGGGCATCGACCAGCAGTATCGCCAACTGCGCGGTGGAAGCACCTGTTGCCATATTACGGGTGTACTGTTCATGGCCGGGAGTATCGGCAATGATGAATTTCCGCTTCTCGGTGGAGAAGTAGCGATAAGCAACGTCGATAGTAATGCCCTGCTCTCGCTCAGCTTGCAACCCATCCACTAGCAGGGCTAGATCCAGTTCTTCTCCCGTGGTGCCATACTTAGTGGTATCGCGGCGCACCGCAGCGAGTTGATCCTCATAGATCAATTGCGTGTCATACAGCAACCGGCCAATCAGGGTACTCTTGCCATCATCGACACTGCCGCAAGTAATAAAGCGCAATAAGTCCTTGTGCTCGTGGGTTTTCAGATAAGCCTGGATATCGGATTCAATCAAAGGAGAGGCGTGGGACATGTCAAAAATACCCCTGCCGCTTTTTCTCTTCCATCGAACTGGCGGCGTCGTGGTCAATCAACCGGCCCTGGCGTTCCGAGTGGCGGGTAAGTAGCATTTCCTGAATAATCTCCGGCAAGGTTGTCGCATGGGAGCGAATAGCCCCGGTTAATGGGTAACAGCCGAGGGTGCGGAATCGGACCCATTCCAACTTGGGCGTTTCCCCCGGTTCCAGCGGCATCCGTTCGTCGTCAACCATGATCAGGGTTCCGTCGCGCTCCACGACTGGACGTTCAGCGGCAAAATACAGCGGGACGATGGGAATGTTTTCCAAATGGATATATTGCCAAATATCCAGCTCGGTCCAGTTAGATAGGGGAAACACCCGGATACTTTCACCCTTGCGTACCCGGCTGTTATATAGATTCCATAGTTCAGGACGTTGATTCTTGGGATCCCAGCGATGGTTGCGGTCACGAAAGGAGTAGACTCGTTCCTTGGCCCGGGAGCGTTCCTCATCGCGGCGGGCGCCGCCAAAAGCGGCATCGAAGCCATGACGTTCCAGTGCTTGTTTGAGTGACTGGGTTTTCATGACATCGGTATGGACCCGTGAACCGTGGCTGAAGGGATTGATACCCTGGCGCAGCCCATCCTCGTTGATGTTAACGATAAGTTCCAAACCCAGACGCTTCGCCTGCTCGTCGCGAAAGCGGATCATTTCGCGGAACTTCCAGGTCGTATCGACATGCAGCAGCGGAAACGGTAGCTTACCCGGATGGAAAGCTTTTAACGCCAATTGCAGCATCACCGAGGAATCCTTGCCGATTGAGTAAAGCATCACCGGCTTTTCAAATTCGGCAGCGACCTCGCGAATGATGTGGATGCTCTCGGCTTCGAGTTGCTTAAGATGAGTCAGCTTATAGGGATCCATGGAGTCTGGGGAGCTAGGCTGGATATAAAATCACGAACACACCGCCAGGTTTTACCAAAGACCCGCGGAGCGAATGGGGAAACGATTGTCGGTTTTTGGCTGACTGGCGTCAATATAACCCTGAAACCGAATGGTTCGTATGATAACTGACGATAACGTGATTCGCCGCTATCATTGAAACTATTCATTGCAAGACCTGTGAATCTGGAGTGTAGATTAATGGCGTTAGGACCGGTGATGCTGGGATTGGAAAGCTTAATGCTGACCGCCGAGGAACGTGAACTATTGAAGCATCCCCTGGTAGGTGGTGTGATCCTTTTCGCCCGGAACTATCAGTCGCCGGAACAGGTCGCGAGGTTGACCGAAGCTATTCACGCCCTGCGTCAACCACGCCTGCTGATTGCTGTTGATCATGAGGGTGGCCGGGTTCAACGTTTTCGTGAGGAATTTACCCGCTTACCGGCGGTGCGGCGGTTGGGTGAGATCCATGACCAGAATCCACTACGCGCCAAACAACTGGCGCGAATCACCGGTTGGCTGATGGCCACTGAGTTACGCGCCGTAGGCGTCGACTTCAGTTTTGCGCCAGTGCTGGATCTGGACCATGGAGTAAGCGGCATTATCGGTGACCGGGCGTTTCATCACGACCCTGAAATTGTCGCCGATCTGGCTCACGCTTATGCCAGCGGGATGCAGAAAGCCGGCATGGAGGCTGTGGGCAAGCATTTTCCAGGGCATGGCGGAATCGCCGCCGATTCGCATCTTGAACTTCCCGTCGATCCGCGTCCTTATGTTGATCTAGCCATGACCGATCTGCTGGCGTTCGAACGAATGATTCATTATGGCTTAGCGGCGCTAATGCCGGCTCATGTCCTCTATCCGCAAGTGGACGACCGGCCTGCCGGTTTCTCAACGCGCTGGCTCAAAAGTATCTTACGCCAAGAACTGGAGTTTCATGGAGTAGTCTTCAGCGATGATCTAGACATGGCGGGCGCTCAGGAAGCGGGCGATCCCCCAGAACGGGCACGGGCGGCATTGATGGCCGGTTGCGATATGGTGCTGGCCTGTAATGACCGCCGGGCTGCTGTGGCGATTCTCGATCAATTGGGCCAGAAACCCGACCCGGTAAGCCAGGTACGGCTGATCCGCCTCCACGGGCGCGGCCGTCCCAGTTGGAAACGGTTACATCACAATCCAGTCTGGCAGCGCATGGTTCGGCTGGTCCAGGATTATGATGCATCTCCACTGCTAGAAATGGATATTTGATTTAGAGCCAGGCTTTCTAGACTCAGCAGAACCCATCCCAATTTTTCCGGAGTTTGCCATGCCCTCCACCATCACTCCTGAACAAGCACTTGCCGTACTACGCAAAGCTGAGTTGCTGTTCACGCCGGCGCAGGTGCAGTCCGCTCTCGATTGTCTAGCCGCTGCTGTGACCACCCACTTAGAACACTGTGACCCATTGGTGCTGATCGTGATGAATGGCGCATTCATTCCCGGCGCGCAGCTCGTATCCCGCTTACAGTTTCCGCTACAAGTCGGTTACCTGCATGCCAGCCGCTACCGCAGCAGCACCCAAGGTGGCGAGATCGACTGGATCGCCCGGCCATACCCTGCGGTAACCGGTCGAATAGTGTTAGTATTCGATGACATCTTCGATGAGGGCAATACCCTCCAGGCGATTGTAGAAGAAGTGCGCCGGCAGGGCGCAGTGGAGACCTATAGCGCCGTACTGGTTAATAAGCGGCATGATCGGAAAAGCACGGGACTAACTGTTGATTTTATTGGATTAGAAATCCCGGACCGCTATGTGTTCGGTTGTGGCATGGACTACAAAGAATATTGGCGGCAATTGCCAGGTATCTACGCAATCAGCGGCTAAGCTGCTGACGAGCAGCACATTCGATCCCTTGTTTTCCTGCTTACCAAGGCATTCCACCATGAGACCCGCCATCGCTATTATCGGAGGCACCTGCCTCGCTACTCTAGATACCTTGAAGATCACTCACCGGGAAACCCTGTCCACACCTTACGGAGAACCTTCCAGTCCATTGATCTACGGTGAATTCGGTGAGCGCAATGTGGTGTTCCTAGCCAGGCACGGCCAACATCACACCCTGCCGCCACACCGGATCAATTACCGGGCTAATCTCTGGATCTTGCACCATATTGGTGTTAAACAGGTGATTGCAACAGCAGCCGTTGGCGGTATCCGCACCGGCATGGAACCCGGTACGTTTGCCTTCCCCGATCAAATTATCGATTACACCTGGGGCCGGCATAGCACCTTTTTTGAAGATAACCTCACTCATGTCACTCACATCGATTTTACCGAACCCTATTGCCCGGAACTACGCAAGCGGCTGATTCAAGGAGCCCGCGATCTGGGAATGACGGCGCGTGAATCCTGCACCTACGCAGCGACGCAAGGCCCCCGGCTGGAAACTGCAGCAGAAATTCGCCGGCTGGAGAAAGACGGTTGCGACATTGTTGGCATGACTGGAATGCCAGAAGCCTCGCTAGCCCGGGAGCTGGGTTTGCACTATGCCGCCTGCGCGGTTGTAGCCAATTGGGCAGCGGGTAAGGGAGCGGGTGCAATCACCATGACTGAGATCGAACGGAATTTGGCCAGTGGTATGGAGCAGGTAAAAAAACTATTGGCGCGGGTGATACCGGCATTGGAAACTTCCTGACGCTGGGAACAGCCTGATTTCAGGCTGGGCGTACCAACTGACTACTACGCAAATCCCGGATTTCTGTTGGTTTCGCCATACCGCCAGTAGGACCGGGTAAAAGAGCATCGATGCTCTTACCCAGTTGCCGGCGCACTGCCAGCGCGCTACGCGCTGGGGGGTGACCCGTAAAGTTGGCGCTGGTGGAGACCAGTGCATGGCCGCAAGCCCGGCACAGCGCCGCCGCCAGCGGATGAGCGGTAACCCGCACCGCTAATGTGTCATGGCAACCTCTCAACCAACGAGGCACATCGGCACGGGCTGGAACCAACCAAGTAGAGGGACCCGGCCAAGTGGCCGCCAGCCGCGCCTGATCAGCCGGTGAAAGCGGTTGTAGAAAGGGTGCAAGCTGTATGAAATCAGCAGCGATTAGAATCAGCCCCTTGTGCAACCGCCGCCGCTTGAGCGCCAGTAATCGGCGCACTGCACGCTCATTACGCGGATCACAGCCCAACCCGTAAACCGCCTCGGTCGGATAGGCAATGATGCCACCTCTCTGAACCACATGGGCGACAGCGCGCAATTTTAACTGGTTCATGCGGCTAACGTCCGCTGGATCGCTTCACTTTCGCCGGCGCGGTAGTTCGGCGATGAATTGTGCGTTTCTTCTTCTCGGGTGCTTCTCGCAGCAACGTCTCACACTCATTTAAACTCAAACTCTCTGGTTCCCGCCCCTTGGGCACCCGGACGTTCTTCTTACCATCGGTGATATACGGACCGAAACGGCCATTCAGAATCTGAATGGCCGAATCCGGAAAGGTCCGCAGCGTCCGGTTAGCCAGCACTTGCTGATGAGCAGCGATCAACTCCAAGGCTTGTTCGCGGCTGACGGTGTAGGGATCCTCATTTTTGATCGATACATAATTTTTACCATAACGTACATAAGGCCCAAACCGGCCAATATTCGCCTGGATCGGCTCGTTGTCCGCCGTGGTTCCCAAATCTCGCGGCAATTGAAACAGCGCTAAAGCTTCGTCGAGAGTTATCGTATCCAGACGCTGTTCAGGCCGCAGGCTAGCAAAGCGTGGCTTGTCAGAATCCTCTTTGACACCGATCTGTGCAAACGAGCCAAACCGGCCCATACGCACGGACACCGGTTTGCCGGTCTTGGGGTCCATCCCCAATTCCCGGCTTTGGATCACATCTTGCCGCGAGACATTCTCGGCCTTCTCCATCACTCGCTGCTTGAAGGGATCCCAGAAATCATACATCAGCGGCAACCAATCTTCCTCACCGCGCGATACAGCGTCGAGATTGTCTTCCAACCGGGCAGTAAATTCATAATCCACATATTGATCGAAATGCTGCGTCAGAAAGCGGTTGACAATCCGGCCAATATCGGTAGGTTTAAAGCGGCGATTGTCCAATACCGCATATTCACGGCCTAGCAGGGTTGAGATAATTGTGGCGTATGTCGAAGGCCGGCCAATGCCATACTCCTCCAACGCCTTGACCAGGCTGGCTTCTGAATAGCGCGGCGGCGGTTCGGTAAAATGCTGTTCCGGGCGCAATCCCCGCAGATCCACCCGCTCGCCTTGCTTCAGAGGCGGCAGTGTCCGGCTCTCCTCCTCATCACTCTGGTCATCCACGCCTTCCTGATAGACCGCCATAAACCCAGGATCAGCGATGGTTGAACCCGTCGCGCGGAACGTATTGCCGGCGCCGCAAGCCAGATCCACTGACACCGTATCCAAAGTAGCCGAAATCATCTGGCAAGCAACCGTGCGCTTCCAAATCAATTCGTACAATGCGTACTGATCCGCATTCAAATGCGTGCGGATTGCTTCCGGGGTGACCGTGACAGCAGTCGGCCGGATCGCTTCATGTGCTTCCTGCGCATTTTTAGCTTTGGTCTTGAAGACTCGTGGACTGGATGGCAGGTTGTGGGCACCATAGCGCTGGGCAATCAGTGCCCGGATGTCGTTAAGCGCGTCCTGAGCCAAATTGACCGAGTCGGTGCGCATATAGGTAATCAACCCCACTGCACCGTTGCCGGTATCGATGCCCTCATACAACTGTTGGGCGATCCGCATGGTACGCTGGGTGGAAAACCCTATCTTACGCGAGGCTTCCTGTTGCAGCGTTGAGGTAGTAAATGGTGCAGCGGGATTACGCTTGCGCTGCTTGCGCTCGACTTTGGCGACCTGCAAGCAACCGATCGTACTTTCATCGGTAATCGGCCCCGATGCAGCAAGCTGGGCATGCGCTGCATCGCGCAATATTTGCTCCATGACATGTGCCTGGCTGCCATTCGTCACACTGAATTGCGTCAGCTTCTCGCCCGCATATTCAAGCAGCCGGGCGGTGAACGGTTGGCGCGCCTTAGCGGCGTCAGCTTCCAATGTCCAGTATTCACGAGCTTTGAACCGCTCGATGTCTTCCTCACGCTCGACGATCATCCGCAAAGCTGGTGATTGCACCCGGCCTGCGGACAGGCCAGGCCGGATCTTCTTCCACAACAGCGGCGACAGATTAAAGCCGACCAGATAGTCGAGCGCCCGCCGGGCTTGCTGGGCGTTGACCAGATCCAAAGATAGGCTACGCGGATGGGCAACGGCATCCAGAATCGCCCGTTGAGTCACTTCATGGAACACAACCCGCCGCACCGGTTTGTCATCCAGTAAATCACGTTGCCGGAGGATTTCGTACAAGTGCCAGGAAATAGCTTCACCTTCGCGATCCGGGTCAGTGGCTAGATAAAGCACCTCCGCCTTGGCCACCGCTTTAGCGATCGTCTCGACATGACGTTCGCTTTTATCATCAATGATTTGATATTTCATGGCGAAGTCATGATCAGGATCGACCGCGCCTTCTTTGGGTACCAAATCACGCACATGACCGTAGGAGGCGAGAACCTCAAAGTCTTTACCTAGATATTTCTTGATGGTCTTCGCCTTGGCCGGCGATTCCACGATGACCAAATTTTTACTCATAACCGTAATAGGTGCTGACAAGAATAGGGATAATGCCGGGAGCACGTCCGGCCAGAAAAGAAAGCGGCACCCTCGGTTTTCCCGTTAGTATGGCGGGAACTGACGAAGCAGCAGAATATGTGCTGAATACCTAGTGAAGATAGCCGGGGGCTTCGTCAAACACCAGATCTTCCATCCAAGCGTAAGCTTCTTCTTGGCCGGGCTGGTTGAGCAACACCATCAGGATGATCCATTTCAGATGATGCAGATCGATGTCATCCGTTTCCAATGCCATGACCCGGTCGATTACCAGTTCACGGGTTTCCGAGTCAAGGATACCACTCTGCTCTAGAAACAGCAGGAAGCCACGACAGCCGACATCTAACCGGGCCAGCTCTGCCTGGATATAGATACGGCAAGAGCGGGGATTCATCAGTAGCGGAATGGATTGGCGGTCGACCAAACTATCGAGCCAATCAAACGCCTGGCGCACTTCCCGCCAGGAAAAGCCCGCCGCTAGTAACTCAGTTTGGATGGACTCACGATCAGGATCGGCGTCGATCTCCTCATTCATGTCGTTCTGAAATAGATACATCAGCACATCCAGCATGTTTTCTTTCATTCAGAAACTCGCCTTGAAAGTACAAAAGCCCCGGCCATCCGGCGGGGGTACAAGACACTGGTCAATGTGGCCAGCGCGCAGAGATCACCACCAGTGGGGTCAGCAGCTAGTATTCAACACTTCAGGCGACAGTAAAAACCACCGGGAACCGCCGCAGTGAATCCTTCCAACTCCAAGATTAAAAGCATGGAGGAAACCACTTCCGCCGTCAATCCACAACGCTCTACCAGCAGATCGATCCCACACGGTTCATCACCCATGGCCGCCAGCAACTGCTGGTATATTTCATCCAGTGAGTCCAATCCTGCGCTGGCAACCCCTTGCACTGCCTCAGCAGGTGATTCAATGGAACCAGCGGCCGCCAAGGAACCCAGCTCCTCCAAAATATCGGTCGCCATCTCCACCAGTTTAGCCCCTTCACGGATCAGCGCATGGCAGCCTTTAGCCAATGGGTTGTGAATCGAGCCAGGAATGGCGAATACTTCCCGGCCCTGTTCAAGTGCGAGGCGTGCGGTAATCAGTGAACCACTGCGCGCAGCAGCTTCGACCACTAGTACGCCCAGCGTTAGTCCACTAATCAGGCGATTACGCTGGGGGAAATTACCTGCCGCTGCTGGCGTTCCGGTGGGCAACTCTGAAACCAGCGCGCCCCGTTCAGCAATTTTGTGGGCCAAATCACGGTTTTTTGCTGGGTACACCCGGTCGAGGCTGGTACCCATGACTGCGATGGTGCGGCCTTTGCTGCTGGCCAATGCCCCCTCATGAGCAGCCGTATCGATACCCAGCGCCAACCCGCTGGTAATAATCATCCCGGCTCCAGCCAGGTGCTCAGCAAAACGATGGGCCGTTTCCCGGCCGAGTGGCGTCGGATTGCGGGTACCGACAATAGCTAGTTGCAGCATCCGCAAACAATCCGGGTCGCCATGGACAAACAGCAAAGGCGGGGGGTAAGGAATCTGTCGCAACAGTAGCGGATAGCGGGGATCAGCCAGCGCCAGCAAATAGTTGTCTGGCTGATCCAGCCATGCCAGATCCGTTTCGACGCGCCGCCAGTCTGGCGCACTCAGATAGTCAAGCGTTACGCCAGGCAGTTCCAGGCGGCTCCACTCAGCGCGACCCACGGCAAAGACAGCCGCCGCTGAACCAAAATACTCTAACAGCCGGGCAAACCGCGCTGGTCCAATGCCCGGTGCCCGCAGCAACGCCAGCAACCAAGCTGGATCATCAGCCGAAGGCGAGGAGATATCGTTCAGGGCGTTGTTACCTGGTCTTGCAAACGGATAGTGCGTTCAGCCTGCATCACCAAAGCATAGCTCACGAGATCATAAACCTTATACACCATAGCCAAACCAGAACGCTCACCTGGCAATCGCACAGTTCCGCCAGAAACCGGGTCATCAATGGTTCGATCCTTGCCGTAGATCGCCAGAACGTGGCCCGGCTCAAGACCTTCTTGAGCACCTAGGTTTATGACTATGCTGCTGTACTGAGTGATCTGGGTCACATCGGTATCCAGCTTGGCAAGAATAAACCCATAAGTATCCGGCGGCACAGGGTGCGGCTCAAAGCTGTAGAGTTCCGCTTCTCCTTCCAGCGGGAACAAGCGGTCGCCTGCACGCACCGGCGCGATCGTTTTAGCCAGTACCAGAGTAGCCGGATCAGCGTCCTTTTCCAGTACTGCCTGACCGAGATAGATACCGGCAGTACCCAGATAACGGCCAGAATCCGGTTCACGTAGCGGTTCACCGGGGCGGAACACCTGATAACGTGGCTGGTCAAAAATAGCACCACGCGCATAAACCCGGTCACGATCAGCGTACACGATTTGATCGTCATCGTCGGCCACAATATAGGGTGCGCCTTGCCACTGAGCGTCGCTTAGGATCAAAGCGCGGGTCAGGAATGATTCAACTGCATCACGCGGCACCGGCGGAATGGGTTGGCTCAATTCTTCGACGCGGATTTGCGGAGACAGCTTGATCAGCGGTATGGCTTCGCGTTCGGCAGCTTCTAACTGCGGTTTACCATCAGCATCATGGCTAAAGCGCAGCACGTCGCCAGGGTAAATCCGGTCCGGATTACGCACTTGCGGATTTTGCCGCCAGATTTCGCGCCACTGCCAGGGGTTTTGTAAAAACCGCCCGGCAATACTCCACAGGGTGTCGCCGGGAGCCACAGTGTAGGTCTGGGGATGATCAGGGCGCAGCGCGACTACCCCTGGAACGGCTGATGGCTGGCTGGGGGCCAATCCGGTCAACGGTGGCGGATTGCCAGAGGTCAAAGCAGCCGGGTTCGATTCAGGCGCATTGGATTCAGAGGGATTTTGGGCACATGCCCCGAAAAAAACCACTGCTGTCAACGACAGAGCAGTTCCGAGGCACCTTGAGGAACGCGTGATGTTCATGGTCCTTGCTCATCCTTCGGAGGAACGGGCGGGAGTGTAACGGATCACCCCCATTGCGCAAAGTATAGCCCCGATGCATGGGTTTCTCGTATGATTTCGCATCGAATGACTAAAATCGCATGACTCAATTCAAGCATTTGAAACCAGTCAAGCATTTGAAACTAGGCTTTCACGGAGTAGCCATGGCACAACTCAACATATTGCATTATCCCGATTCCCGGTTGCGCAAACCAGCACTACCGGTGGAAACCGTCGATGACAGTGTACGTACCTTGGTTGCCGACATGCTGGAAACCATGTACGCAGCACCGGGCATCGGCTTGGCTGCAACCCAGGTCAATGTACAGAAACGGGTTGTAGTCATGGATCTATCCGAGAATAAAGATCAGCCGCGTGTGTTTATCAATCCAACCATCCTCGAACGCAAGGGCGAAGGCGAAATGGAGGAGGGTTGTTTATCCATACCCGGCTTCTCCGAAACCGTCCGTCGCGCTGAAAAGGTCCGGGTCAGCGCACTCAATCTCGACGGCGAAGCCTTCGAGTTAGAAGCGCATGGTCTATTGGCAGTGTGTATCCAACACGAGACTGATCACTTGGATGGTAAACTTTTTGTGGACTATCTGTCGACGCTCAAGCGCGATCGCATTCGTAAAAAGCTGGAAAAACAAGCCCGCCACGAAGCACGCGCTGCCTGAAGATGGATGCACCGCGCCTGATTTTTGCGGGAACTCCCGAATTCGCCGTTCCCTCGCTGCAAACTCTACTGGATGACGGCTACTCACTGGCAGCCGTCTATACCCAGCCGGATCGGCCCGCGGGACGGGGTCGCCAACTTCGGGCCAGTTCGCTTAAGACCTATGCTAAAGCCGCTGGGATTCCAGTCTATCAGCCAGCCACCCTGCGCGACCCCGCCGTGCAGGCCGGATTTGCTGCTCTGCAACCAGATCTACTGGTGGTCGCTGCCTACGGGCTGATCCTGCCGCCAGAAGTGCTGGCTATTCCCCGGCTCGGCTGTATTAATATCCATGCCTCGCTATTACCGCGCTGGCGCGGTGCGGCGCCGATCCATTGGGCACTGCTGGCAGGCGATGCCGAGACTGGAATCAGCATCATGCGTATGGAAGCTGGCCTCGACACCGGACCCGTGTTCGCGCAAGCGCCCTGCCCGATTCCACGCGGCATCACCGGGGGTGAGCTGCACGATCGTTTAGCAATGCTGGGCGCATCGGTGTTGCAAGCCACCTTGCCGGAACTGCTGGCTGGACGCCTCGTCCCTCAACTCCAGGATAATGCACTGGCAACTTACGCCTCTAAGTTGAGTAAAACCGATCTCGAACTGAACTGGAACCGGCCCGCTTTAGAACTGGAGCGGCAGGTGCTAGCATTCAACCCCTATCCAGTGGCCCATACCCGGCTAGACGGATCGACCCTGCGTATCTGGCGGGCAGCGGCTCATGAAGAAGAACCGGCTACTGCGCCACCCGGTACGGTATTGCGCGAGGAAATATCTGGAATCGCCGTTGCTACGGGTTCTGGCGTGTTGCATCTCACTGAAGTTCAACTGCCGGGGGGTAAGCCGTTGCCGGTTGCAGCATTCTTGAATGCCCGTCGACTGGCCGGCCAGCGGCTAGGCATGGCATGAACGTCCGTGCACTCGCGGCTCAGGTGCTAGGGCAGGTCCTGGGCGAAGGCCGATCGCTAGCGACTGCACTGCCTTCTGGCTTGGAACGCGCTGCACCGAAGGAGCATGGTCTGCTTCAGGAATTATGCTATGGCGTTTGCCGATGGCATCCTCAGTTACAGGCGCTGTTGCATCCGCTGCTGGCGCGGCCGCTAGATCCGCGTGAACATACGATCCGAGCGCTCCTGTTGATCGGCATTTACCAGTTATGGCATCTACGCATCCCCGAACACGCAGCCGTAGCAGAAACCGTAACGGCCGCCCGTCAGATGAAGAAACCATGGGCAGTGGGGTTGACGAATGCGGTATTGCGCACAGCCTTACGTCGCCGTGAACAATTGACGACCGCATTGAAAAATGACCTGGAAGCCTGTACCGCGCACCCTCGCTGGCTGCTACAACGTTTGCAACAGGATTGGCCAAACGACTGGCCGGCTATTATTGCCGCTAATAACGACCGCCCACCGTTCACTCTGCGTGTAAATAGGCGCCACCATGACCGTGAATCGTACCGGAAACTGTTAATGACGATATCTGGCCGAGCCGCTGTAGCCGTTCACACCCCTCACCCTCCTCCACTGGCGGGCAGGGAATCTTATGTGGAAACAGCACTGACATTGAGTACAGCGGTCGAGCCGGCAGCGCTGCCAGGATTCTCAGAAGGATGGGTTTCGGTACAAGACGCCGCCGCGCAATTCGCCGCGCCATTACTGGATGTCCAGCCAGGCATGCGCGTATTGGACGCCTGTGCCGCTCCTGGCGGCAAGACGGGTCATCTGCTGGAATACGCGGCACATCTAGATCTAACGGCGCTTGACCAGAATGCTGCCCGCCTGGAGCAAGTCGCGGAAAATCTCCACCGGCTGCAGTTCAAAGCACGCCTGGCCGCTGGTGATGCCCGGCAACCAGCAGACTGGTGGGATGGCGTTCTCTATGACCGGATCCTGCTGGATGCTCCTTGCTCGGCAACTGGGGTCATTCGCCGTCATCCTGACATCAAGCTACTGCGCCGGGACAGCGATATTGCCGTGCTCGCCAATCAGCAGCAGACGCTGCTCGCTAACCTGTGGCCTCTGTTGCGTCCGGCAGGCCGGTTGCTGTACGCCACCTGCTCGGTCATACGGCAAGAAAATGAACAAGTGGTGGAACGCTTTCTTGCTGACCAACCAGATGCTGAAGAGCAACCGATCATCGCACCATGGGGGCACCCTCAGTCGCATGGCCGGCAGATTCTTCCGGGTGAAGCAGGCATGGACGGGTTTTATTACGCCGTGCTAATCAAGCGCCAGGCATCCGTCAGGGAGGTTGTGTGTCAGCCAGACTCCTGACTCGATCGTATCGATCTGCCGCAATGAGCTGTCTAGCTGTGCTACTCAGTTTTTCAGTAGCTTGGGCGGCTGGCTTTGATATTATCAGTGCTTCCACCCGCCTGGAGGGGGGGGTTTACCGCCTCAGTGCACAGATCGAATACCGCTTCAGTCAAGCAACGATTGAAGCCTTAAAAAACGGTGTGCCGCTGACCGTCGAGCTAGAGATGGAGGTCCGCCGGCAACGCTGGGTGTGGGATGAAACGGTTTACGCCCTATCCCAGCGCTTCCGGCTCGAATACCACACTCTTAGCCGGCAATATCTTGTCACGAATCTTAACAGTGGCGAGCGCCGAGCCTTCCCAAATCAAGGCGGCGCCTTGCAATTCATGGGAAAAGTAGTTGATTTTCCATTGTTAGATAAAGGCTTATTAGTCCCTAATCAGCGTTACATAGGTGCCTTGCGTGTTCAGCTTGATGTTAATGCTCTGCCGACGCCGCTGCGGTTGTTCGCCTATATTTCCGATGATTGGCAGTTAGCAAGCAAATGGCTCACATGGCAGCTTTAATCCTACACCGGCTCGCACGTGGGCGAGGATTGCCCGCCGTACTAGCGTTGCTGGGCGTATTGCTGATCATCCTGGTGCTGATGAGCGGCGCCACAACCGATTCGGCACAGTTTCAACAAGTGTATGGTTGGTTGTTACTTACCAGCGCCATCGGCCTCGGCTCACTGGTCGTGCTAATTATCTACAATCTGATCGACTTGCTACGCCGGTACTGGCGCCGGGCGCCCGGCGCCAGCCTGACGCTCCGGCTAGCTGGCATCTTCGCAACACTCGCCATTCTTCCAGTCGCATTAGTCTATGGCTTCTCATTGAATTTTTTACAGCGAGGCATTGATAGCTGGTTCAACGTCCAAGTGGACCAAGGTCTCGAAGATGCGCTAGAACTCAGCCGCACTGCCTTGGATCTGCGAATGCGCGATGTGCTCAAGCAAACCACGCGAATGGCCGAAAGTGTCGCTGAAAGTGAAGGTGAACAAGCCGCGCGGCGTTTGGACGACCTGCTAGATTTCGGCGAAGCATCCGAATTGACCCTCTTTGGCCGTGACGGACGCATCATCGCCACCGCCACAGCCGATCCTTCGCTCATTTTGCCAATGCCCCCACCGGATGCAGTATTGTTGCAAGTCCGGCAGGGCCGCAACTATGTTGGCCTGGAGCCGATCGGCGACACCGGTTTTCATATTCGCGTGGCGGTACGAGTGGCCATTCCCGGCGCTGAGGATCGCTTGCTCCAAGCGCTGTTCCCGGTCACCGATCGCCTCAGCCTGCTAGCGGATGCTGTACAGGCTGCTTTCGACAGTTATAAGGAACTCATCTTTTTACGGGCGCCGCTTAAAGCCAGCTTTACGCTCATTCTGTCACTGGCACTGCTGCTAGCGGTATTGGCAGCGTTCTGGGCGGCGTTCTACACCGCCCGCCGATTGGTGCAACCACTGCGGGAATTGGCGGAAGGCACACAAGCAGTAGCGGCGGGCCAGTTTGACAAGCAGTTGGCAAAAGCCAGCAGCGATGAACTAGGCTTTCTCGTACAGTCCTTCAATGAGATGACCCGCAACTTAGCCCAGGCGCGCGATGTAGCGCAGCGCAGTCAGCAACAATTGGAGAGCCAGCACGCCTATCTGGAAACAGTGTTGGCGCGGCTTTCCTCCGGAGTACTAACCATTAATCAAGCAGGCCGATTGCAAACGTGCAATGCTGCCGCCAGCCAGATTCTCGGGGTAGATTTGCAGACGTTTATCGGCGTCGACAGTCAGCACATCGGAGCCGTCCAACCTGTGTTACAGGATTTAATCGATATTATCAATCCACAATTCACCCAAACGGGTGACTGGCGACAGGAAATCCCCTGGTTCAGCAGCACAGGCCGGCGCATTCTGATGTGTCGCGGCAGCTCACTACCAGATGCAGTAGGTTTGCGCGGAGGCCATGTCATCGTGTTTGATGACATCACCCACTTGGTGCAGGCCGAGCGTGATGCTGCCTGGGCCGAAGTAGCACGCCGGCTGGCCCATGAGATCAAGAACCCACTGACCCCGATCCAATTAGCCGCTGAACGCATTCGCCACAAATATCTTAAACAAATGGATGGAGAGCAAGGACGCGTGCTGGAACGCGGTACTCACACCATCGTCCAGCAGGTACAAGCGATGAAGGAAATGGTAGACGCCTTCAACGAATATGCCCGGCCGCCACGTCTGCAACTGGCACCGCTGGAGTTGAATGAGTTCGTAACCGAGGTGTTGTATCTCTATCACGATTATCCCGCCAACGTGGAAATTCGCTTGGAACTGGCCCAGGAACCCCTCTGGATCAATGCCGATAAAGGCCGGCTGCGGCAATTGCTGCATAATCTGGTCAAAAATGCCATTGAGGCGATTCACGATAACCAAGGCTCGACATTATGGATCCGCACCCAGCGCGAGCATGTCACCGGGGCCGATTGCGCTGAATTGAGTGTGCGCGACGATGGGCCAGGGTTTCCAGACCATTTATTAGCCAGCGCCTTTGAGCCCTATGTGACTACCAAACCCAAAGGAACCGGGCTAGGATTAGCGGTTGTTAAAAAAATCGTCGAGGAACATGGCGGCTGGATCCAGTTGGAAACGCCGGCGGAGGGCGGTGCCCGGATCGTGATCCGATTGCCATTCCGCCATGAGGATACCGGGGTTTCGACAACCCCCGGTGTTCCCGCCATACCCTTAAATACCGATCAGGAGGCTGGATGAGTGCGCCCTATATTCTGGTCGTCGATGACGAACCCGACATTCGCGACTTGGTGAAGGAAATTCTGGAAGATGAAGGCTATGGCGTAGCAATTGCGGAAAACGCCGCCGCCGCCCGCGAAGCTCGCCGCGCCCAGCGGCCCGATCTGATCCTGCTCGATATCTGGATGCCGGACACGGATGGCATCTCCTTGCTCAAAGAATGGGGTGAGGGAGATCATCTTCCCTGCCCGGTGATTATGATGTCCGGCCACGGCACTGTGGAAACCGCCGTGGAAGCAACCCGTCTGGGCGCTTACGATTTCATCGAAAAGCCGCTGTCGATGGCTAAGTTGCTATTGACTGTGGAGCGAGCGCTGGAAGCAGACCGGCTGGCGCGGGAAAACCAAAATCTGCGCCGCCAGCAACGCACGGTTACTGAACCGGTTGGGCGAAGCGAAGTTGTGCAACGGCTGCGTGCCCAGGTACTGAAAATCGCCCAGCATGATGCCCCGGCACTCATCTTCGGCGAACCGGGTACCGGTAAAGAGGTTTACGCCCGCTTCCTGCATGCCCATAGTCTGCGCCGCAGTGGACCCTTTGTAGATGTAGGCGTTGGCTCTATCGCCCGTGAAAACGCCAGCCTGGAGTTGTTTGGCTCGGAACAAGGTGAACGAATTCATTATGGCCGGCTGGAACAGGCCAGTGGCGGCACTCTGTTTCTTGACGAGCTCGCTGACATGGATCTCGAAGCCCAAGCCAAATTGGCCAGCGCCCTGGAAAACGGCTCCTTCCTGCGTATTGGTGGCAAGGAGCCGGTGCGGGTTAATGTGCGAGTAGTGACCGCCACGCATCGTGACCTGGAACAGGAGGTGGCGCTGAACCGCTTCCGTGAAGATCTGTACTATCAGCTCAACGTGGTACCGATCAAGCTGCCACCACTGCGCGAGCACATCGAAGATGTCCCAGAACTACTGAATTACTATGTCAATTACTTCGTCGACCAAGAAAATCTGACCTATCGTCACTTTACGCTGGCGGCCCAAAACCGGCTGCGCAACTATAGCTGGCCGGGTAATATCCGTGAACTCAAGAACTTGGTACAACGCTTGCTCATCCTTGGCAGCGAGGAAGAGATCACACAGGAAGAAGTTGATGCTGCGGTGCGCGGCACGACCAGCGCCAAATCTCATGATGTGGGCAGCATTCCTCTGAATCTGCCGCTTCGAGAAGCCCGGGAACAATTTGAGCGTACCTATTTGATGCAGCAATTCCGTGAATGTGAGGGTAATGTAGCCCGATTGGCCGAGCGTGTCGGTATGGAACGCACCAACCTTTACCGGAAATTGCGCGCCCTGGGTATCGATCCCAAAAAAGCGCTGGACGAGTAAGGCCGCCATGAAAATCGTTATCCTCGGCGCTGGACAAGTGGGCGGTTCGGTCGCGCACATTCTGGCAAGCGAGGCTAACGATGTCACGGTGGTCGACGCCAATGCCGAGCGTCTGCAAATACTCCAGGACCGGTTGGATATTCGCACACTGGCCGGTCATGCATCGCATCCAGCCATTTTGGAACAAGCTGGCATGGCTGATGCCGACATGTTGATCGCGCTGACCGATAACGATGAAGTCAACATGATCGCCTGCCAGGTCGCCTACACGCTGTTTAACACGCCACGCCGGATCGCCCGGGTCCGGTCGGGGAGTTATCTTTCCTACCAGGATCAATTATTGAATGATCAGGCATTGCCAATTGACGTACTCATCAGTCCCGAGCAGCTAGTGACCGATTACATCCAGCGTATCATTGAACATCCTGGAGCATTACAAGTTCTTGATTTCGCTGAAGGTCATGTTCGGCTAATGGGCGTTAAAGCCTACGAAGGCAGTTCGCTGGTCGGTCAGGCATTGCGTACATTGCCAGATCGTATGCCGGGCATTGAAACCCGGGTAGCGGCCATTTTCCGGCAAGGCCGGCCGATTATGCCAGAGGGCAATACGTTGATCGAAGCAGACGATGAGGTATTTTTCATCGCTGCTCGCAAGGACGCCCGCGCCATTGTCAGCGAGCTACGCAAGCTGGATCGAATGGTCAAACGCTTGATCATCGCTGGCGGTGGACATATCGGCACCCGATTGGCCCAAGGGCTAGAAGATCGGTTTCAGGTCAAGGTTATCGAACACAATCCGGTCACTGCCCGGCGGCTATCCGAACAATTAAGCCGGGCCATCGTGCTCCAGGGCGACGCCGCCGATGAAAATTTGTTGCGGCAGGAAAATATCGAGAACATGGACGTCTTCTGCGCCGTCACCAACGACGATGAAGCCAACATTCTATCAGCGATGCTGGCCAAGCGCATGGGCGCTCATAAGGTCATGGCGCTGATCAACCGCGTGTCCTATGTGGATCTGGTCGAGTCCTCTGGGATTATCGATGTCGCCATTTCGCCACAGCAGGCGACCATCGGCAGCCTGCTGGCCCATGTCCGCCGGGGTGATGTGGCTAAAGTCCACTCCTTGCGCCGCGGCGCTGCCGAGGCGATTGAGGCGGTGGCTCATGGCGACTACAAGACCTCCAAGGTGGTCGGCCGGCGTGTGGACGAAATCCGCTTACCCCCCGGCACCACTATCGGCGCTGTCGCCCGCGAGGATGAAGTGATCATCTGCCACCATGACACCATGATCCAGGCTGAGGACCATGTCATTTTGTTCCTCATTGACAAGAAGCGGGTTCCTGAAGTCGAGCGGCTGTTTTCACCAGCAGCTACCTTTCTGTAGGTCAAGTCTTGGCTGGCTCCCTTATGTTAGAATTTCCGGATTACAAAACCGCGGGCATCGCTCCCGCTAGAATTCCACTATTCACCCGGCGTTGACAGGATCCCGAACCGATGACCGCATTCAATTTTGAGCAGGCGCGTTTCAATATGATCGAGCAGCAGATTCGGCCCTGGGAGGTGCTGGATCAGCGGGTGCTTGATACCCTGACCCGTATGCCACGCGAAGATTTCGTGCCGGAGCGCTATCGCAATCTGGCTTTCAGCGATGTCGCCATTCCACTCGGCCATGGCGAAGTCATGTTGAAACCTAATGTTGAAGGCCGCATTCTACAGGCGCTCGCACCACACCCCACCGATCAGGCACTGGAAGTTGGAACAGGCAGTGGTTACCTGACCGCCTGCCTGGCACAATTGGTCCATCATGTTGTGAGTGTGGACATTATCCCCGAATTTACCGAAGCCGTCCGTCTCAAATTCAAGACCCACGGAATCGCGAATGCCGCTTTGCATACGGGCGATGCCAGCCGGGGTTGGGGCGAACGGCGTTATAACCTCATCGTCGTTACCGGTTCTGTCGCCAAGATTGATGAGGTCTGGCGCCAAAGCCTAAGTTTGGGTGGAAGGCTGTTTATCGTGACCGGCCTGCCACCGGTCATGGAAGCACTGTTAATCACCCGGGCCGGTGAACAGGAATGGACGCGCGCGAGCTTGTTTGAAACTGAACTGCCGCCGCTACGCGGCGCTGCTCCAGTCAAGACATTTGAGTTCTGAGAAGAAAGGTATCAGGCATCAGGCTCCAACTATCAGTAAACCCATCTTCAACTGATACCTGATACCTTCAAAAAACATTAGGGGAGCCTATTCACCATGACCAATATGCGTTGCGTAATCGGGGTAGCCATGGCCGCTGCATTGTGCAGTCCATCCGTGGGGGCGGAAGACCTGCTGCAAATTTACCGCCAGTCACTGGAAAGCGACCCGGTACTCAAGGCCGCTGCAGCCAGCCAGCAAGCGTCCCAAGAGGCTAAGCCACAGGCACGGGCGCTGTTATTGCCCGATATAGGGGTGACTGCTTCACAGGGAAATACCTTTGGTTCAGTGAATACGCAAGAAGGGGAAACCCACAGCTACGCGATCAGCTTGGTGCAACCTCTCTACAACCGCGGCAACCAAGTGCGGCAAAGACTGGCGGAGGCAACAATTAATCAAGCCGATGTCGACTTTCTCAATGCTCAAAACGATTTAATCCTACGGGTCGCGCAAGGCTATTTTAGCGTGCTAGCAGCGCTGGATAATCTGACCTTCGCCACAGCGGAGAAAAATGCATTTGCCCGCCAGCTCGAACAAGCTAACCGGCGATTCGAGGTAGGGCTTGCCACGATTACTGATGTTTACGACGCCCAAGCGCGCTTCGATGGTGCGGTATCCTCCGAGATCAGCGCTGCCAATACGCTTGCGAATACCCGCGAACAATTGAGGCAATTGACCGGTCAGGACTATGCGCAACTGAACATCCTCAGCGAACGGATGCCACTGGCGCTGCCTAAACCAAGCGACCCAGAAGCTTGGGTGCGCATGGCCCTGGAAAATAATCTGTCACTGCAGAGCGCCGGTTATAGCGTTGAACAGGCGAGAGAAAACATCAAACTCCAAAAGTCCGGCCATTATCCAACTCTAGATTTAAGCGTCAGTCGCGCTGATACCGATAGTGGTTTTACCCATACCTACAGCAGTCAGGCCAACTTGCGGCTGACCATCCCTCTGTATAGTGGCGGTGCAGTGTCTTCACGCTCCCGCCAGGCGGCTTATAGCTACGAGGCATCCCGCCAGAGTTTGGAAGATTTGCAGCGGAACACCATTACCACCGTTCGCAATGCCTACCGGGGCCAGGAAACCGCCATCAGTCAGATCAAAGCACTTGACCAGACACGGGTCTCGACTCGCAGCGCATTGGAAGCGACTCAGGCTGGCTATGAGGTAGGTACGCGCACCATTGTGGATGTATTGAACGCAGAACGCGATGTATATCGAGCCGAACGGGATTATGCCGCCTCCCGCTATTCCTATGTAGTTAATGTCTTGACGCTGCGGCAGGCGGCAGGCCGGTTGACTGAAGAGGATGTGGTAGAAATCAATGGCTGGCTGGGTGTATCTCATCCAACCGGTGGCGTTACCGCCCTACCGGCCAAGGAAGTCACGCAACCTACCCGCGATCAAGGTCAAACCAAGACGGGCAGTAAGAACGCTGCGGCTAAATCTGCCAAAAAATAGACAGCGATTCAGTCCAATTCCCATTACGGTTGATGGAAGACGATGCGCAAAGCCGACCCCGAATCAACCGGCGATTTGGCGATTTTACCAGCAAAGTTACCACGTCGGGTTGCAGCGATTATTTACGATAGTCTGTTGTTAGCTGGCGTATTGATCTTTGCTTCTGCCCTAGCGTGGGGATTGATGGCCGTGTTGTTAGGCAATGAGGCAATTACACTTCACAACCCGCTACGCGGTAATCCTTTTTTTCAAACTTATCTGCTACTGATCTGTTTCTTCTTCTACGGTGGATGCTGGGTTTGCGGTGGCCAAACACTGGGGATGCGCGCGTGGCGGTTGCAGGTTAGGCGGCATGATGGCCAAGGCATGAGCTGGTGGCAGGCATTGTTGCGCTTTTTAACCGCAAGTATGTGGCTGACACCCTTCTATTTGCATCCGCTTTTCAAGGTGAACGTCAATATCAGCCTCGGAGCCGGTTTGGCTGTTCTACTTCTTCTCCTGGTACTGCGTGTGCCGGACCGGGTTTCGAAAACCGAACTGGTGATATTACCCGCTCGGGCGGCCGCCCGATGAGGACCTGCTGGAAGCATAACTTTGAAGAATGAAGGTACTCCATCTGTCGACGGCCCAACGGTCCTTGCTTACTTACACGAGTTGCAGGATCGGCTGACCGAAGCCTTGGAAGCTGCTGATCGAGCCGCGACCTTTCGGGAGGATACCTGGACGCGGCCGGCGGCAGGCACCGCATTGGCTGGCGGTGGCCGCAGCCGGGTGCTACGCGAGGGCGCGCTGTTCGAGCAAGCCGGAATTAATCTCTCCCATGTTATGGGGAGCCGTCTGCCGCCATCAGCGACCGCGCAACGCCCAGAGTTGGCTGGGCGCAGCTTTGAGGCAATGGGTGTTTCCCTGGTGGCCCATCCGCGTAATCCCTATGTTCCGGCGGCTCACGCCAATGTCCGTTTCTTCAATGCGTCCAAAAACGATGCCGATCCAGTCTGGTGGTTTGGCGGTGGGTTCGATCTCACCCCCTACTATGGTTTTGAGGAAGACTGTATCCATTGGCACCGTACAGCGCAGGCAGCGTGTGAGCCATTCGGTCCAGAGGTCTATTCAGGCTGTAAATGCGCCTGCGATGAATATTTCTTTCTGAAACACCGCAATGAACCCCGCGGTATCGGTGGGTTGTTCTTCGATGACCTGAATGAAGGAGGGTTTGCACATTGCTTTGCCTTCATGCGTAGCGTCGGCGACCATTTCCTCCCGGCTTATTTGCCCATCGTCGAACGCCGGCGCAAGTGGTCCTATGGCGAGCGTGAACGGGAATTTCAGCTTTACCGTCGCGGGCGCTATGTTGAATTTAATCTGGTCTATGATCGTGGTACTTTGTTTGGCCTGCAATCCAGCGGTCGAACCGAATCCATTCTCATGTCATTACCACCACGAGTGCGCTGGGAGTATGACTGGCGGCCTGAACCCGGCAGCCCCGAAGCCCAGCTTTATAATTTCTTTCTGCAACCCCGTGATTGGCTAGCCCTGGATGTTTAGTCGCACGTTGTGCTGGTATAAGGCACCGGAGATGATTATTAGGTCATTTCCCTTTGGCCGCATCTGTGATGCCCTTGGCATCGAACACCGCTTAACTAAGATCAATCATCCTTGGACAAAGGATCAAGCCGAACACCCGAACCGCACGATCAAAGAGGCGACGGTGAAGCGTTATTATTCAATGTGCAACGATAGAGTCTTTTATTCTTCATGGCTATCTTTGATGAAAAAGTAAAAAGCGTATAGAGAGAATATTGATAAACCGGCAATGCTTATCCAAAAGTTTGTTGGGTCTTCGTGCATAGAAAAGGGAGGCAACCCTCTTCCTACTTCAAGCGAACCTTTATGGATAGAATAAAAAACTATAAAAGCAGATATTAACGATACAAGTAGAGGAAAATATTTTTTAGCGAACCTGCTCATAATGAATACTCGTGTAGCCATTAACAGGGTAGTGCTTGGCACAGCCAATTATCCGAGTGAAGTTCTTTAATTTAAAGCACTAAAATTCGTGCTGATTACCGTATTTATCTATAAAAATCTATCCAATGAATGGTTATTTTTCTCATTCCATCTTCAAATAAAGACGATGGCAACCTTATTTCATAATATCCGCCATCAAGAAGATAACGGGTTTTAACCATATTGCCATATTCATTATATGCATTGACT
>DDST01000044.1 GCA_002343485.1 Proteobacteria bacterium UBA2383
GGTTAATATATTCGTTATATATTTATTTTTATTCTTGATAATGCTTAGTGTGATTTTTATCAAAGGGTTTATATCTCGATGCCAAGCCGCAATGCATCATGGGTGAAAGTCATCTGCTGGAGTGATTATGGAAACTACTGAAGCTAACGAGGTGGTTTACCGGATCATCGAGACGGCACCGGAGACTTTCAATATTTAATACTTAATGTTCTGACTAACAATCCTTCCAATTTTTCTGCCTGATCGGCCCAAGTGGGAACCGGCAAACCCGGTGGCCGGGGTTGATTCAGTTGACTGGCGATTTTTCTGGCTAGGTCCTGGTCATCATCTGGGCGGTAGAGGCAGTGCGGCGCGTCTTTAAGCAAGTCGCCGATACTGCCCAACGCCGCAGCGACCAGCGGTATCCGGCAAGCGAGTATCTCGTAAGCTTTCTGAGGGAATGAGTAACGGCCGAAAGCGGTGTCGCGGATGCAAATAATGGCGATATTCAGGGCATTGAAGAAGGCAGGTATGTGGTCGTGCGGCAGTTCGCCCAAGTAGAGAATGCGGGGATGAGTGGGGATGGGCGAGCCGGCGCGGCCTGCAAGCACGAGGTATACATCAGGATTGTGTTCGGTAAGCTGGTAAAAGGCGCGGTAGAGAGTGTCGATGCCTCGGCTGACATCGAGGGCGCCAGCCGTGCCGATCAGGCGGGCGCTAGGTGGCAGCCCGAGCTGTTGCCGGCAGGCGGTACGATCCATCGGCTGGAATTGCCCGGCGTTAATGGTGCTTTCCAAGGCAATGACGAGGCCGGCCGGCTGGCAGGTTGTCTGGATGTAATGCACCAGGGCGGGACTGATGCAGGAGATGCCATGGGCGTGGCGTAGCGCCTGCCGGTAGAGGCGGCGGACGCCGGGTACGCGGGTGAGGCCGAAGCTTTCAAAATTGTCGTACAGATCGATGACCAAGGGTTTTTTCAGCCGCCCGGCCAGCCAACGGCTCAGAATGATCAGCAAGGCATCCGATGCGCCTACCACGACATCGGGGGCAAACGCACGTAGCAAACGCAGGGCTTGGTGCGGATAGCGCAGTCCGCCGGCGTGCCCCGGCGTCAGCCCGATCCAGCGCAATCGTCCTGGGCTGGCCGGATGCCATTCATCCCGCGCCTGCGTAGAGCGATAACTGAGACAGAGGCCCAATACCTCATGACCCCGCAAAGCCAGTTGGCGCGGCTGCTCGTAAAGCCGCGCATAGCGATCCGCAATCACGTCGTAACTCATATATTGGCGTTTGCAGAGGTAGGCAATGCGCATGGCCGGCGATTCTGGAGGGTGAAGGGTATTCGCGGACTATAGAAGCGCCACGACCGCTTTGGCGAAATCTTCGAAATCTGTCAAGTGGTGCTGGGCGATCGCATAAACGATGCTCCAGTTAATAGCATCGCCGTTATGAATAGCCAAGTTGCGAAATCCTACGGCCTTTTTCATGCGTCCAGCCAGATCAGCATGGATAATGCCCGCTTCCATCAAAATATCAAATGTTTGCCCCATTGTGTCTGGAGGGGGAAAGAGCGTTGCTGTGACCAGGTGCGCGCCGGTATCCACACAAAGCTGAACAGCGCGAGTCAGGTTTAGAGTAAGAATATCCTGAGCATCCTAACTCCCTAACCTCGTTTCCGTAAACTGGAAAGGGAGAATGAGCACTCACGGTTCCAACCTTAAGTTTAGCAAGGGCGAGATTCAGTCCGGTATGAGCGGTTTCTGCCTTTGGCGGTACCGGGTTCGCAGGCGCTGGAAATCAGGAATGGCTCGAAACATTGCCACCAGCAACGCCAAGCCATTGAGCATCTGCGTTATGATCAGGTCGCGGACTGGGTGACGCAGCGGGGTGAAGTGACCGTCACGATAGCGGTAGACTCTTGCTGCCCGCCGGGCCGTATGCAGCCGGTAGTTCTCGCCGACAATGGCGGCGGGGCAGGCAGCGGGTGCTGGGTTTTGAGGCTGAGCCGCATCGATGATCTGGCAGGGAATAGCGGGCGTGCTGCTTTGCAACAAGCGGGCAAGCAGTTGCGCGTCGCCAGGCTGACCGGGCAGGTCGATCCAGACCATGGCGCAGGTTTGCAGTAGGTCCGGTAAGCAGGTGAGTTGGGGTGATGGCAGTAGCGCCCGCGCGCCAAGTTGCCCGTTCAGTGCATCCTGCAAGGCGGCGGCGTAGGTTTGGTGGAAGACAGTATGCCCGCACCAATGGGTATGCAGGATGAGACGATGCAGGTGAATGAGATAAACGAATAATGCCCATTGATGGCCGTAGCGCGGGGGATACAAGGTCAGGAAAACTGTACGATTGCGTTTCCGGTAGTATTCGCGCCAGGCGGCGGCCGGTTTCAGGCCGCTAAAATGATGACGTATCACCGAGGCGGGAACGGCCCACAGGGTCCAGCCAGCGCGTCCAGCGCGCTGGCTCCATTCGACATCGTCGTAATAGATGAAAAAATCTGGAAAAAGACCAATAGCGCGTAGCACGTCCGCTCGAATGAGCAGAGAACAAGCAGCGAGGTAATCAACCGGTGCTGGCGGTTGCTCAGGACTTTGCCGGGGACCGCCTGCGCCACGTTGTTGCAGCGCACCCAGCCAGGGTGAAAGCAGTGCACCGATTTCCTGTACCGTATCAGGTTGCTGATACAGGCAGATTTGGGAGCCGGCAGCGGCGGCGTTCGGTTGATGAGCGAGTTGGTTGAGCAAAGGCGGCAGTGCACCGGATTCAACGATGATGTCGTTATCCAGCAGCCAAACATAGCGGCAACGCGGGCAGCGTAGCGCAGCCGTCATGCCAGCGTTGAAGCCGCCCGCGCCGCCCAGGTTGTGGCCGGTTTGCAGCACGGCGATGTCAGGATAGTGCTGGTGCAGCCATTCGGCACTGCCGTCGGTGGAGCCGTTCTCAACGATGAGCAGGTCATCCTGGGGGCGCAGTTCACGCAGGACCGAGGCGACGCCTTCAGGCAGAAAGAGCAGGCCATTCCAAACAACCATGATAGCGATGACTTCACCATCAGGTGGGCGGGTCAGATTGGGAGTTGTCATAGCGGGCATCGTCCATCAACCTAAACAAAGTGTTGGGGAAAAATGAACTCAGACAGAACCAAGTATCCACTCAGCGGTTTTCAGGGCAGTGGCGGCGGTCTGGTCCAGATTGTAGTAACGGTATTGAGCAAAGAAGCGGACGATCAGAATGTTGGATTGGGGGCGGTGCGTTGTCCAGCTCAGCCTTGGGGGGGCTTAGTGAAGGTTCATCTCTGAATGAGTTTGCCAGCCAATTCAAGATATGCTGGAAAGGCACTATCCAAGCTGATCAATCGGGCTTGTCGCTCGATGGCGGTCGCGATGATCCAGCGATCAGCGGGGTCACGGTGGTGTTCCGGGAGGCTGGCGGCACATACGGCTATCTGCCGGTCAACCGGAATACACATCACGCCGGAACCTTGCAAAGCCTCATCGAGCCAGTCTGGCAGACTCAATTTGAGTTGCAATCGGCCTCTCGCCGGGCGAGCCAGGCAACCTCCCAACAGGTGACTGCGCTGACCGCCAAGCGGTCGGTGGTTTCGATGCGATCAATGATTCCCGGCGGTAATGGGTTGACCTGGGGATCGACCCAGCGCACCCAGACGTGCGTATCCAGCAGGATCACTTCAGCGCGTTCCAATCTTTTTCTGGCACCGCGGGTGCCAGCAGATTGTCGTGCATAATCACTGAACCGGCTAGCTTCGGCGAGGGCTGGCGGCGAGCCCGGCCCTCCGGCTGCGGTTCAGAGGTCTCAGGCATTATGTCGTCCAGGAGTAACAAAACCCGAAGCTTGACGCCATCAGGTACCTGATCCGGCAATCGAAGCATGTGCTGATCCGCGATAGCTTCAAATTCGATGGCTTGCATGGTCAAGTTCCTTGATTACGAAAACATGAAATTATCCTATTCCAAATCGTATGAGGATTGGAAATCCTGGTCATTTTCAACGGGCACCGCTGCCTGCAATTTCAATTTTAGATCGGGTGGGTGCTTCCTGGGTGCAGGCATCAGTCACACGTGCTGCCAAGTATCCGCCCGGCGGTTTTCAAGGCGGCGGCAACCACCTGGTCCATGTTGTAGTAGCGGTATTGGGCGAGGCGGCCAACGAAGAAGACGTTAGGTTCGCTGGCGGCAAGGGCTTTGTAGCGCTGGTAGAGAGCTTCGTTTTCCGGGCGCGGGATGGGGTAGTAAGGATCGCCCTCAGCTTGGGGATATTCACGGACGATGGAGGTGCCGGGGTGGCTTTGGCCGGTGAAATGCTTAAATTCCGTGATGCGGGTGTAAGCGTGGTCATTGGGATAGTTGATGACGGCGACTGGGTGGTGCTGGGAGAGGGAGGGCAGGTGCTGGTGTTCGAAACGCAGGGAGCGGTAGGGAAGAGGGCCAAAGCAGTTGCTGAAATAGGCATCGATGGGACCGGTGTAGATGATGGCTTTGGCATTGATCCGGTGGCGAATGGCGAAGAAATCGGTGCCGAGTTCGAGGCGGATATTGGGGTGGTTGAGCATCCGTTGGAACATGGCAGTGTAACCGTCCTTCGGCATGATCTGGAATTGGTCGCTGAAGTAGCGGTCATCGCGGCTGGTGCGGACCGGGATGCGGGCGGTGACGGCGGCGCTGAGTTGAGAGGGATCAAGGCCCCATTGCTTGCGGGTATAACCGCGAAAGAATTTTTCGTAGAGGTCGCGGCCGACGGTATTGAGAACGGCATCTTCGCTGGTTTTGATGGGGTCGCGAGGTTCGCGCGCCCGGTCGAGGAAGGTTTGAACGCCGGTTTCGTCGAGATTCAGTCCGTAGAGACGATTAATGGTGTCTTGATTAATGGGGATCGGCAGAAGTTGGCCATCCACACTGGCAAGGACACGGTGTTCGTAGGGCATCCAGCCGGTGAAGCGGGAGAGGTAGTCTACGACGCGCTGGGCATTGGTGTGGAAGATATGGGGGCCATAGCGGTGAATAAGGACACCGTGGGCGTCAGATTCATCGTAGGCGTTGCCGCCGATATGGGGACGCTGGTCGATGACCAAAACCAGATGGCCGGCGCTCGCGAGGCGTTCGGCGACCGTACTGCCGGCAAAGCCAGCGCCGATGATGGTGAAATCGACTGTTTTCACGCGTAGGCAGCCTCTAAGACAATTGACCAGAATAGGGAGGGTGGATGAGCGAAGCGCAATCCAC
>DDST01000148.1 GCA_002343485.1 Proteobacteria bacterium UBA2383
ATCATATGTACTACGCTTTAAAAGAATAACTAAATGAATTGATTATAAGTATCTTGATTGGAGCTCGAACGTGAACGGAAAACCGTCTATGCAGCAAGTGGGCGCAACGATAGGGGCTTGGGCGCTCATTTTCCTAAGCGCCGCTGTCGTGTTCGGTTGTTCGCCACCCGAGCCAATCCGCATTGGTTTTGTGGGCGGCACCTCCGGACGGGTGGCTGACCTCGGCATTGCCGGGCGAGACGCTGTCCTGCTGGCCATCGAACTGCGCAATCAGGCGGGTGGCGTGGCCGGACGCAAAGTGGAACTCCTGATTAGCGATGATGAACAGAAACCGGATGTAGCGCAACGGGTGGTGCGCGAACTGATTGCTCAAGGCGTCGTTGCTATCATTGGTCCGATGACCAGCGCCATGGCGACCGCCGTGGTTCCCATCGCGAACGAGGCTAAGGTTCTTTTGATGAGTCCCACCGCCTCGACTGACGAGCTTTCCGGTCGGGACGATTACTTCTTCCGGGTCAATGCGTCCACCCTGGACAACGCGACCCGGATTGCGCAATACCACCTGAACCAGCAAACCATGCGCCATTTGGCAGTGGCCTATGACCTGCGCAATCGATCCTACACGGAAAGCTGGCTTAATGGCTTCCGCGCCACCTTTGTTCAAGGCGGCGGCGAAATGATCAAAATCCTTCGTTTCGAGTCAAGCGGCGAAATGACCTTCCTGCCATTGGCCCAAGCGCTGCTAGACGCTCACCCGGACGGCGTGTTAATTGCCGCTAACTCCGTGGATACGGCCTTGTTGTGCCAGCAAATCCGTAAGCTCGATGACCGCATACCCATCATTACCTCGGAGTGGGCGGCGACCGAACGCCTGATCGAACTCGGTGGCAAGGCCGTGGAAGGGGTGATCGTGGCGCAAAATTTTAACCGTGACAGTACCGCTCCGCGTTACCAGGCCTTTTACCGGGCCTATCGCGAGCGGTTTCACCGGGAACCGGGCTTCGGTGGCACCATCGCGTTCGATGCCGCCAACGTGGTGCTGGATGCGCTCGCCCAGCGCCAGGGCCGGCAAAGCATCAAGGAAGCCGTGCTGGCCATACGCCGTTTCGAGGGCATTCAGGAGCCGATTGTTTTCAACGAATTCGGGGACATGAAACGGAATCTCTTCATTACGGTCGTGCGCGATGGTCAATTTGTGGTGGTCAAGTAAACGCACGTCATCCACCCGTCCCCTTTGGCTGTGGCTGGCGCTGAGAATCACGCTGGCGGGAATAGTACCGCTGGCCGTCGTCGCAGCACTGATCATCGGGGTGCTGTTGCCGCAATTGCGCGCAGACCTCGAAATCAGCCATGAGACGCTGGCGCGTGGCATCGCCAGCCAAATTGAGGTCCATTTGCTTGGCGCAAGGCGCGAATTGCGCGCTGTCGCCGAGGATATCCGCGATCCCAGTCTTCAGTCAGCGCCGCTTTGGTCCGGTTCACTGGACGCGCATGCCGGAAGAGGTGACGTATTTTCGGCGGTTTATATCACCGATATCAATGGCTTGGTGCATACTATTGGCTTGCCCCAAGCGCAGCGCACCCGGCGCGATGATTTGCTTGGGCTCGATCTTTCCAGGTGGGACATCTTGCTTGATGCGCGGAAGCAACTTGTCTTCAACGAGAGCGTGTGGTCGGAGACCTTCCTGTCCGTGGTGACGGGCCAGCTCGCCGTAGCCTTGGCGATCCCGCTTGCCCAGCAAGGACTGATGATTGGTGAAATTGCCATTAACCGGCTCTCCGATTTCATTGGCCGTTTACCTGATAAACCAGGGATGCTGGCCATGATTCTCGATCGTCAAGGGCAGATCATTGCCCATTCTCAAGCAGCTCTCAGCGGTCAACAGCTTAGTCTCGGTCATTTGCCGATTGTCCGCGCTGCCCTGCAAGGGCGTCTTATAACCCGCGACTTCAAGTTAGACGGCGAGAGATTTTTCGGCACGGCAGTCAATGTTCCGCAAGTCGGCTGGACTGTGCTGATTGCGCAACCGCACAGCGAGGCATTCCAGCCGTTTCTGTCCACCTTGTGGGCAGTGGCGGCTGGCGCGACGGTCGCCTTGATGCTGGTGATGATCACTGCCCTAGTACTGGCTCACAGCTTCGCAAGGCGCATCGGTCGCTATACGGCGCAAGTCCATGCCATCGCCAATGGCGACTACGACCAACCCTGGCCGGTTTCCAATATCCGGGAGTTCGACAGTTTGGCCAGCGATCTTGAGCGGATGTCGCTGGCCATTGGCCAGCGCGAGCGAGACCTGGTGGCCAGCGAAGCGCGCTATCGATCCGTCGTCTCCAATGCTCCAGTGATTTTCTTTGAGTACGATGAGCATGGCATCTTTACCCTCAGCGAAGGCAAGGGTCTAGCGCGCCTGGGATTGAAGCCCAACGAGGCGGTGGGCCGATCCCTATTCGAGATGTACCGCGATCATCCTGATGTCTGCGAACGTGCCCGCCGCGCCATTCAAGGAGAACTGCTTCAATTCACCACAAGAATCGAAAATGTTTTTTTTGATGCTTACTTCAATCCTGTGCGGGATGACGACGGCTCTATCCGAGTGATGGGCGTGTCGGTGGACGTTACGGAGCGCCAGCAGGCGGAAGCGAGACTGCGAACGTCGGAGGCATTCCTGGACGCTATCATTGAACACAGCCCCTTTTCAATGTGGGTTTCCGACGATAGAGGCACCTTGCTTCGGATGAACCAAGCCTGTCGAGATCTGCTCCACGTGACCAACGAAGAGCTGGTCGGGAAGTACAACGTTCTTGAGGACAATGTCGTTGAGCAGCAAGGGGCCATGCCGCTGGTGAAGCGGGTTTTTCAACAGGGCGAGAGAGTCCAGTTCACGCTCCGTTATGACAGTGCGCGGTTGCGGGCGCTACAACTGAAAGAGACGGCGCAAGTCGTTTTGGAGGTCACGATCTCACCGGTTCTGGATGCCCAGAAGCGAGTGATTCACGCGATCATTCAACACGTCGACATCACTGAGCGCATGCAGGCGGAAGAAGCCTTAAATCGCAGCAACCGGCAACTTCGGATGCTCAGCGAATGCAATCAAGCGTTGATTCGCATCGCTGACGAAATCGAATTGTTGACCGCGATCTGCACGATCACTGTGCAAGTGGGTGGCTACCTTATGACCTGGGCCGGTTACGCAGAACATGATGAGTGCAAAACAGTACGGCCGGCGGCACATGCTGGATTGGAAGAAAACTACCTGCAAAACATAAAGATCAATTGGGCAAACACTGAACATGGCAGTGATCCTATCGATATGGCTATCCGTACCGGACGCCCTTCCCTCATTCAAAACATCACGAGTCATTCGCAACTCGCATCTCAATGCCGCTGTGCGGCCATGTGTGCTTTGCCATTGATGTTCGATGACCAGGTCTTTGGGGTGTTAGGGATTTATTCGTCGGTACCGGATGCGTTCGATGCCGAGGAAGTTGCGCTTTTAAGTGAGCTGGCCGGTGATCTGGCTTTTGGCATTGCCATGCTACGTACACGGACCAAACGTGAGCAGGCAGAAAAGGCATTACAACTGGCACAACTTTCCATCATGCGGTCTGCCGATGCGGTGTTTTGGATCATGTCGGATGGACATTTCATCAATGTCAATGAACAGGCATGCCATAGTCTTGGCTATACGCATGATGAATTGCTGACCTTGTCCGTCTGGGATATCGACCCGAATTTCACGCCAGAAAAATGGCTGCCGCATTGGAAAAAAACCCGGCATCTGAAAAAACGCCGCCTTGAAACATTGCATCGGCGTAAGGACGGCACGATTTTCCCCGTTGAGGTGACCGCGAATCATGTTGAATACGAAGGTGAGAACTACGATTTCGCTTTTGTCCGTGATATCACCGAGCGTAAACAGGCGGAAACCGCGTTGCGGGAAAGCGAGGAACGCTTTGCCAAGGCGTTTAATGCCAACCCGGCATCGATGGTCATCTCTATCATCGAAACAGGCCGTTTCATCGACGTAAACGAGCAATGGCTGAGGATGGTGGGTTATACCCGCGAAGAAACCATTGGCCACACCTCTATAGAGCTTGGCATTTGGGTCGATCCAGATATACGCGAGCAAATGACCGCGCGACTCCACAGTAAGGGGTTTTTCCGGGAAGTGCCGATTCGCTTTCGAACCAAGACCGGCCATATCCTGGATGCGCTGTGGTCGGCGGAAACCATCCGGTTTGGTGAGCAAGCAGCAATGTTATCCCTCATCTACGACGTCACCGAGCGCAAGCGGGTGGAGACCGCGTTGCAGGAAAGCGAAGCGCGGCTACGTGCTGCTATCGAAAGCATCCCCTTCGATTTTTTCCTCATTGGCACCAATGGCCGCTATGTTCTGCAAAACTCGGCATCTAAACAACATTGGGGGGACGTGATTGGGAAATGTCCTGAAGATGTCACTGACGACGCGGCAATGCTAGCGCATTGGAATAGCAACAATCGCAGAGCTTTTGCCGGGGAGACCGTCGAAGAAGAGGTGCGTTTTACCGCCGGTGCGGAGGAGAAATTCATCTATAACATCATTACTCCTATCAAAGACCGCGATGGAATAAAAGGCATCGTGGGGCTGAACATCGACATCACCGAGCGCAAGCGAACGGAGGAAGAGCTGCAACGGTACCGGGAACACTTGGAAGAACTGGTCACCGAACGTACTGCTAAGTTACACCAAGCCATGGATCAATTAGTGCAATCGGAAAAGTTGGCCGCTTTGGGTCAACTGGTCGCCGGGGTGGCTCATGAACTCAATACCCCGCTGGGCAACGCACGCATGGTAGCCAGCACCTTGGGCGATGATCTGCGCACGTTCGCCGCCGCGGTCGAATCTGGGGCCCTGCGCCGCTCCCAGGTAGAAAGCTTCTTGAGCCGGGGCCATGAAGCCGTGGAGCTGCTAGAGCGCAATACAGTGCGTGCCGCTAGTCTGATCACTCAATTCAAGGAGGTCGCGGTGGATCAGACCAGCATGCGCCGCCGCCGTTTCGACTTGTGCCAGACTATTGAGGAGATTCTCGCCACCCTGCAACCTCAGTTCAAGCACACCGCCCACCGGATCGAGCTGGACGTGCCGGCTGGCTTGGAGCTGGATAGCTATCCTGGTCCGCTGGAGCAGGTCATCGCCAACTTGGTCGGTAATTCCCTCACCCACGGTTTTGCCGGGATGGAGGCGGGCTGTATTCAGTTTCAGGCCCATGCTCTCGGGTCAGCGCAAGTTGCCCTGCGTTATGCCGATAATGGCGTGGGTATTCCAGCGGCTACCCTCAACCGTATTTTCGAGCCGTTTTTCACCACCCGGCTGGGTCAGGGTGGCAGCGGGCTGGGGTTGTACATCGTTTACACGTTGGTCACGGGCGTGCTGGGCGGTACCATTCAGGTGGAGAATCCGCCTGGCCAAGGCGTTGCCTTCGCTTTCGTTTTACCCCGGACTGCTCCGGTTTGCCAGCCTATGCCGCATGGCTTTTCTTTGGAAAAACTGCTGCCTGGCAGGTTATCGGACCGCTAAGGACAGATGTGCGAGGGCATTGGGTGTTATGAAGAATCGCTCTGAAGCACCTGAGGATTGGGATGCGTTGCGAGAGAAGATCATTGGCCTTGGTGAGCGCTCGGTCCGCAAAAACTATTATCCTGAGCTTCAGCACCAATATGCAGAGCTGAGACGGTTCCGCCAACTGCTTGATCAAAGTAGCGAACTCATCCTCTTCTTTGATGTGGCCCGCTTGTATATTGTGGACGCCAATGATACGGCATGCCAGATGTTGGATCGCCCCTGGGAAAATTTGCTGGGAACACAGCTTGCCGGACTCCATCCTGCATTGAGTGAAGCAGCGCAGGAGGCAATTGCAAAGCCAGGCCAGTCAATCCCCGTGCGGGCTGCGTATGCGCGTGCCGATGGAGCGATGCATATTTTGGATGGCTGGGCCAAGATGGTTACAGTGGACGACCGGCAAACAGGAATGCTTGTCGTCCGGGACATCTCGGACCGTGTGCGGGCGGAAGAGGCGTTGCGGGAAAGCGAAATCAAATACCGCCGCCTCCACGAATCCATGCGGGACGCCTTCGTCAGCGTCGATATGGCTGGCAATCTTCAGGAATTCAACGCAGCCTATCAAACGATGCTCGGCTACTCAGAAGAAGAGCTTCGCCAATTGACGTACCAGGATCTGACGCCTAAACAATGGCATGCCTTCGAAGCCGGAATCGTGGAAAAGCAGATTCTGGAGCGAGGCTATTCAGATACTTACGAGAAAGAGTATCGCCGGAAAGGCGGGGCTATTTTTCCAGTTGAACTGCGCACATTTTTGCTGCGCGATGAGGCCAGCCAGCCAGCCGGTATGTGGGCTATCGTGCGCGATATCACGGATCGCAAGCGAGCGGAGGCTGCATTACGAGCGAGCGAGGAACGCTTTGCGAAGGCTTTCCACATCAATCCAGCCCCGATGGTGATCTCCGAGATTGAAACCGGCCGCTTCCTCGATGCTAACGAGCAAGCACAGCATTTATTGGGTTATTCTCGTGAGGAAATGATCGGCCACACCTCCATGGAACTCGGCGTCTTGGCTGATCCCGGCACACGTGAACGGATGATCGCGCAACTCCGCGCCGATGAGGTTGTCCGGGAAATGCCGATACGTCTTCGCACCAAAATCGGCGAAATACGCGAAGTGCTTTGGTCAGTGACGGTCATTCGCTTGGGTGAACAAAATGTTTTGTTGTCTCTTTTGTTTGATATTACCGAACGCAAGCGGGCAGAGGAGTTTCTGAAAGAGAGCACAGAGCGTTTGCGGTTGGCATTGCAGGCGGCGTCCATGGGTACATGGGAATGGGACATTACGAATAACCATGTCGTGTGGTCACCAGAGACCCAGAGCATTTTTGGCATCGGTGCGGGTGAGTTTGGAGAAACTTACGAAGCCTATCTTCGTTTTGCGGCCCCCGAGATCCGTGAGGATGTGGACGGCGGGGTTCAGGAATTTCTGAGCAGTGCTCATGCGCCAGCCGTCATTCAATACGAGCATGAAATCATCCGCGGTGATGGTAAGAGAGGCTGGATCGAGGTGCGAGGCACCTTGTTTTCGGACAAACAGAACTCATCAAATCGCATGACGGGAATCTGTGTCGATATCACCGGGCGCAAGCGAGTGGAGGCAGAGCTGCGACAGCACCGGGAACATCTGGAGGAATTGGTCGCTGAACGCACGGCGGCATTGCAACGGGCCAACGAAGATCTGCGCCAGGCCATGATCCAACTGGTGCAGTCGGAGAAGCTGGCAGCGCTGGGTTACCTGGTCGCCGGGGTGGCGCATGAACTGAATACC
>DDST01000193.1:0-20059 GCA_002343485.1 Proteobacteria bacterium UBA2383
GCGTGGGTTATTCCTCAACAACAAATTAAACCATCCGTAGGGCAGAATAATAAAGGTCAAATACCTGATTATATTCTTGGAGGATGTAGTTCTGATGGTTTCTCCTGGTTTATTTTAGAGCTAAAAGGTGTTGAACATAAAATGTTCAAAATAGATAACAATAAAAAATTGAATTTAAGTTCAATATTGAATTCTGCCGTATGCCAAACGCTAGAATACATAGATTATTGTGCAGAACAACAGTCATATCTGAGGGATGGACTGAAACTAAATGATTTTAGAGAACCTCGTGGATTGATTTTGATCGGTAGAGAAAGTGAAGTTGATGACAATCCAAGATTGCAAAAAGTAAAATCCTCTTGGAACAGGTACTTAGGATCAAAAATAGAAATAAGAACATATGATTCATTGTTGAGAATCGCAAAAAAAGAATATAGCTTTCAAAACAAATAAACTAAAATTCTTGCTAACAGTTAGACGCTGCTGGTTTTTACGTTATACAGTGAGATTAATGCATGAATCCGATTTTGATCTCAATTTTTTTGTTGATATGTAGCAATATGTTCATGACATTTGCGTGGTATGCCCACTTAAAGGAATTGAATAATAAGCCGTGGATAATTGCAGCTTTTATTAGCTGGGGAATCGCTCTTTTTGAATATATGCTCCAAGTTCCAGCCAATAGAATTGGTTATACGGCTCTAAGCGTAGGTCAGTTAAAAATCATACAAGAAGTGATTACGTTAACGGTATTCATACCATTTTCAGTCATGTATCTCAAGGAGCCATTGAAACTCGATTATTTGTGGGCTGGTCTATGCTTAATGGGCGCTGTTTTCTTTATGTTTAGGGGAAAATTTGCATAGTAAATGGTTCAAGTGGATGGTGTTCACCGCCACCTATTACACCTCTTGCGGGTTTCCCCGGCTGACACTTTCACCATCATCGGAACGCAGTGTCCAAAACGACAGCGATGACAGGATAGTTAAACCACCCAGAGTCAAAAAAGCGTGATGCAGCGCGTTAGTTACAGCCACACGGTCGGTTTGGGGCAAGTCGCCCAGATACCAGGCCGTCACCAACGATCCGCAAGCCAAGCCGAAGCTCATCGACAGTTGTTGTAGCGAACTGGCGATGGTGCTGGCCATGCTCGAATCGGGTGTCTCGATGTCGGCATAAGCCATCGAATTCATACTGGAAAATTGCAGCGAGTTGAAAAGGCCCTGTGCGAGCCCCAAGAGCACGATCAGTAGAATCGGCGTGTCCCCGTTCACTTGGGCGAAAAGGCTGATGGTCAGCCCGATCATAACCGTATTCACGATCAACACCTGCCGGTATCCGTAACGCCTCAGCACCCGTGTGGAGATAAGTTTCATGCTCATAGCAGCGGCAGCGGTAGGCATCATCAGCAGGCCCGACTGCCAAGCGGGCAGGCCCAGACCCAATTGGTAGAGAAAGGGCAGCAGAAACGGCAGCCCGCCCATGCCCAGCCGCGTGATAAAGCCGCCAACGACTGAGACACGGAAGGTGCGCACCCGGAACAGTGCGAGGCGGAGCAAAGGAAAAGGCGTCTGGCGGGCATGCCAACCGTAGGCGACCAGCAGACTGATGGACAATAGAAACAGAACAGCCACCGGAGCCGGGCCGATCGTGTGTTCGCCAAAGATTTCCAACAGCCAGGACAGTAAGGCGGTGCCGGTACTGAACAAGAGCAGACCGGTCAAATCCAGAGGACGCGGCGCATCGCTGCGATAATCCGGCATATAGCGATACACCAGCAGCAGCGCCATTAAGCCTACCGGCACGTTAACAAAGAAGATTTCGCGCCACGACACCCAATGAACGATGAGGCCGCCCACCGTGGGACCGAGCAGCGGCCCAATTAACGCCGGGATAATGACGAAATTCATTGCCACCAGCAGTTCCGATTTGGGAAAGGTGCGAAGGATCGTGAGCCGGCCCACCGGCATCATCATCGCTGCGCCGATGCCTTGTAGAATGCGCGCGACCACCAGCATTGGGGCATTGACGGCCAGACCGCACAGGATCGAGGACGCCGTAAAGACGGCTACCGCGATACCAAACACCCGCCGAGTGCCGAACCGGTCCGCCATCCAGCCACTCACCGGAATCCCGACAGCCAGGCTCAGGATGTAGCTGGTCACGACAGCCTTCAGACTCAGCGGCGTCACCTGCAGACTCGCCGCCATCGCTGGAATTGCCGTATTGACAATGGTGGAGTCGAGTTGCTCCATGAACAGGGCAGTCGCGACGACCCAGGGCAGATAACGCTTAACGGTGGAAGAGTTCATGGATTTTTCTACGGCCTTGCAATCGATGTGCGGGCAGAGGAATAACGGAAAGCGAGTCCTGATTTCAGTTATGTTCAATCTACTCATCTTATCCATCTGCATCAATCTGATCGCGGAATCCCTGGAAATTTCGAGCACCGCTCACATTGCGAGTGCCCCCGAGTGCTCCTCGACTCTCTTAATGGGGCATTGCTGAGTCTATTGCTATTTTCGACGGACAACCCCAGGATGCCGTGAAATTGGTCGATCAAGCGAAAATGGCACTGGCCGCGGCCACTAAGGATGTGGACAAACTGGCGATTAAACCGCAGAAAAACGATGTGGGTCCCATGGTCCCGATTGATGCCCGGCTGACCATCGCCGATGACTTTGTCCTGAATCCGGAGAAAAAGGAGCAGATGAATAAGGTCAATGAGCATCTCAAGAAAGGTGAAACCAGGAAAGCAATTGAAGTGCTGGGTCCGGCGGATGAAAGCATGACCTTAACGACCTTGTTTATGCCACTTGAGGCAACGTCCAAAGCGGTCGATGAAGCCGCAACGCTGTTGACCGAGCATAAGTACTACGAAGCCAACCTGGCGCTGAAGAATGCAGAAGACGGCTGGGTGACTGAATCGCAAAGCTTCGTGGATTACCTGGCAGCACTCCCCAAACCTGAAAAGGCGATGAATTCGCCCAAACCTGAAAAGGCGACGAGTTCACCTGAGCCTGAAAAGGCGGCGAACAAGCCCAATTCATGAGGTTTAAGCGGAATGACAAAGGGGTGGGCGGCAATGACGCCCACCATCCATAATCAACATAGAGGCATCCTGCCTGAGTCGTGGAATTTTCCCTCTTTAAGCGTAATGAGACGTGGTGCGAAGTACCGGGTGGTTCAAAGCGGCGGCTTCGCAATGCATCGAGGAAGCGTTATATATCTCCACCGGCCAGCAAACGTTCATTGATTTCTAGTTCTTATGCATAAGCCCATCGCTGCCCCGGCGCTTCTGACCGGGTTGCATCTGCCGAACCGGTGGGATGTGCTGTTGCTGCCGGTAGTGTTTGGCGTACTGTTTCTGTTGGCGTGGGGCGCGCATCAGATGATCGAGCCCTATCGGTTTGGCGCCCCGCTGCCGGTCTCGCTGGACCCGGCCCTGCTACCGGAATACACCTTGCGCACCACCCTGCGGATGGGGATTGCATTACTGTGTTCGTTGCTATTCACCTTTATTTACGCCAAGGCCGCAGTCAGCAGTCATCGGGCGGAACAAATCCTGGTTCCGCTGCTGGATATCCTGCAATCGATACCCATCCTGGGGTTTCTGTCCATCACCGTCCTCTGGTTCGTCCACCTGTTCCCTGGCCGTCTACTGGGCGCGGAATGCGCGGCGATCTTCGCCATTTTTACCTCACAAGCCTGGAATATGACATTCAGTTTCTATGACTCGCTGCGGATGTTGCCCAAGGATTTGTATCAGGCCGCCAGCCTGTTCCAACTGTCGGCCTGGCAGCAGTTCTGGAAACTGGAAGTGCCCTACGCCATGCCGGGGCTGATCTGGAACACGATGATGTCAGTTTCTGGCGGCTGGTTCTTCGTGGTCGCCTCGGAAGCCATCACGGTTTCCAACCAAACGGTACTATTGCCAGGCGTCGGCTCCTATATCGCCGTGGCCATCGGCCAGCGCAACCTGCCCGCCGTCGGTTACGCCATCCTCGCCATGCTGGCGGTGATTCTGCTGACTGACCAGTTGTTATTCCGGCCCTTGGTGGTCTGGGCCGGCAAGTTCAAGTTTGAATTCACTGAAAGCCAGGACGCGCCGCGGTCGTGGTTCCTGGATCTGTTGCGGCGCACCTGGCTCATGCGAAGGTTGATGGTGTTGCCCGTCCGGTTAGGGGCATGGATATTGTTGTGCATGCCCCGGCGCCCCATTGTTCGCCAGCCCTTGCCCAAGTTGCGGTTGTGGCAGCGAATCGATCCTTGGCTTGACACGCTGTGGCTGACGTTGCTGGTGAGTATGGCGATTCTCAGCATTGTGCTGCTGGCCCGGTTCATACTGGCCGAAACCAGCGACGCCGAGGTCGCGCACGTCTTTCTGCTCGGCCTGTACACCTTGGCGCGTGTGGTGATTCTGACCACGCTAGCCAGTCTGATTTGGGTGCCGGCCGGCATCTGGATCGGCTTGCGGCCACGGTTGGCACAGCGTATCCAGCCGCTGGCGCTGTTCTTGTCAGCGTTTCCGGCTAACTTGCTGTTTCCGGTGATCGTGTCGTTCATCGCCGTCCGTCACCTGAACCCGGAGATCTGGCTCAGTCCGCTGATGATCCTGGGTGCGCAATGGTACATCCTGTTTAACGTCATCGCCGGGGCGGCTGCCCTGCCCAGCGATCTCAAGGAAGCGGCTGCCAACCTGGGTTTGCGGGGTTGGCTGTTGTGGCGGCGGGTATTGTTACCAGCGGTGTTCCCTGCCTACCTCACCGGCGGTTTGACCGCTTCGGGTGGGGCCTGGAATGCCAGCGTGGTGGCTGAAGCCGCTCATTGGGGTACAACGGCGCTGACCGCCAGCGGGATCGGTGCTTACATCGCCCAGCAGACGGTTCAAGGCGATCACCCGCGCGTTGCGTTGGGTATCGCAGTGATGAGCTTGTATGTGGTGCTGTTTAACCGCCTATTCTGGAAACGCCTATACACCTGCGCCCAGCGGCGCTTGGCGTTGGATTGAGGAGAGTCCTGTGAGCGATGCCGAAACCTTGCTCGACCTGCGCCAGGTCAGCAAATGCTTTGTGGCAACAGATCGCGCCGAAGACATCGTGGTGCTGAAGGATATCGATTTCAGCCTGCGCCCCGGCGAAATCGTGGCGATTCTCGGCCGATCCGGTTGCGGCAAGTCCACATTGCTGCGGATTATCTGCGGCCTAACCCCAGCTAGCGCTGGCCAAGTGCGATACCGGGGCCAGCCAGTGACCCGGCCCGTTGCGGGCATCAGCATGGTGTTTCAGACCTTCGGCCTGTTTCCGTGGCTGACGGTGCTGGAGAACGTGGAACTGGGGCTGGAAGCGCAAGGTGTGCCGGCAATGGAGCGGCGGCGGCGGGCGCTGGCGGTGATTGACCTGATCGGGCTGGACGGTTTCGAGTCGGCTTATCCCAAAGAGCTGTCCGGTGGCATGCGCCAGCGCGTGGGTTTTGCCCGTGCCTTGGTGGTCAACCCCGACGTGCTGCTCATGGATGAGGCCTTTTCGGCGTTGGACGTGCCGACCTCGGAGACCTTGCGCGGTGATCTGCTGGATTTATGGCTGGAACGGCAGATCCCGACCCGCGCCATTCTGATGGTGTCGCACAGTATCGAAGAGGTGCTGATGATCGCCGATCGGATTGTGATCCTGGACAGTCATCCGGGACGGGTGAAGGCGGAGCTGCCGGTCACCCTCAAGCACCCCCGCGATTACACGGCCCCGGTATTCCGGCAACTGGTGGAGCATATTTACGAGATCATGACCATGGCGGCGGGTGAGTCGTGGGCCAGCAGCATCGGTCACCGCCTGCCTTCGGCACAGGTGGCCCAATTGTTGGGTGTGCTCGATGAAATCAACCATCCGGCCCATCAGGGGCATGCCGATCTGGCTGCGCTGGCCAATGCGCTGAACCTGAAGGTGGACGATCTGTTCCCGATCATTGAGGCGTTGCAATTGCTGGATTTCGCCTTGGTCACCGGTGGCGATATCTGCTTGAGTCCGCATGGCCAGGCTTTTCTGGATGCCGATATTCAGCGGCGCAAGATGATCTTTGGCGAACACCTTTTGCGGCGTGTGCCGCTGGCTGGGCATATTTGCCGGGTGATCGATGCCCGGCCCAACCAGCGTGCGCCGGAAAGCGGCTTTCTGCGTGAGCTGGAAGATCACTTGAGCGGGAATGAGGCCGGGCGGGTTTTGCAGGTGATCGTCGATTGGGGCCGTTACGCCGAACTGTTTGCCTACGACTACCACACTGGCGTGTTCAGTGCCGGGAATCCGGGCGGGAGCGAAATTGGCGGGTGAAGCCATGCGTGTAAACTTCACTCAATTCATCAAATGCGGCTTTTAAAAAAGCACTAAACTAATAATTTAAATAAATTAGGAGGTAACACTGTGAATTGGGTTCCAGCGCAACGAACAAACTACCAACAAAGATTACTCGTACAGCGAGTGCATACATTTACTCATGCTGTGTATGGCACTCTCACGATAACAAGACAGCAAAAGACTCAAAATAACCAGACTATTACTTTTAGACTTCGTCTGGTGCCGCCAAATAATCAGCCGCCCCTTGAAAATTCATGCCAGATCATCGTCACAAATGACGATACTGATGCATTGAGACCCGGGTCCACACTGGGTGTAGGGGGAGGGATAGGTACACACAGGCTGCCGCAGGGACAGCGGCAACTGATTGGTGGTGTTACTTTTGGTTATTCAATGATCGATATATCGACTCCTGTTGACCTAAGTGGCCGGAAAATTATCTATTTAATCCATCATGTTGCCGCCCAAGCATGTATAGACTTAGGTATTGCTACATTTATAGTAACAAATATAGTAAATCCAGGTTTGATACAGGTGTGCTTAAGTTGCGGGATGCGAGACGCTATTTACCCCAATTCTTATCAAGGTTCAGCTGTACAAGTGGCAAATCAAGGACGTCAACGTGCATTAGGAGACGGATGGAATTGAGATAAAGGCCGTAAAGCATTGGCGATACTGTGTGAGTCTAGCCTTAGCCGATTGGCAGGTAGTAGGATGATCGGCTCGCAGCGCATAACCAGTACCTGCGAAAAACCCGTCCCTCACCATTCACCCTCTCCCCTTCAGAGGAGGAGAGGGTGAATGTTTATATGAAAGTTTTTTATCGATAATCCTGTTGCTGTTCGGAAGGTAAATCCTGGCAGGCCGGCAGCCTTTCCCGCCGGTTTTGCGGGTGGGTCGGGTTGCCGCTGTCTCTGACGCGCCTATTCCGCCGGTGGTTGCTGCGGATCGGCAGTTCGCTGGCGGGCTTGTTCTTGCTCCCTTTGTTGCTGGCGCTGTTGCTGGCGTTCGGCGCGTTGCTGGGCTTGTTCCTGCTCCCTTTGTTGCTGGCGTTGTTGAATGGCTTGCTGGCGCTGCTGCTCACGTTCGGCGCGCCGGCGGGCTTGTTCCTGTTCCCGCTGTTGCTGGCGGGCTTGTTCTTGCTCCGCGGGTGGCTGCTGCGGATCAATCGCTCGCTGCTGGGCTTGTTCCTGTTGGCGCTGCTGCTCACGTTCGGCGCGCTGGCGGGCTTGTTCCTGCTCCCGCTGTTGCTGGCGTTGCTGCTCGTGTTCGGCGTGTTGCTGGGCTTGTTCCTGTTCCCGCTGTTGCTGGCGTTGCTGCTCGCGTTCGGCGCGCTGGCGGGCTTGTTCCTGATCCACGGGTGGTTGCTGCGGGTCAATCGCTCGCTGCTGGGCTTGTTCCTGTTGGCGTTGCTGCTCGCGTTCGGCGNNCTCGCGTTCGGCGCGCTGGCGGGCCTGTTCCTGTTCCCGCTGTTGCTGGCGCTGCTGCTCACGTTCGGCGCGTTGCCGGGCTTGTTCCTGCTCCCGCTGTTGCTGGCGTTGCTGGCGCTGTTGCTCGCGTTCGGCACGCTGGCGGGTTTGTTCCTGTTCCACCCGCAGACGCTGTTCATCCCTCTCCTCAAATTCAAGTGAGCGAGGATTGTTCGAGAAGCGCCGGTCCGTGTCTGGCGGCTGCCTGTCATCCTGCCAATCTTGCCAATCCTGGTCATCTCTCCTTCGATAACTCCGGGGCGCTACATCGGGGGTTCGGCGCTCAGAGTGATAATCAGGGTCACGGGGTCCAGTCCTCCGGTCCGGTGTGCGGATCGCCGCTGGCGGGGGAGGCGTGTTTGTGCGAACGATCTGGGGCCGGAACAGAGTAACTTGTCCCTCCCGTACGGGTGTTTCCCGCACCATTGGCCGGTCGGTTTCAATAACCTGATAGCGCGGCACGCGGATTCTTGTTTCCCTCTCAAAGCGATCGAAGTCGATACTACGATTTACCACGCGTTGATTAATAACCAGATACCGGGTGACATTCGTTGTATTTTCAATCAGATTGATATTACGGCGTGGTGGCACAATGACCTGTCGCAGGCGAGGGTTGAGAAACTGCGATGTCGACACAAAACACCAATCTTTCCGTCTGATGCCGGCGTCCTGACGGGGTGAGAAAAAGCTGACGTTAGGCTTAAACTTCACGGTAGGCGGCAATGGCGCCCAGCCGATGAAACCGCTCCCGCTGCGCCAACTGACCCAAGCAGGTCCCCACTCCGTATCGGGCACCCATGCCCAACTGCCGTAGTTGTCATCGTAAAACCAGCGGCCGTAATGAAAGGGGATCGAACCCCAAGGCTCCGTGGAAATCCAGGTCCAGCCAAAATCATCGGTGAACACCCAATGACCCAAGGTATAGGGCTGCCAATCGGCTGCTACGTCCGGGTACCAAACCCAGCCATAAGGATCAAGCGAGCGCCATTCGCCATAAGGCGCCAGCTCGTTATAGAAAAAGCCGAAATCGACGGAAACGCGTGCATGCGCCGTTGCCCCGCCGAATAGAGTCAATCGGGGCGAACCGGCTGGATGCAGTGAGATATTCATCAACAGCGCAGCGCTGGCCAGAGTTAACAACACTTTCATTTTCACGCTACACCTCACAGGCAATTGTTCGCGGTACTGGATATCGGTTCAGTGCAATCACTGAGCCGGGGGTTTTTAATAGCTTGATCTAGTTAGCTTGATCTGTGTCTTAAGGAGTATGTCGTTAAAATTGTCATGAATTGAAGCGAATAAGGACTGAATCCAGGATGAACGCGGCTGTGGTTCGCCGGAGGCCGTGAGCTATTCTTTGTTTTGGCGCGATGACCGGGATGCGCTGTGTCACCCGCCTTGCCTTCGCCGCATGGCTGCGCGATTTCATAAGCCGTCACTCGCGGCATCCATACGGTCTGTCCTGAGAAGAAAGCCGGTTTATCCAGAGTGGCGTGCCCAATTCTTGCGTGTGTTGGGAACGAAGATTGAACCTGAGTATCCTGGTGTCCCAGGATGGGATATGCTGGTTCTCCAGAGAATTTAAAAAGCTCTCAATCAAGCAAGATGGTACAGAGTGAAAGCAGCATATGCCGCGCATTGATTTCTATGTTCTGCCCGATGTGAAGGAAAATGGCCGGGTATTGCTGGCCTGCCGCCTGGCCGGCAAAGCCTATGGCCTCGGTCATACGGTTTATCTTTTTACCGCTTCTGAGGTGCAAGCAGCGGCCTTGGACGATTTATTGTGGACCTTCCGCCAAGATAGCTTCATTCCACACGAGCGCTACCCGGTAACGGGGGAAGGTTCGCCTGTATTGATCGGTACGGCGTCACCGGCAGAAGTGAACGCGCAAGTGCTGATTAATTGCACTGAGGTGTTGCCTGAAGATTTTGAGCATTACGAACGGATTGTGGAATTAGTGGACTCACAGACCGAAGTATTGGCTAAATCGCGTGAACGGTTCCGCCAGTACCGGGACCGGGGTTTCACGCCGGAAACGCATAAGCTGTAATGCCGAATCTCCAAAAGTTTCAGTGACTCTTTTCAAGTTTTTCATCATCTTTCTGTTCTCTCTGCTAACGCTACCTCTGACACTGGCTGCCCGCGCTGATTTGCCTCTTGTTCCGGCAGCGGCAGTGCCGGCTGATCCGGCCAAGGCCGCTGAACAGCAGACTGCGCGCCGGCAATCCTTGTTGCAAGACCGGCAAACCATCGAGAACACCCGGCGGGAGCTGGAAAGCCAGATCGCCGATTTGCCCCGGCAACTGGAGGTACTGAAGCCTGAGCAAATCGATGAACTCGTCATGGAACAAACGCAGGTGGACGTCAAATCTGCCCGCTTGCGCCTGCAAAGCGCGACGGCAGATTTGGACAACGCCGGCCGGCAAATACAAGAACTGCAAAGCAGCATTAATGAACTGGAAGTACATGAGCAATTGTTGAAGAATCCTGCCAAGGAAATTGTGGAAGGCATCGCTGATCGCGCCGTGCAATTGGAACGCACCCAATTGCTATTGGCTCAGCAGCGCACGGAATTGGAGCTGGAAACCCTCAACCTGGGCAATTTGCAAAGCCAGGTTGCAGTGGCCAAATTACGTCTGAATCTGATGCAACAGCGGCAGGAGCAGGTCGAGAAGATGTACCTGCTGCGCCAGGAACAGAGCCGGCGCAATGCGCAGAGCGAGTTACTGAGCCGCCTGCAAATGGATCTTAACGTCTTGCAGGATCGGGCGGCTGTCCTTAAACAGCGCCTATCTCAGGAACACGGCGATCAATCCCTGGCGGCGTGGCGGCGCCAGGCGACTGAACTTCAAACGATTGAAGAGCAAATCAACTTGCTCAACATGGATCGCTATCTGGCAGAAACCGCCACCGTATTGGCGCGCGTCAAGGATTTGCTGCAAAATCCGGATGCGAAGCTGGATGATTTGCAACAAGGTTTTGATAAAACAAGAAAAATTATTGAAGACCTCGACCGTTTCCTGGGGCTTCTGCAGCAGAAAGATAATGTCTACGAGCAGCAACGCCAGGTGATCGAGCGCCGTGAGGATTCAGGATTCAATCGCCGTTTGCGCGATGAGGAATTGAAACTGGTCACTCAGTTGCTGGCAGAGCTGGATCAACGCATCGGTCAGATCCAGAATCAACTCGTGCAAGCCCATTCTATCGCTGCGCAACTGGATGATTATTATGATAAGCGGCTGCGGGTGAATTTATTTACCCGCCAACCCTACCCGAAGACAGCCGAAGCCTGGAGCCAATTATTGCAAGAGTTGGCGGTTGCCCCCCCGGTTTTGGGGTATCAGGTGCGCTTGAGTGCCGAATCAGCCATTCGAGCGCTGCTGGATACAACGGCCTTTCGCTGGTTGGGCCTGGCGGTGCTAGAGGGAGGGCTGATCTGGCTGTTTTGGGTGGCTGGGGGCCGCTTGCGGCAAGCAATGCGGCATTTTGGCTCTCAGGAAGGTGCGGGCGGCAGTTTTCTGCAACAGTTGATCGGCAATATCCTGGTATTGTTGTGGGCAAACCTGTTGGGAATTGGCATCCCGGTGGCCTTACTGGTGGCGTTATGGCTGATCGAGGTTCCCCAGCCAGGATTCGGTATTCTGATGACGCTGGCGTCGTTATGGATTGGTATCAAGCTGCCAATCAGTCTGGCTTGGCTGTTTCTGGTCTCACCCCGCCTGCCGGATGAACGGCAGCAACCCGCACTTTACCGGCAATTATTCTGGATCTTGATTTGCGGCAGTCTGTTGGTGGCTTTGGTGATTCTGGCGCACTTGAGCGACCTGCCGGATGCGGTGGTCAATATGCTCGATTACCTGTTCATGTTGTATGGATTTTGGGCCGTCGTGCCGGTGTTGCGTATCCGCCGGCTGGTGATCGGCCAGCTCAGCACGGTCTATGGGGATCGGTTCTGGTTTGTCGTGTTACGTTACAGCAGTCTGTTAATGCCGCTGTCGCTGCTGGGGGCGGCGATGCTGGGTCTGCTCGGCTACCTGCAACTAGCCTGGCTGGTTGCCGGTCATCTATTGATCTTTATCGCTATCTTGATTGGCTGGCTGGTGGCGCGCAGCTTATTGAACGATTTGGTGGTGGCGTTGAAAAATTTTGCCGTCACCCATTCCGGCTATGGGTTGCTGTGGACCCAGGAAGTCATCACGCCGTTACACCGGATCGCTAACCTGTTGCTGTTTCTAGGCGCATGGGTGGTGCTGTTCCGCGCCTACGGCTGGACGGGTGAATCGGCGGTGATTGCTTCGATTTGGGCGTTCCTGGAGCAACCGCTGTTTACCTTGGGGACGGCGGAGATCACCGCTTGGCGCATTTTAGTCACTGCCACCATTCTGCTGGTGGTGATTTGGCTCGGTCAGTGGAGCCGGGCGATCACTTATCGCTGGGTGCTGTCACATATCAGCGATCTAGGCGTGCGCCACAGCCTGTCAGTGTTTACTCAATACACCGTGGTATTGATCGGGTTTTTAATCATCTTGCGGGTCGTCGGGATTGATCTCACCACGCTGGCGGTCTTCGCCGGCGCGGTGGGCGTGGGCATTGGCCTGGGAATGCAAGGCTTGGCCAATAATTTCATCAGCGGTCTGCTGTTGTTGATCGAACGGCCATTGCGCAGCGGCGATATCGTCCAGGTCGGCACTCATTTGGGTGAAGTGAGAGGCATCGGTATGCGTTCCTTGACGGTGCAGACGTTTGATAATGAGTCGGTGATCATTCCCAATTCCGATGTCGTCAGCAATGCGTTTATCAATTGGACCCACAGTGACCGGGTGATCCGCACCATCCTGTGGGTCGGGATCAGCTATGATGCCGACCCTCACCAGGCGCAGGCAATTATCGAAAAAACCATGCAGGAACACCCTGCGATCCTAGCAGACCCGGAACCGCGAGTACTGCTATGGGATTTTGCCGATTCCTCGATCAAGTTTCGCATTCAATACTATATTGACTTAGGCCGGCACAGCCTGCTGACGATTCACCATGAGGTGCTGTTCGACATCTGGGACCGGTTCAAGGAGGCTGGTATTCGCATTCCTTACCCGCAGCAAGATCTCTATATCAAGGCGTGGCCGGAGAAAACCGGTGAAGGGACAGGGGCGGCGGATATAGGTTCAGGTCTGCCTTGTTCTTTCCAGCCACAATCGATCCCGCAACCCTGATGAGCGCCGCAGACGCCGTTCGACTGCGGCCTGAAACACGTTTGGCGCCCCGTAAAACACGGCCTGCTGTTTAGCGCGGGTCAACGCCGTATACAGCAATTCCCGGCTCAATACCGGCGAAGGTTCATTCGGCGTCACGACCAGCACTCGCTCGAACTCCGACCCCTGGCTCTTATGCACCGTCATTGCATAGACGGTTTCATGTTCCGGCAACCGTGCGGGCGCGAAGCTTCGCAGTGCGCCATCGTTGCCCAGGAAGAATACGCTCATCCGTTCCGGCTCCTCCAGGTCAGGCAGGGTCATGCCAATGTCGCCGTTGAACAGCCGCAAGTTGTAATCATTGCGAATGACCATGACGGGCCGGCCCGGGTACCATGTCTGGTGATGATCGATCAGTCCCCGATGGTGCAATATCGTTTCGCATAATGAATTAAGCGCTTTCACCCCAAAGGGTCCATTGCGCACCGCGCATAATACGCGGAAACGGCTGAATTGCTCGAAGACGGCGGCCGGTCCAGCGCCCGCCTGCACAGCATCCAGATAAGCGGTGAATCCTTCGGCAACCGGTTCTTCCAGTTGTGCTGGCAAGGCGTCAGCATCGGCCAAGGTGCGCCAGTCAATATCCTCGTGACGGCCATCCAGCAAGGCTGCTGTTTCCATCGCCCGGCCCCGATTCACCGCCTGCGCCAAAGCGCCAATGCCACTGGTAGCGCTGAACCGGTAGCTGTGCCGCAGCAACACAATGGCATCGACCAAAGAGGAGGATGACTCTTTGCCGCGCGGCAGCGCTTCGCCGGTCAATGCCGCCAGCCGGCTTTGGAATTCGGGGGAAAACCGCCCCGCGCCGGTACACAGATCACCGAGCACCGATCCAGCCTCCACCGAGGCCAGTTGGTCCTTGTCGCCCAGTAGAATCAGCCGCGTCGAAGGCAATAGCGCATCGACCGTCTTGGCCAGCAGCGCCAGTCCGACCATCGACACTTCATCGACAACCAGCACATCCAAAGGCAATGGGTTATCGCTGTTATAGCGGAAATAGACGGAATCAGGGCGGCTACCCAGCAAACGGTGCAGCGTAGATGCTTCCTCGGGGATTTGCGTCGCTTGTTCAGCCGTCAATCCCAGCCCTGGCTTGGCAGCGCGAATCGACTCTTGCATCCGTGCCGCCGCCTTACCTGTCGGCGCGGCCAGCGCGATGCGCAAGGGCCGCTCAGCCTGCCCGGTCAACAGCGCCAGAATGCGCAGCACGGTGCTGGTTTTACCCGTGCCGGGACCGCCAGAGATCACGCAGACGCGCTTCAGCGTTGCTACGACCGCGGCCACTTTTTGCCAGTCTGGCCCGGTCAATGCGGGATGGCGCGGAAACAATCGATCGAGATCGGCGCGCAATTGGGTTTCATCCACGGACGGCGGCGCTTCCCTGGCTCGCTGCAATAGATCGCGGGCTAAGCGCTGTTCATATTCCCAGTAACGGTAAAGATACAATCGGCCTCGGCGATCGAGCACCAGGGGCTGGCGTTCACCGGGCTGGCCCACGACAGAACGTGCGCGTAACGCATCCAGCCACTCGCTAGCCGGCGGCAGGGTGAACAGCGGTGGAGTCTCCATTTTAGTTGCCATGATCTTCCAGCGTTGCGCCCACTGGCGGAGATTGACGCAAATATCACCCTGCCCGGTGGCATGGCTGGCCAGCGCCGCCGCCAGCGCCAATTCCGGTGAGGCGCCGCCGGCCAAACGCTCCATGAAGCGGGCGAAATACCAGTCCAGGTCCGTCAGCATTCCTAAACCGTGGAGAACCGGCAGGGCATCGCTGACTGTTGGCGTGACAGGTTTATTCAAAGCCGCTGTTTCATCGTTCATAAAAATATTGCGCCATCCCTTTGAACAGCGTCATTTAAATGACCTTGGAAAACCGCTGCTGTTTCTGTGCCCGCAAATAACGGTCGAATACCATGCAAATGTTGCGGATCAGCAGCCGGCCCGGCGGTAAGACGCGAATTCCCGTCCCGGACAGCGTCAGCAAACCATCTGTTTGCATATCGGCCAGCTCTGCCAGTTCCACCGCGAAGTAGTGACTGAAAACAAGGCCATACTGGCGTTCGAAAACGGCAAACTCCAGCTCAAAGCAGCAAATTAGTGCTGTGATCACCGCGCGCCGCAGCCGGTCATCAGCATCCAGGCGTATCCCTCGGAACACTGCCAGTTGGCCCTCGTCAATTCGCGTGTAATACGCCTCCAGCCCTTTCAGATTCTGGCTGTAACTGTCGCCAACCATGCCAATCGAGGTCGCACCGAGGCCAATCAGGTCACAATCAGCGTGGGTGCTATAACCCTGAAAATTACGATACAGCGTTCCGGCTTGCTGCGCCTGGGCCAGTTCATCCTCTGGTTTCGCGAAGTGGTCCATGCCGATGTAGACATAACCGGCTGCGGTCAGCCGGTCGATGACGGTTTGCAGAATTTCCAGCTTGACTGCGGGCGATGGCAGGGTGCTGGGGTCGATCTGCCGCTGGGTTTTGAACAGATCCGGCAGATGCGCGTAATTGAAGACGGAAATTCGATCCGGGTTCTGAGCAATCATGTCATCGGCTGTGCGCCCGAAACTGGCTACGCTTTGCAACGGCAACCCATACATTAAGTCCACGCTGATTGAGTGAAAGCCTTCACGGCGCGCGGCATCCATGACCTTGAGCGTGATCTCGCGGGACTGAAGACGGTTGACCGCCTGCTGCACCTGGGGATCAAAATCCTGCACCCCCAGACTCAACCGGTTGAACCCTAGTTCACGCAATAAAGCAATCGTGCCATCGTCCGTCTCGCGGGGATCGACCTCAATGGAATACTCGCCACGATCATCGTCCAGCAGCTGAAAATATTCACCAGTGACCCGCATCAATTCGCGCATCTCACCGGCACTGATAAAAGTGGGTGTGCCGCCGCCCCAATGCAGTTGCGTGACGGGCCGGGAGCGGTCAAACAATGCGCCTTGCAGCGCGATTTCCCGGTGGAGATGATCGAGATAAGGCACGGTATGCCGGCGGTTCTTAGTGACAATCTTGTTGCAGGCGCAGTAGAAACAGACGGTGTCGCAAAATGGGATGTGAAGATAGAGTGATAACGGCCGGCCACTGGCGTTACTGGCGTGCGCTTGTTCCCGGTATTCGGCCTCGCCAAAGCCATCGTGGAACTGTACGGCCGTTGGGTAAGAGGTGTAACGGGGACCCGCTTTATCGTACTTGCTGATCAGTACCGGGTCGAAAACCAGGGTCGTATCCATTAGGCGCTCCTTTATAACCGGCGCACTTGCGCGGCATTCAACAAAAACACCCCTTGGCCACCCCGCTCGAACTCCAGCCAGGTGAATGGCACATCGGGCAAGGTTTCACATAGCGCGTATTGGGCGTTACCGACCTCGACCACCAATAACCCGTCACGCTTCAAGAAATCCGCAGCCTGATGCAGAATTTCCAGCACCACGTCCAGTCCAGCCACGCCGGCAGCCAAACCCAGGCGCGGTTCATGGTGATATTCGGCCGGCAGGGTATCGAGTTCCTCCAGCGCCACATAGGGCGGGTTGCTGATGATCAAATCATAGTGGCGGCCCTTGAGTGCTGAGAATAGATCGGATTGAATAACTTGGACCTGATCGTCCAGACCGTGTTCGGCGACATTGCGTTGCGCTACGGCCATCGCATCGGTGGAGACATCCACCAAATCCACCTGAGCGTCTGGGAACGCATAGGCGCAGGCGATGCCGAGGCAACCGCTGCCGGTTCCCAAGTCGAGGATGTGTTCCACCTTGCGGCTGTCCGGCAACCAGGGCGCGAACTGCCGTTCGATTAATTCGGCCAGTGGCGAACGCGGAATCAATACCCGCTCATCGACGTAAAATGGCAGACCCATGAACCAGGCGCGCTGGGTCAGGTACGCGGCGGGTTTGCGTTCCACCAGACGCCGCTCCAACAGGTGCACTATCGCTTGCTTCTCTGACGAGGTCAGGGATGCCTGCAAGTATTCCGTATGCAAATCAGGGGGCAGGTGCAGCGTGTGCAATACCAGTGCCGCTGCTTCGTCAAGGGCATTGTCCGTCCCATGACCGAAATGCAGACCGGCTTCGTTCATCCGGCTGGCGCCCCAACGGGTAAAGTCACGAAGGGTATGGAGAGAAGAGAGGACATCGTCGTGGGAGGTCATAAGTCGTCACCATGCGGCGCGGTGGAAGATCGGCGGTTAGCGGACGTGAACGAAACCGGTGAATAACCGGTAGATTCTATCGTTTCAACAGCCAACCGGATATGCTTGCTTGCTTTGAACCAGCCGAATTTCCTGACCATGTCTAAGCTGAAAACTTCTCCGATGTCCGCAACCTTGGGCGATCATCTTCGCAATATGCCGCAATACCTGTTGCCGCAGCGGTTATTAACCCGGCTCATCTATTGGGCGGCGCGAATACGGACGCCTTGGTTCAAGGACACGCTGATCCGCCTGTTTGTCCGGCATTTCCGGGTGAATCTGTTGGAAGCACTGGAACCGGATCTACACGCTTATCCTGATTTCAACGCCTTTTTCACCCGGGCGCTCAAACCCGGCGCGCGCCCCTTTGTCCCTAGCGACCGGGTGGTGTGTTGTCCGGTCGATGGTGCGGTCAGCCAGGCGGGGACAGCAGATGCGGATACCTTGTTGCAAGCCAAGGGGCGCACTTTCTCACTCACCGGATTGCTGGGCGGTGATGCCGAGCGAGCCCAACCGTTCCAGGGCGGCACATTTGCCACGTTGTATCTGTCACCGCGTGATTACCATCGCATTCACCTGCCGCTGACGGGCCAATTACGGGAGATGGTGCATATCCCTGGAAAGTTGTACAGCGTTTCGCCGCTCACCACCCGGATGGTCCCAAGGCTGTTCGCCCGTAACGAGCGGGTGGTGACGTTATTCGATACGCCGGCGGGGCCTATGGCGCTGGTGCTGGTTGGGGCGATCAATGTGGCGTCGATTGAAACCGTGTGGGCGGGAGCAATTACGCCACCGCTGGGAACCACGATCCGCCATTGGAATTATCCGTTGCAGGGTGACGGCGCGGTGCGGCTGGACAAAGGCGCCGAGATGGGCCGCTTCAACATGGGGTCTACAGTGATTCTGCTATTCGGCCCCGGCGCGGTGCGTTGGGACCGTGAAATGCAGCCGGACGCGACCGTGCGGATGGGGCAGCGGCTGGGAAAGGCTTTCATCGCGAAGAGATAGGCTTGCTAGGCCGCCCATTTCCGGTGATTGATCGCCAGATCAAGCGTGAGTTCGAAGACGCTGTCCCGCTTCTTGATGAAGAGATCCTTGTCGTAACTCGCGTCGGGAAGATGACTATCGAGGATCTTGCCGACTTCATCCCGGACGGCCCATCGGGTTTGGCTGTCCTTGAACCAATCTTGCACGAGCACCTTGGGCGATGTTTCGGTCAGGCGCTTGAGCAAAGCCTTGGCCGCGAGGCGGACTTGCTTCTCTTCCTTCTGGGTCATGGCATCCTTGCAGAGAAGATCGTAGATTTCGAGTTCGTCTTCGGTGAGACCCTTACGGACGTGACGTTCTTCTTCCTCCTTGAGTGTTTGGGCAAACTTGACCAACTCGGCAAAGTCCGCATCGGCTGAACTGCATCCGGCGTTGTACGTGTCGATGATTTCTTGCAGGCGTTCCGCAAAGTCGCGACGGGTGCGGTTCTGGCTGAGCATGTCATTGAGCTTCTTTTCGAGAAAGGCGCGCAGATCGGCGATTTCGATATTCTTGTAGGCCGCCTGCTTGAACTCTTTCTGGAGCTGGTCAAAATCGATCGTGCTCAGATCCCAGTACCGGTTCTGTTGCCGGATCTTGAAGCTCGCGCTGGATTCCCTGACCTTCGCATAGTCCGCGTCGTTGACGATAAGACTCTCATCGAGCAGTTCGCCAATTTTGCGGATCGTCGATTCAATATCCTGCTGTTGGATGAGGCTGTCGACGACGCCCCGGAGATATTGAAAAACGGCCACGGCGCGGACCGCGGGTTGACCAAGAATCTCCGGTTTACTGGCTTCATAGAGACCGGTGATGGTGTTTTCGTAGACGCTGAAGGTCTTTCGATACGCATCCTTGGCTAGCAAGGTATTAGCCCAGCTTTCGAAGAGGCCAATTTTTTGAAAGACGTCGCTGCTTTCAAGCGCCTGGTCAAGGTGAATGCTTTTGGACGCGCAGAAGGCGCGGCCTTGCTCAATGGCCTCGTCGAGAAGGCGGAAAAGCGCGGCCTTGTCCTTGATGGGCGCATCGTCGGCGTTTTCTCCCCCTTGGCCGTAGTCCTTGAGGGCTTTCTTCAGGCGCCGGAAGACGCCGTAGTAGTCAACCACTTCGCCGTTTTTCTTCTCGACGCCGCCGACCTTGTGCGCGCACACGCGATTGGCGCGGGCGATGGTCTGCATCAGCGTGTGGTTGCGCATCGGCTTGTCGAGGTACACCGTCGAGCAGCTTGGCGCATCGAAGCCGGTCAGCCACATGGCGCAGACGAAGACCAGGCGCAGCGGGTCGACGGTGTCCTTGAAGCGCTCGTCGAGACCGGGCTCCGAGTCGTTCATGCGCCTGCGGTGCGGCTCGATGTCGAGCCCCAGCTTGCGCATCTGCTCGATTTCGTTCTGCCCCGGCGACACGATCAGCGCCATCTCGGTGCTGGTCAGCACGGCCAGTCGCTGCTTCAGCTCGGCGCGGCGCCGATCGCGCTGCGCCTGCTCGGGGCTCATGTCGCTACCGGGCAGATACTTCAGCGCCGCCAGTTCCGATTGCACCCGGGCGGTTTCCACCGCCCAGTGCGCCTGCACCTTGTCGTACATNNCACCATCGCCTTGCCGACGAAGCCGCGCCCCAGGAAGTGGCGCACGATGTCCTGCGCGACGGTTTCCAGCCGCTCGTCGCGTGTAATCAGGTGGTACTGCCGACCCAGTTCGCGCTCCAGCTTCGCTTCCTGCTCAGGATCGAGTTCGGCGTTCTCGATCAGTTGGTAGATGTCGTCGTTGAGGTCGG
>DDST01000193.1:20072-20231 GCA_002343485.1 Proteobacteria bacterium UBA2383
CTGGAAGTCGTAGATCGACACGTAATCGCCGAAAACCTCCTTGGTGCGTTCCTCGCCGGCAATCAGCGGCGTGCCGGTAAATGCCAGGAACATCGCCTTCGGCAGCGCCGCGCGCATGTTCAGTGCCAGCGTGTTGTACTGGCTGCGGTGTGCCTCGTC